>JBBQFC010000062.1:0-19111 GCA_038321615.1 Flavobacteriales bacterium | reverse complement strand
GCGATCTATTCGCAAGCGGGGGCGAGCAATAGCTTTACGCTAAATGTTAAGTTCGACGATTTTAAGAAGGGCAATTAGGATAATTCTCTCGGTAATCTCCCTGAAAATAATTTCTCCATGCAACTCTGTGAAACCTTAGCGTACTCTGCGACAGCTTTTTAAACAGAGAACACGTAGAAATAGGCATGGAGAACCACAGAGTAAATCGGGACGGCGGGAATGGTCTCTCTGGGCAACTCCGTGAAACCTTCGTGAAATCTGTGACTCCTTTATTTGCACAGAGCGCAAAGAGAAAGGCACAGAGAACCACAGAGTTTTGAGTCGGTGAGCGCAATC
This sequence comes from Flavobacteriales bacterium, assembly GCA_038321615.1. Taxonomy (GTDB): domain Bacteria; phylum Bacteroidota; class Bacteroidia; order Flavobacteriales_D; family Cryomorphaceae; genus JBBQFC01. The sequence goes on along the minus strand of JBBQFC010000062.1, from coordinate 18,775 downwards.
TCTCTGCATAACTCTGTGAAACCTTCGTGAACTCTGTGACTCCTTTCTTTACACAGAGCACACAGAGAAAAAGCACTTGGACCACTCCAGGATCTAAGCTCGCTCTCTGAGCTAATCCCAAACCATGCGCGAGCTAATAGCATGATGGTCGGACACTTGCTCGGGTAGAGTTTTGTAATCAGCACATGTCATATTCGGGCTGTGCAATATGTAATCGATTCGAAAAGAAGGGAATTTTCCGCGGTAGGTATTGCCAATACCCCAGCCGCTTTCCCGAAAAGAATCACGCAAATCCTGGGTGAGATGTGCGTAGGTGTAAGAAACGGGTGTATCATTGAAGTCGCCACAAACGATTACTTTGTGTGGCGAATTTTTGGTGTGAGCCACGATCTTCTCTACCTGCAATGCTCTCCGTTTATAGGCGTAATTGAGCCGTTGCAAAATGCGCCGCCCTTCTACCACCTTGGTTTGATCTTCACCCAATTCTTCTATAAAGCGATAGTCGGCATCGCTAAAGCGAATGGATGCTAAGTGCGCACTGTAAACGCGCAAGGTGTCGCCTTCCTTAACAATATCAGCGAACAGACAAAGGTTGCTGCGCTCTTTGTCGAAGTTTATTTGCCCTCGATTCACTATGGGGTATTTGCTAAATATAGCTGTGCCGTATTGCTGTTCACCCTGCACCGTAACTGGATAAACTTCGTGCACATAGGGCGCACTCAGCTTTCGCCGCAGTATCGATTTGGTGTCAAAAACACCGGGCTTGCGGTGGGAGAAAAACTCTTGAAAACAATACACGTCCGCCGCTTCTCCTTGCAAGTTTTCAATCATCAAATCGCGGTCTTTTTGATTCGTACGCCAATTATACCAACCGAAAAGACGAACGTTTTGCGATACCAGATGAATCGATTTGCCACCTTTTGCTTCGGCAAAAGCAGGGAGCAATTGGTAATATGCCGCCAAGTGAGTAAAACCAGCTAATATGGCAACCGTGGATAACAGGGCAAAGCGTTTCTTTACCAATACCCAAAATAGAATGAAGAGTAAATTGGCCACGAGGCTTAGACCGTAGCCGATACCGAAAAGAGCAATGTAGGGTGTTTCGGCTGGGCTTATGTAGGTCGAAACATAAGCCAGGCAAAGCGTAAGGACGGCTATCAGGTTAAAACTGATAACCATGCGCTTACTGATTAATCGCAGCCTCTTTAACACTTATTTCTTGCTCGCATTGAAGAGTATCTCCTTCTCATCCTTGCTCAGGCTATCGTACCCACTTCTCGAAATTTTGTCGAGTATTCGGTCGATCTTATTCTGTTGATCGGGTAGGCGGGGTTTCGCGCTCTGAGCTGCCTTGTTGCGGGAAGCTACTTTCAACTTCGGTTTTGGTACGATCAAATTTCGGAAAAAATCGCCCACTACGTAAACTACTTTTCCTAAATCATTCCCTTTTTGCAACTGTAAAGCGTAAAAATAGCCGAATGCCGCTCCTCCGATGTGGGCAAGGCGCCCACCGGTATTGCCCCCATCTAGAAAAAGAATGTCGAGTGCTACAAATGCAATAGCCACGTATTTGAGCTTTACATTTCCGATAAGGATAAGCCGAACTTCCATATTGGGCATGTAAGTAGCTACGGCTACCAGCACCGCCATCACACTGGCGGACGCTCCTAAGATCAACGAGTCGGGGCCACGAAATACGGGCAAGGTATTGTAACCAATAAAATAGAGTAAGAAACCGGCCAATCCGCCAAGGATATAGACGGCTATAAATCGCTTTGAATTGAGTAGATCGACGAACATTCGCCCCGCGAAGTAGAGCAAAATCATGTTGAAGAGTATATGCCATAAGCCTTCGTGCACGAACATATAGGTGAGTGCGGTCCAAGGTTTGTAGAGCATTACTTCCCAATTGGAATGGCCAGATATCCATGGCATCACCTGGGGTATCGGCTTCGATTGGAAGAAGAACCCAAAAATGCGAACAAGCGTGAGCGCCAAAAAAACCCCCACGTTTAAAAATATGATTTGGATAAGTGCCGTACCGTTGCGGAAGGCTAATTTCAGATCGTCAATCGGCGATGCCATAGGGTTTAATATTGTCGGTAGTTCATATCGTTTTTCTGCCAATACTTGATCAGGATAAATCCGAAAAGCATACCACCAAGGTGGGCAAAGTGAGCCACATTATCGCCCGGCTGGTTGGAAATACCCGAAAAAAGCTCGATCGCTCCGTAAATCATTACAAAATACTTGGCTTTGATCGGCACAGGGAAGAAGAGCATCATAAGCTGGGTATTCGGAAACATCATCCCGAAAGCGAGAAGTAGACCGAACACAGCACCCGATGCGCCGACTACAGGAATGTAATAGATGGCATTCAAATCGGCCAGGGAAGATGCACCATAGTTGTACCCTTCGCCCCACATCTTCAAGCCTTCGGTTTTAACACGCTCCACCGCATCGGGGCCAAGCTGGGCGATGAGCTCGTGCGCCTGGTAGGCTACAATGGCATAGTGAAGCAAGAAAGCTCCAAAACCGGTAATGAGGTAATAATTAAGAAAACGTTTTGGACCCCATACCCGCTCTATGGCTGTTCCAAACATCCACAAGGCGAACATATTAAAGAAGATATGCATGAAATTGCCATGCATAAACATATGTGTGACAATCTGCCAAAGGCGAAATTTAGGGGAGTCGTAGTAGTAGGCTCCGAAAATCTCGGTGAGCTGGGGTAACGCGAGGGTAGCTAAGAAGAATAAACCATTGATGATCAAAAGATTCTTGACCACAGTGGGAATGTTGCCAAAAGCGCTGCTGGGTGATCCGTTCATGCAGATTTAAATTTTTGTAGGAGGTCGTCGGTTGAGAAATTCAGAAATACAGGTTTTCCGTTGGGGCTGCTTTGAGCCTGCCGGCAACCAAAAAGGGTGTCGATTAAATCGATCATCTCCGTTTGCGACAATCGCTTACCGGGCTTAATGGCTAAGCTGTGGGCGGTGCTTCGCGCCAAACGCTCGGTGTGATCTATTTGAAAATCGCCGACGGCATTTTTATACTGTTCAAGAATTTGCTCGATTACCGATTTAATATCGAGCTGAAGCGCTTCGCTAGGCACCCCGTTCACCACAATGGTATTGCCCCCAAAAGTGTCGATGGTAAAACCTATTTTAGTAAGATCATCTTTTAAATCCATAAGTAGGGCGCAATCAGTTGCCGAAAGTTCAACGGTTTGAGCAAATAATTGTTGTTGGCTCGACTTCTGTTGATGGTGCAAAGTGTCTAAATTTCGTTCGTAAAGAATTCGCTCGTGCGCCCGATGCTGATCGATTACTACAAAACCGGATTTTATGGTCGTTATCAGGTAGCGATTTTGTACTTGGATCACCGGTCGGGCTGCGCCCGTTTCAAATGGAGTTGATTCTTCCTGATCAAAATTGCGTTGCTGCACTTCGCGCTCTTCGGTGATTTGGTAGAGTTCGGTCCAGTCTTTCGGGAAACTCGCATTACCTGCACTCCGCATGCCGCTTGGCTTTCCGGCAGAAGCTGAAGCGAATGGATTGAAATCATAATCCTTGGTGCTCGGGGCGCTTATCTCAGCCTTTTGATCAACGGGTGGAATATTGAAAATCTGTTCTTGATCGAAATCCAGGCTGGGCGAAATGTTGTACTTCCCAAGGCTGTTGCGCACAGCGGCATGTAAAATCGAATAAATCGATCGCTCTTCGAGAAATTTCACTTCCGTTTTGGTGGGGTGAATGTTCACATCGATCCTGGCGGGGTCCAAATCGAGGTAGATAAAATATGCGGGATATGCCTGGTTGCCTACTAAATCTCGGTAAGCCGAAGCAATAGCGTGATGGACGAAATTATTGCGAATAAACCGATCGTTCACAAAAAGGTATTGCTCTCCGCGGGTCTTTTTAGCGTATTCGGGCTTGCCGATAAACCCCGTGACGCGGACAATGGCGGTTTCTTCCTTTACGGGAACAAGCCGCTCGTTAAATTTTCCGCCCATCAGATTTACGATGCGCTGCCGCAGCTGTGAAGCTCGGAGATTGAAAAGCTCGGTACCATTGTGGCTTACGGTAAAACCAATATCGGCATGCACCAACGCCACCCGTTCAAACTCTTCGATGATGTGCTTCATCTCAATAGGATCGCTTTTGAGAAAATTTCGTCGGGCGGGGGTATTGAAAAAGAGGTTGCGCACGGCGATGGAGGTACCGCAGGCGGTGGCGGTCGGCTCCTGGCATTCAACCTTATTGCCCGATACCAGCAAGCGCGTTCCCAATTCGTTTTCACGCATTCGGCTCTTCATTTCCACTTGGGAAATAGCGGCAATCGAAGCGAGTGCTTCTCCCCGAAAACCCTTGGTTTTGATGGCGAAAAGTTCTTCCGCTTTTCGGATTTTGGAAGTGGCATGCCGCTCAAAACTCAGCCGAGCGTCGGTCTCCGTCATTCCGCATCCGTTGTCGATAACTTGGATTAAGGTTTTGCCGGCATCCTTTATTAGTAGCTTGATGTCGGTAGCTCCCGCATCGACGGCATTTTCTAAAAGTTCTTTCACCGCCGAAGCTGGCCTTTGCACCACTTCGCCGGCGGCGATTTGATTGGCTACCGCGTCGGGAAGAAGTCGAATAATGTCAGGCATTATAAATTGGGAATACCGATGTTTGAAAAAATAAGATAGAGCAAGATGATTAGCCCTGCCAAAATTAACAAAACCCTGTAACCTGAATTGCGCGATTGTCGCCGAGTTTCGCGCCGAGCCCAAGAGTCAGAAATCCGCTCGCGCAAGTGATTTTCGTAAGTTGACCCCAAACCTTTTTGCTTCGCCATTTCGGTATCGATCTCGTCCTTCCGTTTTTTTAATCGTTCCTTGCGCTCATCGAAGGTGCGCGGCTGGTAGCCAAAGGACTTTGGCCTACTGCGATCGCCCATTTTAAAGAGTGATGGTATCCTGGGTGGTTTCATGGATTTCAAAATTATTAAGATTTGCCGAGCTATTAAGCCATAACATAGCGCATCTATTGGCGTTTTATTACGTAGTGCTGTGCATAACTCATTGGCCATCCGAAAAGGGCCTAATCCTTGCGCTGTACCTTAGCAAACAAATATAAGTCCATGAAGGTTTTCCTGACACGTATAATTCCATTAGTACTGTTGCTTACGGCATTTTGCCAGTTTGGAGCAGTTGGTCAGCGCCCCGTCTTCGAAATGCAAGCTTCTGCATGGGTCGATTCCTTGATGGATAAACTCACACTCGACCAGCGGATTGGCCAACTTTTTATGGTAGCTGCTTACAGCAATAAGGACGCGGCCCACGAAGCCGAACTCAAAAAATTGGTCAGTCAATATGGCATTGGAGGCTTAATCTTTTTTCAAGGTGGGCCGGTTCGCCAAGCAGCACTGACCAATAGGCTGCAAGCCGCGGCTAAGGTTCCGCTTATGATTGGAATGGATGCCGAGTGGGGGCTCGCCATGAGGCTCGACAGTACCATCCGCTTTCAAAGGCAAATGACCCTTGGTGCTATCAAGAACGATAGCCTGATCTACGCTTTCGGAGCGGAGGTAGCCCGCGAATGTCGGAGATTGGGCGTGCACATAAATTTTGCCCCAGTGGTCGATATCAATAATAACCCTGCCAACCCCGTGATCGGCACCCGCTCTTTTGGGCAAGACCCGCAGTCGGTAATCCGAAAATCGGCTATGTACATTAAAGGAATGCAGGACCACGGCGTCTTGGCCAATGCAAAGCACTTTCCTGGTCACGGCGATACCGACACCGATTCGCACCTGGCCTTACCGGTGATCAAGCACGACAAAGTGCGCTTATCTCAAATTGAATTGTCTCCTTACAAACCTTTATTCGACATAGGATTAGCTTCGGTAATGGTTGCTCATTTGAGCGTACCTGCCTTAGACAGCGCCAAAAACCGGGCAAGTACTCTGTCGCCACAGATTGTGCGACAATTATTGCGCGGCGATTTAGGCTTTCAGGGTTTGATCTTCACCGATGCCTTGAATATGAAGGGGGTGAGTGCTCAATTTGCCCCCGGCGATGTGGACTTGCTGGCCGCTCAAGCTGGCAACGACGTGTTGCTATTTGCAGAAGATGTACCCAAAGCAGTGGCTCGTTTAAAAGCCGCCATAGCCGATGGCACTTACACGGAAGCGGCGGTAAACGCCAGTGTCCGACGCATCTTGCAGGCTAAAGCCTGGCTGGGTTTGCCAAAGGAAAGACCGATCGAAATACGCAACTTGCACAAGGATTTGAATACGCCAGAAGCCCTTGTGCTTAAGAAGAAACTGGCCGAAGCGTCGATTACACTCGTGCATAACACGGACAATCTGCTTCCGCTGAAGCGAATGGATCAATACCCCATGGGTCTCGTTACCATCGGTGGCGATGGCTCATCCTTCGAACAAGAGCTTAAGAAATCGGCCAGGTTCCGAAAGTTCAACGCCGCTACTGTGCCAACCGCCGAGCAGGTAAAGCAAATTTCGACGGCTTTCACCGATACCGCTTTGATAGTTGTGCAGGTTATCGGGACTCAATCGCCAGCCAAAAATTTTGGATTTTCGAACGAAGCAGCCGCTCTCATTGAAAAATTAGCCATAAAGCACAAAGTGGTATTGGTGCTGCAAACCTGCCCGTATGCGCTCAAAGCCTTGAAATCGGTTGATGGCTTGGCTGCTATAGTGGTGGCTTATCAGGATGATAACTTCCAAGCGCGGGCCGCAGTTGCCGCCATTTCGGGAGCAGTTGGTATGAATGGAACCCTCCCCGTAGCCGTGGGAAATCAGTTTGCACTCCATGCCGGACTTACCGCTTCGGTAAGCAATAGATTGGAATGGTCGAGCCCTGTAGAAATGGGTTTTAAACCCACCGCCTTCGACGGGATCGACAGCATCGTAAAAGAAGGCATTGCGGCTAGAGCATATCCGGGAGCACAAGTGCTAGTGGCTCAGAACGGAAAGGTTATTTATGACAAGTGTTTCGGCTACCACACTTACGAGAATGCCAAGGCAGTAGCTCCAGAAGATCTCTATGACCTGGCTTCCATCACCAAAATTGCTGCTACTACTTTGTCGCTTATGAAACTACAGGACGAAGGTAAATTTGATCTCGATAAGCCCATCCGGGATTACCTACCACAAATGCCGGACTCTAGTGCTTACTCAAAACTAACCCCCAGGCAAATGCTGGCGCACGTCGCAGGTTTTAAAGCGTGGATACCGTTTTACACGGAGACAATTACCAAGGAAGGCCCCCTGCCGGGAATTTACTCAAATAAGCCATCCGTAGTTTATTCTAAGCGGGTAGCACGCGATTTTTATATCAGGCAGTCATACAGCGATTCCATGCTCTACCGGATTTTAAAGGAGCCGCTCGACGCCAAAAAAGACTACAAATACAGCGATCTGGGCTATTATTTTATGCGTTTGGTAGTCGAGAAATTGTCTGGTGAAACCATTGATCAATACACACAGCGCCATTTCTATGAACCCATGGGGCTCGGGACGATGACCTATCGCCCGTTGGAAAAATTTTCACCCAAACAGATCGTGCCCACGGAATATGATGCATCGTACCGGAAACAGCTGGTACACGGTGACGTGCACGACCAAGGCGCGGCCATGCAAGGTGGAGTAGGAGGGCATGCCGGTTTATTTGGCAATGCAGAGTCGCTTGCTGCCATTATGCAAATGCTGCTTAATGGCGGCACCTATGGTGGCGCGCGCTACCTGAGTGAAGCAGTGATTTCTGAATACACCCGTTGCCAATTTTGTGTCGATCAAAACGATAAGAAACGCCGCGGAGCTGGTTTTGACAAGCCTGTGATTCCGCCTGGACCCGGGCCGACCTGCAAGTGTGTGTCTTTCGACTCTTTCGGTCATACCGGTTTTACAGGCACCATGGCCTGGGCTGACCCCAAGGAGCAAACCGTTTACATATTTCTATCAAATCGCATATATCCAAGTGCTGAAAACAAGAAGCTTGCCCAAATGGACATTCGCACGCGGGTTCAAGAAGAGATTTACCGCGCTATTGCGATGAAGGGAAACGATAGTTTGAAGTCGCGATTCAATCCCTGATTTAAAGGAAAGCGCGCTGCAGGCGGTAGTACCTGCGCAGCAACAGCACCGCCGAAAGGGTAAGCCCACCCGCAAGGGCATACCAAATCCCCATTGCGCCTAGCGTAGTGTGTTGCGATAAGCCATAAGCCAAAGGCAAGGTAATAAGCCAATAGGCGCAGAAAGTGATAAGCGTGGGAATGCGCACGTCGGTAAAGCCGCGCAGCGCTCCCAGTGCCACAGCCTGGAGGCCATCGGAGATTTGAAAAAGAACGACGATCAATAACATTACTTTCGCCAAAGCGATCACCGTAGGATCATCTGAATAAAATTCGGGAAGAACGTTGCGGAAGCCGAGAATAATCAGCCCGCAAAATACCATCCATATGAAGGCCATGGTAAAAATACTTTTGGATGTCATTTCGAGGTTTTTCTTACCACCTTTACCGCGTTGATTGCTCACGCGCACCGTCGCCGCAGCGCCGATTCCGGTTACAGCCATATAGCTCACGCTGGCAATGTTGATAGCAATTTGGTGAGCCGCCAGGGCGGTGGCGCTGATCATTCCTGCGAAGACCGCAGCTAACGAAAATGCACCTACTTCGAATATGTATTGAAGACCAGAAGGTAGGCCGATTTGGAGCAGGCGGTAGGCTATTTTCCTTCGGAAACGCACAAAACGAATGCGAAGGGCGTAGATTTTGAATTTTTTAGCGCGGCGTACATACAACCAAATCCATACCATCATGAGAATCCGCGCAATGAGCGTAGCCCAAGCCGCACCGACTATCCCCATTTCAGGGAAACCCCAAGCCCCGTAAATGAGAAGGTAGTTCAAGCCGATATTAATCAAATTGCAGGCAATGGAAATTATCATTGCCATGCGGGTGTCTTCCAGTCCTTCGGCAAATTGCTTAAAGCTGAGATAGATCATAAGCGGCACTACCGATGAAGCCACAATTACAAAATAGCTCCGAGCTGGGGGGACAATGGCTGGGTTCTGACCCAAGTAGTCCATCACTGGTAACATGAGTAGCATAAGAAGAAATAAGCCGATTCCAACCAGCAGGTTGATCCAAAACGCATGGCGAAGGAGCACACCTTGTACGTGTATAAAACCTTTTCCGGCCGATTTGCCCACCAGTGGCGTAATGCCGTAAGCTACGCCAATTCCAAAAACCAAGAAGACCACGTAGACGCTACTTGCCAATGCCACTGCCGCCAGGGCAAGTGTACCCAGTTGACCCACCATAATGCTGTCGGCCACACTCACCATGATATGTCCCAACTGACCGATCATTACCGGCAAGGCTATGCGTAAATTGGCAAAGTAATGTTCGCGCGTGGTCAAGGCTTTTGGCTAAAAGTTCGAGCCCGCCAAAGGCAGGCTCGAAGGAGTGCAAAATTACGATCTTAAAGGTTCGGCCAAGCCGAAAATTGCCCTAATGAACGCTTAGTTCTTCACCAAATTATCAGGTGCTTTATTGGCCGGATAGCCAAAGACCTCTTCAAGTGAAAGCACTTCGAGGGTACCCAATTTTTCGAGGGTCGATTTGTCAACCATGTTTTCATTGCCAATAACGCAGAAGGTATAATTTTGACCTTTAATCTGCTGATCGAAAAAGCCTTGGAGCTTATCGAAATTGATTGTTTTCAGCGAATCGTAAACCATTCGGTTTAGGTCGTAATCGAGTCCGCGACGCTTAGCGGCTTCGTAACTCCAGTAAATGTCCTCGCGCGAAGTGCGATTCGTCTCAATCTTCTTCATAGCTGCATCACGTGCACTTTCAAACTGAATGTCGGCTCGCGGCATATTGTTCATAAGCTCGAGCATAGCTGAAGTAGCTTCCGGAAGTTTATCCACTTGCGCTCCAATGTAAGCGACGGTATAATGCGACTCATCTGCCTTTCGTGGCATGCCGTAGTAAGCATACGCGCTGTACGCGAGCGCTTTCGATTCCCGAATTTCCTGAAATACCATGGAGCTCAATCCGCTACCGAAATATTCGTTAAAAAGATTGATCGATGGGGCCATGCTTAACTCGAACGTCGGACCTTTGGATACCATCATCATTTCGCTTTGCACCATATCGTAATCTACGAAATAGACTTTGTTGTTGGCGATTTCAAGTTCTTCAAAAGTCTTGGCTTCAGGGTAAGCTTTAAATTCTGCAGGAACCTTGTGGTAATCGGCCAATAGCTTTTCGAGTTTGGCTGTTTTCTCTGGACCGTAATAGAAAATGCGGTGTTCGAAACTTGTAAGTTCTTTGATTTTTGCAACCAACTCATCGGGGTTTATTGCCGCAAGATCAGAGTCGGACAACAGATTTTTCTTGGGTGAATCTTTGCCGTATTGCGCATATTGCATCATAGCCGATTGAAGTATTTGACCCTTATTTTTCATGGCGTCTTGACGGCGTTTCATCACTCCATCTACCATATCGCTATAGGCAGTTTGATCGGACTGAACGTCAGATAGAATGTTTTCAAATAGTTTGAGGCCTTCTTCGAGCGAAGAATTTAAACCGCTGAGAACAACGTACGATTGATCGCGTGAAGCGCTTACATCGAAAGTTATTCCCAGTCGGAACATTTCTTTTTGCAAGTCTTCGGCGCTCATGCTCGATGTACCCAAATAGGGTAAGTACTCGATCGCCAAAGCCGATTTCAAGTCATTGTCGCTGCCCATATCGAAAATATAATAAAGGCTGAAAAGCTCATTCAAGTCATTGTTGATCGTGTTTAATTCCAATCCATTGGGAAGCTTTTCCGTTTTTATCGCTGCTTTATAATCCACAAAAATGGGTTCGATTCGACCGGTTTCTAAGGAATCCCATTGAAGGAAGAACTTCGACTGCGATTCGCGGTCGATATTCACAGCAGTGATGGTAGGTTTCTCTACTTTTACGGCATTGTTCTTTCCCTGACGCTTGTTGATCTGTACATAGTTATCATTGAAATTTGCTTTCGCAAAATCCATAATTTCTTGTTTGGAGTATGCACCCATTTTGTCGTATTCGCCTACCACTGTCTCCCAGGGTTGACCATAGATGAAGGCATTCACCATTTTGCTGGCGCGTGCCCAGTTCGACTCTGTTTGTCGCAGTTCGTTGAGCTTTAAGTTATTTACAACTGCTTCGATCATCCAATCTTCAAATTCTCCTTGCTTAACGAGCTCAATTTGCGCTCGAAGCAGGTTGCCAACTTCTTCGAGATCTTGACCTTCACGAGGATTTCCTGTAAGGGTGAGCATGGAATAGTCGGTGAATGAGGTAGGCGAAGAGTAAGCTTGAAGCACTGTTTGCTTCTGCACCAAGTTTAGGTCGATTAGCCCGGCTTGTCCGTTTGATAAGATACCATCCAGCACTTTTAATTTTAGGGCGTCATCGCTGGCTATTCCGTTTAGGCGATAGCCGATAGTAACAAATTCGGGCTGCACACCAGTTACGTCTTTCACCACGGCTGCTGCGATTGGGGCTTCGGGAGTGAATTTGAATTCGGGCACTTCTGCGCGCTCGTAATCGCCAAAGGTTTTTTCAATAAGGGCTACACATTCATCGGGGTTGATATCACCGCTCAAAACGATCGCCATATTGTTTGGCACATACCGCTCTTTGAAGTAAGCGTGTATTTTCTCCATCGATGGATTTTTCAAGTGTTCGCTCGTCCCAATGGTGGTTTGTGTGCCGTAAGGGTGATTTTTGAAAAGCTCTTCCATCATAAGGTAATAGGCTCGCCGGTTATCGCTATCCTGCGTCCGGTTAAACTCTTCGTACACCGCTTCGAGTTCTGTATGAAACAGGCGGAGTACCAATTCGCTAAAACGTTCTGACTCCAAGTTGGCCCATTTTTCGAGCTCATTGCTCGGGATATCGTTTATATAAACTGTTTGCTCGTACCAGGTGTAGGCGTTGGTTCCTTGAGCCCCCAGTGAAGAGACCATTTTATCGTATTCGTTGGCAATTGCTATTTCGGCTGCTAATCCTGAGATGCTATCAATAGCCCCGTAGATTGATTTGCGCTGTGCCGGATCGGTTGTATTGCGATGGGTTTCATAGAGATCGCTGATCTGCTTCAGGTATGCCGATTCGGTTTCCCAATCCTTGGTGCCCATATCTGAAGTGCCTTTAAAAAGCATATGTTCCAAATAATGTGCTAGACCGGTTGCATCTGCCGGATCTTGCTTACTTCCAGTGCGCACAGCTATCTGGGCTACTACCCGCGGCTCGTCGTGATTCTCTGACATGTAGAGTTTCAAACCATTCGGGAAGGTGTAAATCTTTGCCCCCAGTGGATCGCCATCGACAGTTTCGTAAGTGTATTTCGATTTTTGCCCTTCTTCAGAATGCTTGCAGGCTTGAAAAATACCTAAGCCCAAGGCTAAGGCCAAAATAGAGAGGCGGAACTTCATGCAGGTGTGGTTTTATTTTTGAAGAGCCCAAAGTTACATTCTACATATTTTATACCGAAATAAACTTTTTGAGCTACGATACAGGACAAATCGAATGCTTCTAACCTGGCTTTCAGGCAAAAAAAAACGCCCCGAAAGGGGCGTTCAAGAAATTGGGTATTAAAAATCTAAATTAAGCTAACTTAACGTTAACCGCGTTTAAACCTTTTTTTCCTTCCTTCACGTCATAAATGACCATGTCGTTTTCTTTGATTTGATCAATCAATCCACTTACGTGAACGAAAATCTCTTTTTCTGATCCGTCTTCTTTGATAAATCCAAATCCTTTGGATGTGTTGAAGAACTTTACTGTGCCGTTATTCATTGGGTAAATTAAAAAATTATTGGGCGTAAAGGTAAGCGAATATTGGAATCTCGCACCTATTTCTTAATATTTTTCACAAATTACGGCCATTTTACTTCGGAATGTCCGGTTTTATTGAACTTTTGAAATCCACATTCTCAAAATCAACTGCCTTTTTTCACGATCCATATCGAGTTTTTCTGCGATTTTTAATCAGGCTAGGGGGTTAAGTGGCGGAGAAATCGAAGTTTAGACACTACACGCCGAAGCGTGATAATTGGCTTATTTGCCGCGCCGTTGGACTTCTATTGCTTTTACTTTGTGCAGGATTTCATCTAATCCGTTGAGCTTAATCTCATAAACTGTCGCCAATTGTTTTCCCAATGCACCAGCCGGGAAACCCTTCCGGCTGAACCACTCTAAGTAAAATATGGGTAAGTCGGCCAAAAGCCTACCTTCGAATTTTCCGAAAGGCATGCGGACTTCCACTAATTTGAGAAGTATGGATGCGTCGATAGGTGATGGATTTTCTTTCATTCTGCTAGTTTGGAAAATTTGCGCTCGAGGCCTGCTAAATTACAATCCCCCGATCATATGCATTCTTATAATCACCGAAAAACCGTTATTTCGAAAAAAAATTCCAACGATGCTCAAACGATACTTGCTTACACTCTGCTCGGCATTGCCTTTCTTCTCTTTCGCTCAGGGCAATATGAGCATCCTTTTTGTGGATGATAGCGATGATACCTTCGGCAATGCCGAAACATTTGCAAATGCTATCGGAAGTTTGGGATATGCTTATGAATTTCACGATGCAGTAGTCATGGGAAGTCCTGTCGTTCAGGATATGGAGCTTTTCGATTTGGTAGTGTGGTACACCGGAAGCGATGGCACTGACCTTCAGCTATGGTCGGGCAATGAAACCGACAATGAAGACCTCGTTGGCTACTTGGAAGGTGGAGGGGCGCTTTGGCTCGTGGGTCTCGACTTTTTATTCGATCGCTATGGCACGCCACCTGCACAATTTGGTGAAGACGATTTCGTGTCTGATTTTTTGGGTATAAGTAGTTATGAAGTGCAGTCCTACGGGAACGATGGAGAGCTCGGTGTTTCATTTCTCCATCCATCGCTCCAAAGTCCGATAGTGGGCAATACTACGATCGATTTTATTTTTGAAACGCTGTGGTGGGTAGATGGCGTAGCTTTACTCGACAACGCTGAACCAGTATATGAAATGGGCGGGAATGATTATCCGCTGGAAGGGCAAGTATGTGGGCTATATTATCAGCACACTTCTACTTCGGCCTTAACTTATCTGTTTGATATAGCACTGGTTGATCCCGTTTTGTTGGCTAGTGCCATTCAGCCCGCACTCACTTTCTTCGAAAGCCAAGTTCTTTGGGTATTTGGTAGTCTATTCGACGAAAAGCTGGAGATTTTCCCCAATCCGAACACTGGGTCTTTTCGAATTGTATCCAATAATCCCCTGTCGCCTGCCGCAATAATTCGCCTGTATGATTCGAGCGGTCGATTGGTTTACGATACTTTTATTCCATTTCAGCAATCAATTCAAATAGGATTACCAGCAAATTTTCCATCCGGGCTTTATCATTTAGAAGTTCAGAAAGGAGAAGTGTTTTACCGTGAGAAAATTGTTGTAATAAAGAATTGAACCTGCATATACTAATTTAAGGATAGATCTATGGAAGTTGCGGAAACCCTGCGAGAAGGGCTGGCTCATCGCCAATTAAATTCGAGTCTTGTAAAGAGGCTAAAGAAATCGAAGCCTAAAAACCTTGATCAAGTAGCCACCGATCTGCATTACGAAGCTTTTGAGCAGATTGATTGTCTCACTTGTGCCAATTGCTGCAAGACTACAAGTCCGGGTATGAATGATCGCGATGTCGATCGACTTGCAAAGCACCTGCGTGTGAAGCCCGCTTCGCTCATAGCGCAGCATATGGAGCTCGATACCGATGGTCAATACGTCTTTCGCTCAGCACCATGCCCATTTCTCGGTGCCGATAATTATTGCTCGGTTTATGAGAGTAGGCCCGCCGCTTGCCGCGAGTATCCGCATACCAATAGAAGAAGGTTTTACCAGCTTCTCGATCTTTCGTTGAAAAATACAGAAGTCTGCCCGGCGGTCGTCAAAATTTTTGATGGGTTGCGCTCGAAATATGCCTAACGGCAGACTAAATCTTGCGATCTGACCGCTATCGCTGCCATCTCTGGCTTTACTTAATAAATTGATCTGTGTGACCAAGCAATTCGATCTGTAATTATGTTGCAAAAAAAAACGGCTCTCGGTATTGCCGGGAGCCGTTCTTAAAAGATTTTGATTCGATATTAGAGTTTCAAAATTTTTGATGTCGTTTGTTGCGCTCCATCGCTAACCTGCAACATATAAACACCCTTGGTCAGATTACTTAAATCAATTTGCTGCACAAAATGATTGGAACCGTTTCCGAATTTTTCATTGAGAACCACTCTACCACTGGCATCGAAAACAGTGATGTTCAATTGGGCACCAAAGCCATTGGCTTCGATGGTTACGTTGTCTCTACTCGGATTCGGATAGATCGAAACACCCGTCGCAGCATTTCGCTGCCCAGCGCTCAAAGGCTGATTTACCGTGAAACTGTAGCGAATATTATCTCCAAAATCATTTTCAAAGAACAAAAAGGTAGGTCCGCCAACTTCTTTAAATCGAGTGAAACCATTACCATCGGAATTATCAAAGAAGCTCAATCCGTCGTCGTCGCTATCGTACACATTGTAGGTGTAGCAGCCTTCTGCCAATAGAAGCGTGTCTTCGTAAAGTGTGTTGTTTTCCATATTATTTCTGGCAAAGACTACATTGCCGTTTACGTCCACTACTTCGTAGCTATTTTCTGCTGCGAAAGCATTGGTTTGGAAAATAATAATCATATTCTCGGGCACTACGCCTGGAATCTCGAATGATGAACGGTACGAATTATTGAAAGCATAATCGTCGGCTCCACCATTCACAGCAGTTAGTTCCACCTGGAAATTGTTGCTTCCAAATGGATTGCTGGTACCCCAGAGTGCAATGCTACCGGGGAGCTCAACAATGGCCTTTTCCAAGAAACCCAAAGATCCAGTCCATTCGAATGTCTGAACAGCGGTAGGATCGTTGATCCAATAGGTGATCTGAGCTGAAGTGAGCGTTTGTGCACCGCGATTTTCTATAACGATTTCCGGGTTATCGCAAATCGTTCCGATGCGAGTGAACTCTACTCGGTTCGATGGTTTTCGAACTTCCAGTAAAGCCGCATCCAAATTGTGATTGAGCGAGCCGTAGCTTATTAATTGGTGACTCACAACATAGTTTGACGCACCTTGAGCGGTAATAATGCCGTAGTCGAGATTTACCGGTTGGCCCGGTGTAACGTAAGTGCTGATGTCATTCTCAACCAGATCGGTGGGCATACCCGGGCACCAACCTGCCCTATCGTAGATCCACGTTCCGCCTTGGGGATAGATTGGGTTCTCGGCACATTCTTTCCACACTTCCCATTGAAACTCAATATCGCCTCCATCTACATTCAACCAATGGGTTTGCGGGATAAACTCACCTTCTTGGCCGTGGCCGGTTATGGCGCTACGCAGCTTGAAAAACGTAGCGTCTGCAGAAGTTGGCACATCTCTCGGTTCAAGGGAGGCATTGTTCTGTATAGACTGATAGCCTACATTTTCGACTCGCCAAATCTGGCTTACGCTTAGCACATTGCGGGGAGGTGTACCGACAATAAATTGAAACTTAATGTCAATATCTTCCTGAAGCTGTCCACCGCGCTCCATAGTAAGGCGTCTGCTTCCATTGAATATTGGGCGGAAATCGCTCACGTCGAACGTCCACGTTTTACCATTTGGCCCCAAGTCGAGTCCGATGCCGAAAGGAGTCACAAAACTGAGTAATTCAATTCGCATAGGGCGGCGCTGCAAGTAGTTGAGCGTGGTAATATTGATGGTTCCGTCAATGGCCACCGGTTGGGTATTAATCAAAACTCCGCTGGTATTGAAGGTATTATTTTGAGTGGCCTGCCAGAATGCATTGTAGGCTGTTACCACTATATTGTCGCTAAACTGTGTTCCAGGATTCGGCGAAATGGCGAAGGTCGTAACGAAATTAGCCAAGTTGAAAATGGTATCGTTCGTCACCACATTGGTGGTAGTTTGGTTGTAATCGCCGCGCACAAGCGTAATGTTTGGTCGCTGTACAGATGATTCGAATCCTTTGAAAAGATCTTCGCCGCGTATTTCTTTCCATAGGCCACCATTTATCGATTGGGCATGTCGGTTGTTGCCGCTTTGGTCGTTTACCACCGTTCCATTTCCTTCACCAAAGGTGTAATGCAATGCCAGGTTGCTCGAATTGGGATGGGTACCATTGATACTGCGATATCGCCATTGGCCTATGGTTGTTGCGGAAAGCGCAGTATTCCAAACGCGAACATCGTCGATATCTCCTTCGAAGTATCGGTCGTTTACCCCGCGGCTCACGCGTACACGAAGCCCATCTAAGGTATTGGTGTTGATGTCGAGATTTACTCCGCCCGGAGCAATTGTCTCAAGCTGTCCATCTACATAGAGTTGTATATCGCTCACCATAGTCCCACTAAACACGCAGGCTACATGGTGCCAAAGTCCGTCGGTAAGAATGGTCGTACCCCAAGTGTTACCGCCTGCCACTTCTACTCTCAATTCGCCGGTTTCGTTTATACGAAATACCCATTTCTCCCCGGGAACATCTTGCCCCCATGATACGATTTCTTTATTGGGAACGGTCGTTTTGATCCAAGCTTCAACCGAACGGGCATCGCTTCCACCTATCCCTCGGTAGCTATTTGCTTCTACATAATTTGAACTATTGAATACGTGTACAAAGTCTTTGTTGGCAGCCAACTCTACACTCCCGAGTAAGTTTCCGCCTTGGATGTTCAAATTGGTTCCATTCGAAAGGTTGGAATAGGAGAGTTCGAGAATGATGTTCGAAGTTCCATTCCACACAAAAGGCTGTGAAAATTGGAGACGGTTTATACCTGCTTGCAAGCCGGTGTTTTGAAAATACACCGTGCTCCAACCCACTAGGTCGGGGTCTGATTCGAGTAGATTGGTCTTGGTGGTTGTTTTAAGCTTGCATCGCAGGTTTTGAACTGAAGCAGATCCGCTTAATACGTTGAATTCGATGGCATCGATTTCACCTGCGGTAAATCCAGCACCCGACAGCTGAGCTGCGGTAAAAAGGTATTGAGATTTTGCATTTCGTTCGGCTGTGGGCAGCACGTTTTGTAAGCTTGAATTTCCATTACCCAAAGCTGTGGTGGTTTCAGATATTACCGAGTTTACCACCGTGCTCTGTTGGTTTTGTTGGAAAATGTTGAAGGTAGGATCGACCGAATAATTAAAGGTTGTTCCAGCGAATCCGGCAATACTGTGCGACGGTGTAGTGGCGAATATAGAATCTGCCCTATTTAGATCGTGCACGTAGGTGTTGCAGCTATAATCCCACTCGCCGCAACCGATAGTGTTGCCACCGGCGGTATTTACAACTCCATCTTTGCAGCGCATGCTGTATTGCATCAATACTTTTTCGAAAGGTACATTGGGCAGTGCGCTGAACACAATGGTAGAATCGCGCGTATTGCTGTTGTAGTTGAAGGCTTGGACGGTGATTGTGTCACCAGGGTTTTGGCCAATAGCTGCATGGAACAAACCCATATAAGCCACCAAAAAGGAAAAAAGTAAGCGTGTTTTCATAATTTTTAGATCGATTTCTAGCTTTTTGTTTTCGTCATAGCTGCGAAAATATTGGCAAAAATACCCTTATTTATCCAAGCATTCAACTTTAGAATGATATCTCGTTAAGCCAGCGCAACTGAACCTGACCGATTTAACGGAAAGTTAATTAGTTAAAT
>JBBQFC010000061.1:0-20124 GCA_038321615.1 Flavobacteriales bacterium | reverse complement strand
GGTTGCGTATCATTTGAGCTCGGATTCTATCAATACCCAAATGAACTGGCAGCCCTGGGCCCAAGTCCAAATCCCAACACTAATCTTTCAATTGATCCATTTACAGGTACGATAACCTGGGATTCACCCCAAAGGCTTGGGGAGTATAATCTCGCTTTCACTGTAGAAGAATGGCGTAGCGGAATATTGATCTCCACAGTGCTGCGCGATATGCAGATTACAGTCGTGAATTGCCCCGGCAATGTACCCCCTGTGCTTTCTGCTCTTATCGACACCTGCGTAGAAGCTGGCGACGTGCTGACGCTACCTATTACGGCTACGGACAATAATTCGTCGAATGTGGCCATCACTGGTTTTGGTGGCCCTTTTTCAGTAGGCTCGTCTCCAGCCACAATTGCACAGAGCGACTTTGTCCCTACGGCTGTGGCAACCTTTAATTGGGCCACCGATTGCAGCCATATTAGGCTTGCGCCCTATCAAACCAATATTCAAGCTACCGACAATGGCCCAGGCACATCGCTTGTAGACGTAAACACTTTTAGGATTACGGTAGTGGCGCCGGCACCTCAGGACCTCCAAGCCGATGCGGTAGGTAGCTCAATTCAGCTCTCCTGGTTTCCTTCACCATGTGCGGGAGCTGTTGGATACAAAATTTACCGGCGGATTAACTTTTACGGGTTTTTGCCTAGCCAATGCGAAACGGGAGTGCCTGCGTACACCGGTTATTCCTTGATTACTACGCTCGAAGGTGAAGGAAATACAAATTATTTAGATCAGGACGAAGTGATTTTTGGTCGTCAGAATTGCTACATGGTGGTGGCCTGTTTTCCTGATAGGGCGCAAAGTTATGCGAGCAACGAAACTTGCGCCGAAATCCTCTTCGAAATCCCGATCATTAAGAAAAACAGCATTGGCCTTACGGCAACAGTTGGAATAGATACCGTAGAGTGGAGAAGCCCCATTGAGCTGGATATGGATGTTTTTCCAGGTCCCTATCAGTATAAGTTGTATCGTGGCGATGGCTTGGCTGTTCCCGATGAGGAAGTACTTGTTTCATCCATTGAAACTGAGCTTAGTAATTTACCTACCCAGTTTATTTCTTCCACCTTGAATACGGAAGAGTCGGCGCATACTTACCGGGTTGAGCTTTTCAGCAATGGGGAATTTGCCGCTAAGTCGAATCGAGCGAGTTCCCTATTTCTCGAGCTAGAACCTAATGATAATCAGGTGACCATCAGTTTTACGGAACAATTGCCGTGGATCAATTTCCAGTACGATATTTACCGGCAAGACAACGGAGCCGGATCTTTTGAGCTTCTCGCCACCACCGATGCCATTCCATACACCGACCTAGGTTTGGTAAACAATAGGATATACTGCTACTACGTGGTGAGTCATGGCTCTTATTTCGCCGTGCTCGAAAACGACACCTTGATCAATTTTTCGCAGCGGTCTTGCACTATTCCGTATGATCGAACCCCTCCCTGCGCTCCGGTGTTGACGGGCGAAGAGGATTGCGTGGCCTTGGAGATAGATTTGGAATGGAGCAATCCGAATGAATCTTGTGATGAGACAGACGATACAATGCTTTATAATGTGTACTTCGCTCCAACGAATGCCGATAGCCTAACGTTGCTCCAAACCGTTCAGGGCGATTTCAATACGGCGATCCAGCTTATTTTCGACAACTCTATTGCGGGCTGCTACGCCGTAACAGCACTCGACAGTCTATCGCTTTGGCCAGATGGAACTACGCGTCGAAATGAAAGTGATTTCAGCAATGTGCTCTGCTTCGATAATTGCCCGGAATATGAATTGCCCAATGTTTTCACCCCAAACGGTGATGGGCGCAACGACATCTTCCGGCCTTTTCCTTACCGCTCCATAGAATCAGTAGAATTTACGGTGTTTAACCGGTGGGGAGTTATCGTATATCAATCTACCGATCCCGATTTACAATGGTCGGGTACGGATTCTGAGACCGATAAAATCGTCTCCGATGGGGTATATTTTTACACTTGCAGGGTATTTAGTATTCGACTTTCCGGATTGGTTCCAATCGATCTGGCTGGGTACGTTACCGTGTTTGGAGGCAATTCAAATCCAGTAGATTAAGAGATGTTCACAGGTATAATCGAGACCATTGGCGAAGTGATAGGCGTGGTCAAAGAAAAAGGAAACATTCACTTCGACATTCGATCGTCCATCAGCAGCGAGCTCCACATCGATCAAAGTGTAGCGCACGATGGCACATGTTTGACTGTTGTGCAACTGGGCGACAATTTGCACCGGGTTACGGCAATCGAAGAAACACTCGAAAAAACCAATCTCAAATCCTGGGCTCCAGGTCGTACCGTAAATTTGGAGCGCTGCATGCCTGCCAATGGTCGATTTGATGGGCATATCGTGCAGGGACATGTTGATAGTACTGGCATTTGTTTGGCGCGCGAAGAATCGAACGGAAGCTGGCGATTTCGATTTCAATACCCCGATTCTTTTCAGAATCTCTTGGTGCCGAAAGGATCGATAACCATCAACGGCGTGAGCCTTACAGTAGTCGATACGCCCGAAAACACCTTCACTGTGGCTATTATTCCTTACACCTTCGAAAACACGGGATTTTTACAACTTCAGGAAGGACAAGAAGTGAATCTGGAGTTTGATGTCGTAGGCAAATACGTTGCCCGTATGCTGGAAGGACGCCTATCTGTTTAGCAGAATACTTCTTTGGCAATATTGCGAACTGCTTCACTCTTGCCCATGGTGTAATAGTGAATGCAGGGTACTCCCGCATCTTTAAGCTCCTGGCTTTGGGCAATAGCCCAGGAAGTTCCCACCTTGTTCACATCTGCGTCAGTCTTACAAGAAGAAAGCGCATCGGATAAGGCATCTGGAAAATCGACGTGGAAGGTCTTAGGAAGAAACGCGGTATGAGCCAGTTTAGTAATGGGTTTTAAACCGGGGATAATCGGCACTGTAATCCCAGCTTCCCTGCACCGGGCTTCAAAATCAAAGAACTTCTTATTGTCGAAAAATAGCTGTGTGGTAATATATTCCGCACCCGCATCGACCTTCATTTTCAGGTATTTCAAGTCGGTTTTGATATTCATGGATTCGTAGTGCTTTTCTGGGTAACCCGCTGCACCAATGCAGAAACTCATGTGTTGGTTGTTCTTGCTCTCTTCGTGTAGGTAGATACCCTTATTGAGCCTGGTAATTTGTTCGATTAGATCGAGTGCATAGGTATGCCCATTCCGTTCGGGAATGAAAGCACTCTCCGTTTTTATAGGATCGCCTCGAAGGGCAAGGACATTATCAATACCAAGGAATTGGAGATCGATTAAGGCACTTTCTGTTTCTTCGAGCGAGAAGCCGCCACAAATTAAATGTGGCACAGCGTCAATCTCGTATCGGTTGATGATGGCCGCGCAAATTCCGACAGTTCCCGGCCGCTTCCGAATACTAACTTTTTCAAGTAGATTGTTTGGGAGCTTCTTGTACATGTACTCCTCCCGGTGATAAGTAACGTTAATAAAAGGCGGATTGAACTCCATAAGGGGATCAATGCCCTCAAAGATGGCTTCTATGCCGCTGCCCTTTAGCGGGGGCAATATTTCAAATGAGAATAACGTGTTTTTCCTTCTCTCCAAATGCGCTGTAACCTTCACGAACTAAATTTTGAGTGCAAAGATATAGAACAGGCCCGTGCTATTGACACAGGCCTGAAAAGAAGGAATTTAAATCTGCTTACTGGGAGTTACGGCTATCTAAGATTTGCAGGTACCCGGATTCTACTTTGCGTATATGAGGAATCAATAATTCGTAGAAATAGGTGCCTGACTCTACGTCGCCACCATCCCAGCCACCTTGCACGGGGCCACCATTTGCAGCACTCACTTGGTATTGGTCGTAGTTGGCATCTTCGAACACCATTTTACCCCATCTATCATAGAGGCGAAGGGAAGAGCCCGGGAAGAACTCCAAAAATTCTACGTGAAACCTATCGTTGGCTCCATCGCCGTTTGGCGTAATTACGTTTGGAATATTATAAGTGCACCACAGGCCTTCGAACAAAATTTCCCCTGTGGAAAGGGGACAAACTAAAAATTCGTCTTGAACGAGCACCGTAATGGCGTAGTTTTCCAAAGGCTCAAAAGTGAGCGGAGCAAATTGGATGGTGTCATTATTTGTAGTTTCGGTGGTGCCATTTACCGCCCAAATATAGTTTCCACGATCGCTACCAGTAGTTTGCACAGTAAGCGTCAAGATATCCGATTCTACGCAAAACTCCGGGTTTGGTGGAGTAATTAATGCTACAGGCTGCTCAACGAATCGGAAATTACGAGTCAGTCCATCATTCACACAGCGACTGTCAGTATAAGTAATGGCAACGTTTCCATAATTCTGAGCCGAAATTGAAGTTGAAGTCAAGTTTACATTCGAGAACGAAATCCCTTCCACGTCTGCACTCCAAAGTCCATTGCCTTCCGGCTCAACCGTTACTTGTCCAAAAGACTGGCGGCCGCAGATGGTATCGCCCATGAATGCAATAGCGATTGAGATTACATCAGACGATTGCGTTTCTGTGCCGCAGACACCTGAGAGCGTTAGGGTATAGGTTCCTGTTTGATTAGCCGTAATGGCGTAATCGGTGGTGTTAATGGTCGACCCATTCAAAGACCAATTAATGAAAAAGTTATCGGAATTTGCTTGTTGTGGGCCTGCGTTAATTACGATCGACGCCCCCAAACAAAGGGTGGTGTCGGCTGGGAATGGAGCAATCTGCGGATCGGGCCTGAAGTCGACTTCGGATGCGGCAGTGTAACTGCAATTGGCATCGGTGAAGAGAAAATCGTAGATGCCGTACTCCGTAGCGGTAACATCTGCAACGAAGGGGTTAGGGAAGTCGAAAATTGCCGTAGCCGTGGCTGTTGGCGCCGTAATAATTTCCCAAGTTCCTCCGCCAGGTGCGTTAGCCGGCACCAAGGTGTGGGTAAGATCACAAGCTATGGCATTTTGAGCAGTGGTTAAAGGCCTGATATAAACAAAAACTGTAGTATCGTGGATGCATCCAAACTCATCGATTGCAATAAAAGTGAAGGCATTATCGCCCGGTTGAGAAGGTTCTACAAGAATCGAATTACCATTGTCTTCGACAATATCTGGATTGTCAGCCCACATTACTTCTACAATTTCGGGGCTGTAGAATACGGTGTTTGGATTGATATTTGGGTCGAAATAGATTGACCAGTTGAAAATAAAGCCATCATCGATCCCTAAATTATCACGAATGGTCAAAGTCCAGTTTCCATTTAGGGGGCAACCTATAAAATTGACAAACCCTTCTTCGGGTAGATAGGTGCCGGGCGACATGGCGTTTCCCGCTTGGAAGGTATTTACGGGTATGGTATTTCCTGCTTGAAATTCCTGACCAAGTGTGCCGAAAGCAGCATTCATGGAAAAACAATAGTCAAAACCAATTCCTGGAACTCCATTTATTCCAAAATCATTAGCATCGCCTAAAAAAGTACCTCCGCCTCCGAATCCTCCTGGGAATAAGCCATCGCCTGTGAATGAATTGAATACATTTATGCTCGTCCCGTCCGGACAGGAAAGCATCATTTCCAAATCTCCAAGAAAAGAATGCTCCATGTTCACACAGAAATTGATAATATCGCTTGCGTTTTGAATTGTTTGCCCATCGGGAAACTCGTCTATGATAATGCTGGTCTGATAATTTTCATCATTGCCATCGGGCAGGTAGAGCTGCTCTCCAAGAATGCCCCCGCCAAGGATTGCACTTGAAGTGGCATCCACCCCAATAAACTCATTGTTCTGAACGCCTCCTGAGATTATTGTTTGTTCCCCGATACAGAGCGTATCGTTAACGGGCAAGTTGGAGAAGTCGGGACGGGGAGCAATAAGAATAAAGAATTGATCTGATTCAACCCTGCCATTAATATCTCTTATGGTAACAGTAACCTGATAGCCGAAGGGCTCTAAATAAACGTGCTCAATGCTGGTAAGGCCGGTTCCCTGGTAAATGGTTCCATCGCCCATAATATATCTAAAGAAACTGGTGGCGTCAGCTTGAGCGTAACCGTTTCCACCGGCATCTGATAAGGGATAATTTGTTACCAGGTCTAAGGTCACCGTATCACCGAAGCAGATTTGAATAGCATCGTCATTTACCTGGCCATAGAAAGCCAATTCCGGGGTTCCAACAATGTCAAATAGAAAGGGCTGTAAAGGCTGGATGCAAGAAAAAGTAGAAGTGAAACCTGCACCCGAACTATTCGACCCGGAGATAAATTGCATGGTCATGCACGCATTATTGCCACTAACAGTAATTCCAGCTGGATCAGACACGCTATTGAAGACGCCTAAAAGCGGCCCTCCGGTGCCTATGCCATCGTAAATAAACAAGCTCGAATTGGCATCGACGTCCCAAATATCACCGTAAAGTGCGGGCGAAATAATGATTTCCGCAAAGTTTGTAGAAGCATCTTCGATACAAATAGTGATTGTAAAACTCTCATTCGGACCGTAGTTCCCACCATTTGCGTTGCTATCGGTTATAACTACAGAAGAGGCGCACGATACATCGTTGACCTGCCCGCCATCGGCAATAGAAACAATTGTTTGTGCCTGTGCTGTGCTAAGGCACATCAAAAACGCAAAAAAACCAACGCTAAGGGATGAGAGAATTTTAAAAGATCTTTTCATAATCAAAGTTGGCGAGTCGAGTTAAATTTTTTGACGAATGCGTCATTGGATAGAAGCACAAAAATCTGATCGCTTCCTGCGATGCGGTAATACTGTTCTGAAGATCGCAACATGTTGAGATCAGTATTTAAAATGTTAAAGTTCTCGATTGAAGTAAATTCGATCTCAGCGTACATCGAAATATCCTTGCCCACAGGCGCATCAGAAATGGTGTAGCTGTGATCTAAATAATAGGACCAGTATGCAACAACTTCCGGACTTTTTGCTTGTAAGTCAGCGAGCTGTTGGGGGTCGAATTTGGCGTTGAGTCTCTGATCGACTCGAGTTTGCCCAAAGGCCGATGCTGCCCCTAAAAGGCAAAGCATTAACAGGATTGATTTCATTTGGTCAATTTTAAGGATGACGCATAGAGCTACAGAAGGTTGCAGCAGTCGACAAATATAAAAAAGTAAATCGCCCTAAAGAGTTAATGTAAAATTGGATTGTGAATGATAGTTTCCAAAATTATCGCTCTCTCTTAGTCTCATTCTTAATTTGGCGTAATTTCGCGCCATGAAACACATCCGCAATTTTTGCATCATTGCCCACATTGATCATGGTAAAAGCACCCTGGCCGATCGGCTTTTGCAACACACCGGAACGGTAGCAGAGAGAGATATGCAGGCCCAAACCCTCGATGATATGGATTTGGAACGCGAGCGTGGAATAACCATTAAAAGTCACGCCATCCAGATGGAATACATGCAGGATGGGCAGCAATACATATTCAATCTCATCGATACTCCGGGCCACGTCGATTTTTCTTACGAGGTGTCGCGATCGATTGCCGCCTGCGAAGGTGCCCTGCTTATTGTCGATGCCGCGCAAGGTATTCAGGCGCAGACCATTTCCAATCTTTATCTGGCCTTGGAGCATGACTTGGAGATTATTCCGATTCTCAATAAGATGGATTTGGAGAGCGCCATGCCCGATGAAGTCACCGATCAGATAGTGGACTTGATAGGCTGCCGGCCAGAAGACGTAATTCGGGCCAGCGGAAAAACCGGCATGGGGGTGGAAGAAATTCTGCGAGCTGTTGTGGCTCGAATACCTGCTCCAAAAGGAGATCCCGAAGCACCGCTCCAAGCGATGATCTTTGACTCGGTATTCAATTCCTTCCGAGGTATTATTGCATACTTCCGTATTCGAAACGGCGTAATTCGCAAAGGCGACGCGGTAAAATTTGTGAATACGGGCCGCAAATACGAAGCCGACGAAATTGGAGTCCTAAAAATGGATTTATCGCCTCGGCTCGAACTCAGAGCAGGCGATGTGGGCTATATTATCTCGGGTATTAAGCAGGCCAAAGAAGTAAAGGTCGGCGATACTATCACGCTTGTAGAAAATCCTTGCACCGAAGTAGTCAAAGGTTTTGAAGACGTTAAGCCAATGGTTTTCGCAGGTATTTATCCGGTAGAAACAGACGAATATGAAGATCTCCGCGCTTCTTTAGAGAAATTGCAGTTGAACGATGCTTCCTTGGTTTACGAGACGGAATCATCTGCAGCCTTAGGCTTTGGTTTCCGCTGCGGTTTTCTTGGAATGCTCCACATGGAGATTGTTCAAGAGCGATTGGAGCGCGAATTCGATATGATGGTGATTACCACCGTACCAAACGTGGGCTACCGCGCCACGAGCACCAAGGGCGATACGTTTCAGGTTAATAACCCCAGCGAATTGCCCGATCAATCTGCGCTATCGATGGTGGAAGAGCCGTACATTAAGGCGCAGATTATCTCCAAATCGGAGTACGTAGGCCAAATAATGAACCTCTGCATCAATAAGCGTGGTGTATTGACCAATCAGATTTATTTAACCGCCGACCGCGTGGAGCTTTCCTTTGAAATGCCGCTCGGAGAAATTGTTTTCGACTTTTACGATAAGCTCAAAACCATATCGCGTGGGTACGCATCGTTCGATTATCACCCAATAGGGTACAGAGAGAGCAAACTCGTGAAACTCGATATTCTGCTCAATGGCGATCAGGTCGATGCCCTTTCGGCGCTTATTCACCGCGACAATGCCTTCGACCTGGGTAAGCGAATTTGCGCAAAATTGCGGGAGCTCATTCCGCGGCAGCAATTTGAAATCGCTATTCAGGCTGCAATTGGAACAAAGATTATTGCCCGCGAAACGGTGCGTGCGCTGCGCAAAGACGTTACTGCCAAGTGCTACGGTGGCGATATTTCGCGAAAGCGTAAACTCCTCGAAAAGCAGAAGAAAGGAAAGAAACGCATGCGCCAAGTTGGCAATGTGGAAGTGCCGCAAACTGCTTTCTTAGCCGTGCTGCAGCTCGATTGAGCCGATTCATCGTTTTTTTTCTCCCGTTGTAACTTATAGCTTAGCAGGTCGTCCTACCTTCGACTGCTTACCAGCCTATGACCATCAAAGAATACAATAACTGTGTGGATAGCCATGCCGATGGCTTGTATCGCTTCATGCTCAAACATGTGCGCGATACAGAACAAGCCAAAGATTTGGTGCAAGAAGCTTTCGCCAAAATGTGGCTCAAGCGCGAGGAGGTCAATGGCGAAAAAGCTAAAAGTTACCTTTTCTCCACCGGCTACCATACCATGATAGATTTGATTAGACGGAGCAAGAAACAAGGAAATTACAATGAGTTGGAAGCCGAAAGACGTGGGCATTCCAATCAATATTCCGATTTGAATGAAGTGCTTCACGCAGCCTTAGAGACCCTTCCGGAAATTCAGAAGTCAGTAGTACTTCTGCGCGACTACGAAGGCTACAGCTACGAGGAGATCGGAGAAATTTGCAAATTGAATGAACCACAGGTTAAGGTGTACATTTTTAGGGCTCGTCAAGCGCTTCGCACCTATATCGGATCGATGGAGGCGGTACTATAATGGAACAGATTAATCGACATAATTACGAAGCCTACTTCTTAGATTACTGGGAGGGAAGGCTCTCGAAAGCCAAAAGAACATTGGTGGAGCAATTCGTTGATCGCAATCCCGAGCTCAAGTCGACCTTCACACAAGGCATCCAT
Organism: Flavobacteriales bacterium; assembly: GCA_038321615.1. GTDB lineage: Bacteria > Bacteroidota > Bacteroidia > Flavobacteriales_D > Cryomorphaceae > JBBQFC01. The sequence continues at coordinate 10,352 of JBBQFC010000061.1, read as the reverse complement.
GCCCCTTTGAAAAAAGGCTCGGACGAAAATCTGGACTGGTCTTATTTGAAACACCCAGTTTCGCCACATGATTGGACGCTCGAAGAACGCGAAAAGCTCTATTTCCGCGTAAGCGATGGGTTGGCAAGTGTTGAAGATCTCAACGACTTAGGCGCACTCCAATTGCAAGAGACTACTGCGCAAGAAGCTGCAGGCTGGCAGAATCTTAAATTATCGCCAACGGCTGAATTTACCGAAACGGCTGACTTATACCACTTCAATTTCGATTGTGAAATCAACACATCTAATTATGCCGAGTTTGCTGATGCTCGTGAAGCAGATTTGCTTTCGTTCCAGCAAGAGACGCGATTAAAAGGTTTCGAGAAAACTCATTCCGATATAGTACGCGCCTTTCGGCCAATGGCGTTGAAGCCTTCGCCCTTCCTTCGAATGAGCGAAAAAGCTGACTTGCGTAGAAGAGAAGCCCGCGTTATACCGCTTTGGGTTATAAGAACGGCTGCCGCAGCGGCAATCTTGATCGGAGCAATATGGGTTTTTCAAGTTGGAGATCAGCCTGCAAATTCTGTAGCTGAAAATTCCGCGAAGCAGGAATCGCTGCTTCCGGCCGTTGAAAATAGTACCATCGAAGATGCGGAAAATGAAGGTGATCTGGATTCTACCGAAAATTCGGAAGTCGAAATTCTCACAGAAAAAACGAGCCCCTTAAAGACGGATGAGCGACTGAAGGTTCAAGGCAAGCGCGAAATGCCCCAGCAGCGAAATAGGGAGCCCATGGAATATGCGGCAGAAGAAAGGCCGGCATCTCAAGCGATTGACTCCGCCGCGATAGATGTAGCACCAATAGATGCGAAACCAATAGATCGGATCGCAGCGGATGAGAATGGCCTGGCCGAAAGCCCTCATACCGCGACGCAACGCACTCCAGAAAATCGGGCTGTAGCTGGTGAGAACGCCGATTACCTGACCTTAGCCGAATTGGCAAAAGCCAAGTTTGGATCTGAATTAAACATTCCGGAAGAAGAACGCGACCAACCCATGAAATTCTTAGCCAAGCGTGTAGCCGATAATACGGGCAAGCTCATTAACGCCGAAGTCAAGATCAAAGATAATCCCTCAGGCGAGCGCGAAGGTTGGGCTATTCGGCTCGGCGATTTAGCTATTTCGCACTCCCGTTCGAGCAATCTGTAACAATTCGAATAGGGTGGCCGTCACACTATCAAACAAACTAAAAAAACCAAAATGACTAGAAAAATAATTTTCACAATCTTGAGCTGCATCCTTGGGACAATCGCGTTGGAAGCGCAGCCAACCGATTCACTCGTAGTGGTGGAAAGAGAAATACTTATCGCCACTGATACCGTCGCTGGTGGGGATAGCACCTCGGTTACGATTTACACTAAAAAGAACGGCGTAACAGACACCACCAAAATCGTACTCGGAAATTCGACCATTACCATTGTGAATAAGGAGAAAGGCGGCAGTGTAAGGATAGACGATGAAAATGATGAAGACGCAGATTGTATGTATTGCGATAGCAATAACTCAGACAAATACCGCCTTACCTGGTGGAATGGAATTGACCTTGGAGTAAATGGAATACTAAACGACAGGCGCGATTTTAATTTAGATAGCGATGTGGAAGGCTTTGCCCCGAGCTATGGAAAGTCGCGGTATATCTCCCTTAATTTCGCACAAATTAAAGGGCGGATCGTCAATGATTACGTTGGGATAACCACTGGTATGACCTTCCAGATTTACAATTGGAAATACGATGGTGAGAATGAATTCGCTTTCGCTGGCGACAGCCTGTTCGTAGCGCCCAATACCGATAAAAACATTACAAAAAATAAATTGCGCGCAAGTTATTTAGGTATACCCGTAATGCTCGACTTTAATACATCACTCGACCCCGATCGCGCTTTTCATATCAGTGCAGGCGTAGTGGGCAAAGTGCTGATAGGCAGCATGTACAAGCAAAAATACAATACCGAAGGCAACAGCTACAAGGCTGCGCTGAAGGGCGACCTGGGTTTTAACCGATGGCAAGTGGATGCCATGGCCCGCGTGGGTTACCGCCGCCTTACGGTATTTGCACAGGTTGGATTACTCCCCCTTTTCGATAATGATAATACCCCAGATTTATACAGCTTCTCAGCCGGATTTTTCATCAAGGTATAAATAGAAATACGATCGTGTAAGAAGCTCCTTCGGGGGCTTTTTTTATGCCCCCCGGTCAGGATTCTCTACTACTTTGGGCACTTTGAAATAGAAAGAATCGTGATTGGGCGCATTTTTAAGCGCTTGAGCCTGGCTGAGGTCTTCGGTGATGGCGTCAGCCCGAAATACGTTCACTTCCTTGCTCATGTGGATAAGTGGCTCAACGCCTTCGGTATCGAGCTCGCTCAATTGTTCTACAAATCCAATTAAGCGTTCCATATCATTCTTGATGGCTTCCTTTTCGGAATCGTCAAATTGCAATCTGGAGAGTTTAGCCAATTTGGCAACCAGCGCATCATCTACTTTCATGAGCCAAAGGTAAGGGCATCGAACCCGATAACCAACTAAATTCCCTCTTCATTGCCGCAACCAAATTACCGCGGTGCAAACTTCGAATGTTTACATTAGCGCCTTAAAAAACCGAAAGTATGGCGCGTATTTTAACCGGCATTCAAAGTACGGGAATCCCTCACCTTGGCAATATTCTGGGAGCTATAAAGCCGGCTATCGAACAAGCAGATCAAGTCGGGAATGATGCTTTTTTATTTATTGCCGATTTGCACTCACTTACCACCATCAAAGATGCTTCGCTGCGCAAGGAATACGTGCACGGAGTCGCCGCCGCTTGGTTAGCCTGCGGATTAGATACGGCAAAGCATACTTTTTATCGGCAGAGCGATGTACGCGAAGTGGCCGAATTTACATGGTATCTATCCTGCTTTACCCCTTTTCCTATGCTTGCGAATGCACATAGTTTTAAAGATAAAAGCGACCGTTTGAGCGATGTCAACGCTGGCTTATTTACCTATCCGGTATTAATGGCTTCCGACATCCTGATGTACGATGCCGATGTAGTACCCGTGGGCAAAGACCAGGTGCAGCATATCGAAATGGCGCGCGACATAGCCGGAGCGATAAATCGACAGTTGGGGGAAATCCTCGTTTTACCCGAAGTTTCGGTGCAAGAAAATACAAAGCTGGTGCCTGGGACCGACGGGCAAAAAATGAGCAAGAGTTATGGCAACTTCATAGATATTTTTCAACCCGAAAAGGCTCTTCGGAAAACGGTGATGGGGATAATTACCGACAGCACGCCAATGGATGAGCCAAAAGACCCCGACACCTGCACCGTTTTTAAATTGTACAACCTCCTTGGAACTGATCCAGAAATAGAAACCATGCGGGGAAATTATCTCGGGGGAAACTACGGTTACGGCCATGCCAAACAAGCCCTTTTTGAACTTATTCTCGACCAATTTGCCGACGAGCGCGCGCGCTACAATGATTTGATGGGAAAACCTGAAATGATTGAGCAGGAATTGAATCGAGGCGCTGAGAAGGCGCGCAAAGTTGCGATGGAAGTGATCGGAAGGATGCGCGAAAAATTAGGCTATTAATGAATGCCTAAAACTTCCGTGTAGAGTTTCGATTTGGCGGCGGTTTCACGAAGGGCTTGAATCTGCACTCTTTCGCTTACGGCTTGAAGTTTTACTTTTCGGCTAGGCTTACCAGCTATACGTCCGGCTTTTGCAGCCCGGTGTTTGTAGAGCACTTCTTTGGGTACCCATTTCAAATTCTCGGCGGTGTTGTTTGCCCGATTATAATCGGCGTGAATCACGAATAAATCATCCTTGTTTTCGGCATACACGAAGAACTCAGCCACAAGCCGGTGCACGTAAATCGTAAAACGATTACCCTTCTTGGTGGTAAACGAAATGTAATTATAACCCCCAATAAACTTAGGCTCGAACAATGCTTCTTCGCCCTTTCCTTTTTTAATTTTTACCACCTTTCCCTGATCGGAAATTTTAAAGTGATGAAGAAGGGGCTCACCATTTAACTCGGTAAGTAGTACCCATTTTTCGGTAGATGATGCTTTTGCCATTAGGAGATAATGCTTTAAATTTCCGCTAAAATTACTCAAATTATACACACTGGCATTTTAAACCCTGGTCGCATGATAACCTTTCGTTAAGAATCTCGATAATAGGTTGCTTATTGGCAACTATTTGCATTTAGAGCCGTAAGTTTGACGTACCCCCTTAAATACCCGCTTTCATGCGATCTATAATCATTTCAGCTTTAATGCTGATTTTATTGTTATTCTCGGCTTGTCTCAAAGAAGAGATTGATGTTACAAATATCAATGCCGGAATTCAACCGCAGTTTGGAATTCCTATTGCCAATGCTTCCATCCGAGCCGATAGGGTTATTGATCAATTCGACGACAACGGGATTATTACCACAGCCGAAAATGCGGCTCTCAGTCTGGTTTACCTCGATACGGTGGTGAGCTTAAATATCGATGAACTCCTGCGGTTACCGTCGCAGTCTCACAGTAATGAAATCGACCTCACCCCTTTGCAATATGCCACCTTGCTTGGCAATGGTTCAGTTACTGTTTTCGACGATCGGGTATGGTCTTTCGAATCGCCTTACGGCGATCGTCTCGATTCGATCCGATTCAAGGACGGCCTATTTACGTTGAATGTTCAATCGGCGAATTCCTTCCCCGTATCCGGATTTGTCCGAATATTTTCGGCAGATAATACGGAAGCGTTCACTTTCGACTTTGCCGATGGTTCGACTCCAGTCGCTATTTCAAATGCCGTTTCATTCGAAAACATACTACTCAAGTTTCTCAACAACCCTGACGTTATCAATGGATTGCGGGTGCAATATGAAGTAACGTTTCAATTCGAAACCGGGGTAACGGGTGGCCCAGTCGATTTTGAAATCGGGCTAAGCGATTTTTCGATTGCAAGCGTTGGCGGTTATTTATCACCCCGGAGCGTGGATGTGGAAGGCTTAGATGCGAAATTCGCCTTTTTCAATGGCTACGACGGCCAAATTACCATCGCCGATCCTACTTTCCGGTTTTATTGCTCCAACGGCTTCGGCATAGGTTTGGGCGTTGCAATCGAAAGTCTGCAAGGGAGAAACGATGCGCAGGAAACGCTGATATACAACGCTACAGGCTTACCCAATTTTCCGATTGTAGCTCCGGCGATAACTCCTGGTATTGCAGTAGAGACTATTCTGATATTGAACAATGCGAATATGCAGCCAAGCCTCACCGAGTTCTTATCTTTTAAACCACCGTACGTCCAAGCCGGTTTTGGCCTCACGATTAATCCAAATAATGATCCCAATCAATTTGCAACGAATTTAAAAGGGTTCGACGTGGCCTTCGAAGCGGAAATACCGCTCTATGGGTCTATCAGCGATTTTTTCCTTCAGGACACAGCAGATGTAAAACTCGGCGACTTAGTAGAATTTGCGAATGAAACCGCCGAATTGGAGCAGGTCGACATTGTGCTCAATATCGCCAATGGATTCCCAATAGATGTAAGCGCTCAAATAGTGTTAGTCGATCAGAATTTCCAACCCGTGGACTCTCTGTTCATTGCGGATATGCCCATATTTGTTTCTGCACCCATCAATACCAGTGTCCCGCCTTTTCATCCGGAATACGGCAGAGCCATTGGCACCACCGATCAACGAACTATTTTGACGCTAAACGCCGAACGAGCGGCTAGGCTGGAGAGCGTTACCCACATGATAATCCGGGTGCAGGGAGCCACTACCAACAATGGCGATCAACTGGTTCGGTTTTTTGCCGACGACCGATTCGACGTGGACTTAGCGGGCAAAGTAATCTTGAATATTCAATAAGATGAGAGCTCTATTGTCCTTTCTCCTTGTTACCATTTTTGCCAATGCACAAGCGCAAACCGTCACCGGTCTCGGAATGTTTGAAAATTTACCTCAGGGTGTTTATGCCAATCCGGCGTTTCAGCCTACGGCTCGATATAATTTTGGAATACCCGCTTTGAGCGGTGTCGCCATAAACCATAGTAATAATTGGCTTCGACCCTCTTCCGATTTGCTCTACAGCGATGCTTCGGGCAATCTTACACTCAACGCCCGCGAAGTTTTGGCAGGTATCGACGCAATAGCTCACACGGGTCAGTCGGCTTCATTCGAACTTTTCCATGCAGGCATCAAAGTGGGTAGCCACTATTTCCGCCTGAGCGCAGCAGAACGATTTTCGGCTTCGATCGATCTACCCAAAGATATTTTTCAGCTGGCAGTTTATGGAAATGTGGGGCACAATGAATTTGAAAACAATACCGCCGATTTCAGCGGTTTGGCGGTAGATGGATTGCATTACCGGGAGTATGCGCTGGGCTATAGTTTCCACCTCGACGAGAAATGGGAATTTGGAGTCGCCGCGAAGCTTTTATACGGCATGGAGCGCATCCGAACAGAAGAAAGTTCGCTGACCCTCCGCACCGACCCCGATACCTATGATCTGCAATCAGCAGGAGCCTTTCAGGTGCAGACTTCCGGCATTTATGGCCTTACCACCGATGAATCGACGGCGGTTCAAGAAGATTTGGGCAATTATCTCCTTGGCCTCAAAAATTGGGGTTTAGGCGGCGATATTGGTGCTGCCTTTAAACCAAATGAGAAGTGGAAGATTGAAGCTTCGGTGCTCAACCTCGGTTTTATAAAGTGGCAGAGCGATGTGGCAACTTATGGAACAGATGATGCCAGCTTTCTCTACGGAGGGCTCGATCTTACAGACATTATTTTTCTGGAAGGCAGCGATTTCAACGACGGCCTTCAAGATCGGATTGATTCCTTGGTCGATGTACTCGAAAACACTTACGGATTTGAGCGGAAATCGGAATCGTTCAACACAGGTATAAATGCTTTGGCTCGCTATGCTGCGAGCTATGAAATTTATAAGAACCAAGCTACATCGGGGAAAGCTTGGGCAACTTTGACTCACGGATTGGGCCAAAGTTCGGCACCTTTTTCTATTGGGCTGGGTTATAATCAAAGCTTAAAGCGATGGCTCGAAGCCAGTGTTCACGCTTCTTACCGCAAAGATTACTCCCCATCTGTAGGAGCGGGTTTGGTCTTAAACGCGGGTCCTGTTCAGTTTTATGCAATGGTTGAGAACTTCCGCTTTGCGCAATACTCCCGCATAACGTGGCGCGAAGGCGGCGATGGGGAAGAAAGTGCCGTGCCCTATTTTAGCAACGCAAGTGATTTGCGGGTGCAGTTTGGATTGAATCTCACCTTTGGGAGAGAAGAGCTTTCGCCGAAAGGCAGGCCAATGAAACGCTGATCAACCGTAGATGGAAATCTCCATTTTTCCCGATTCTTGGATGGCGGCTCTGTACATGCCCGGCGTATTGAATGGAAGATGAATAATCCCCTTAGAATCGACTGCGATCATACCACCATCTCCGCCCATCCTGGCAATTTTTTCGTCGATCACATAATTTGATGCTTCCACTATGCTCATCTCCTTGTACTTCATCAAAGCGGCAACTTCGTAGGCAGCCATTCCGCGGATAAAAAACTCGCCCCATCCGGTGCACGATACGGCACAGACTCCGTTTTCAGCATACGTTCCTGCACCGATTATTGCGGAATCGCCGATACGTCCATAGCGCTTATTAGTGAGGCCACCTGTGGAAGTGGCTGCTGCAAGATTGCCCTTCATGTCTAAAGCGACTGCGCCAACAGTTCCATACTTTTTCAGCGCATCTTCGCTATGGTCGAGCTGGGTTAATTCGCTCCCTTGTATCTGGAGTAGTTGCGCATAGCGATAGTCTGTGGCGAAATATTCGGGTTCCACCCAATCCATGTTATGAACCCGAGCAAAGGCTTCGGCTCCTTCGCCAATGAGGAAGACGTGCTGGCTTTGCTCCATAATCAACCGGCTCAGCTTTATAGGGTTTGCGATTTTACGCACACCCGCCACTGAGCCTACGCGCAAGCCATTTCCATCCATCATCGAGGCATCCATTTCGTGCAGGCCCTGGTGCGTATAAACAGAACCTTTGCCGGCGTTAAAAAGGGGGGAGTCTTCCATAATCTCCACGGCTAATTGTACAGCATCGATCGCCGAACCGCCCAGCGCTAAAATACCGTGACCTGCGACCACCGATTTTTCGAGCATCGCGCGATACTCCGCTTCTTTGTCGGGAGTCATCGACGAAGGCAAGATCGTTCCTGCACCGCCATGAATGGCAATTGAGAATGGATTCATAAGAGAAAATTAAGGGCTGTGCAAAAGCACAGCCCATTTGAAAAGTGATTTATTGAAAAATAACGCGAACGAGCGAGGAAGCTTCGTCCGAACTGATGCGAACCATATACACCCCAGCTGGAAGCGATTCGCGACGGATAGAAATTTGATGCGATCCTTCCGCAAAAATTCCGCGGTTTTCGCTTCGCAATACTTTCCCAGTGATATCTACGATGTCTAAACGCACCAGGGAAGTGGCACGAAGACTAAAGTCAAGTTGTGCATTGCCCAATGCCGGATTGGGATACGCTTTGATCGTTTTAGCCAATTCGGGTTCTCGGACGCTTAGTACCGTATTTACTTGAATATTGTCGATCGCTAATTCGTTTCCACCCGTACCGGATCCGGTAAAGGGTTGGGTGAAATTGCGGAAAGCAATATAGATAACCTGATTTTCAAACCCGAGTGCAGCCAAATCAACCGTACGATTTTGCGGGGTGGCTTCTTCGCCGTCCAGGCCCGTATCGAAAACAAGGGTAGCATCATCGGACAGGTTTTCTAGGGAATTGCCTGGGCTGATAAAGACTTGATATTGATCGCGGAAATTACCGCTCGAAGTAATAGCCAAGGCATCCCATGAGAGCACGGCGCCAGTACCTATATTGATGGCCGGAGTTACCAACCAATCATCCGAAGGACCAGCATCGTTCACATACCACGATACCGAAAAAGCGGAAAGGTTAAACGTCCAACCTTGCGATGTAATCACTTTTAGTGTCCAGGCGCTATCGGCCATGTTATCCAAATCGGGATCATCTGGCGTAAGCCCATCTAAGTTATAAAGGGTGTAGCCATCGAGGCTATTGTCTTCGAAATCTTCGAAGAACACGGTAGTTTGTGCATTTGCAATTTGGCCGCACACAAAAGCCATAAGCAATAAGTAAATGTTTCGCATAGGAAAACGGGTTAGGTGAGAAGTGAAAAAAGAAAAAAAGTGAGACATTGATAACCGCTTGGCGGTTCTAGCTATGGGCTAGCAATCAAACACCGGCTGCAGTCCGCGCAGGTGTACAGGTTTAAAAGGAAGATAATCGATGAAAAACATGTGCTCCAAAGATATGTTTTTTGGCGTTCGGGGGAAGGGCTGGGAAAATAATTTTGCGAAAACCCGCATTTTTCAGACCAAATTTTATTTCGACCAGATGAAGCAATCTTGAGTTTCTTCGCTATTCTCGACTGTGCTCCAACAACTTTGATTGTTCCTTTCGACCCTTTTATCTTTTCAGCGTAATGGAGAAAGCCCGGGGTTCTAATATCTAGTTCAAATTAAAAAATTGCACAGATTATAAGAACCCAAATTTCTAACCTGGTAAATAATCAAGCAGGTCAATTTTTATTTGTTAAACTTCTTAGTTAAACCGTTTTTTTTTTAATTTGGGACATTCAATCACCAAACTCAACCGTTATGAAAAATCGTTTAGTTATAATATTTTCATTTGCATTTCTTTCGGCGTTCGCCCAAAATGCCAAACTCTATGTGCGTCCGGGAAATTCCTTAGCTACGCCCACGGGTTTTACGGGCATTGGTATCAATAAGCCGCAGGCTATTCATCCCTTGCATATGTATGATGCCGGTAATAATTCGACCACACTCAAAATTGATTTAGAACAAACGCAGCAAAGCATACCAGGTGGTGGGTTTCAAAATGTACAGCCCGCTTTCGCTATCCGGGTCAACACACAATATTGGTCGCTATTCCCGTCAACTGATGTCTTCTCGGTAGATTTCAACGGAAAAGTAAAAACAGGAACAGGATTTGGTACAGAGCAGCTCGCGGTCGGTCAAACTTTTGCAATCTACCGTAATTCCACAAATCACACCAAGATAACCTATTTTGGCAATCAACCACAATTTGAATGGACGAGTTCGGGCGACAATATGTTTCGGTTTATTCACGGTAATACCAGCACCCGCCTTATATCCTTATCGCCTGGTGGAAAGGTGGGCATTAAAACAGAAGATTTTCAAGGGGATCATGATTTTTATGTAAATGGTTCGGTCTATGTGAAAGGTGATTCGCCGGAG
>JBBQFC010000060.1:0-20355 GCA_038321615.1 Flavobacteriales bacterium | reverse complement strand
AAGGCCTGGAGCTCATTATCCCCAACATTATCTCCCCCAATGGCGATGGCCGCAACGATGCCCTCCGAGCTCAAATAGCCGGTGTAGCAGAGCTCCGCTGGCAGATCTTCAACCGCTGGGGGCAGGAAATGCACGCCGCCGCTCAAGCCGGGTTAGATAGGGAAGTAAGCATCTTACTTTGGTCGCCAACTGATCTTTCGGCTGGTGTTTATTCGTTGATCATTCAAGCCATCGGCAGCAGTGGGCAGGTGGAACGGATGGAGGTGATGATTACGGTGGTGGAATGAGTTTGAATTCAGAATTCAGAATTCCCTCGATTGAAAATTAGGAATCTCGTTAGTCAGCATTGTAAACGACGGGCACTCGATTCTTTATCATTTCTGAATTTCGTCCAATAATCCGATCTGAATTCTGTCCCGAAAGCTTTCAGAATTTCGAATTCTGAATTCCTTCGATTGACAAGAGCTTTCAAATATAAACCCCTTTTTACCAATGGGTTAAGGTGCGTTTCTGATACTGGCATAACCTTTGCCTATTGAGCTAAAAATTCCAATATGCGGTTCCTACTCCTATTACTTGTTTTCGGTGCAGTTTCGGCTCAGGGTCAAGGTCAAAGAATAATTCCACTTCGCGGGCCGAGCCTCTCGGCTGGTATGCAGATGGCTATTCCACGTGGCGAATTTGCCGATCAGTTCGACGGTATGCCGTATGGGGTAAACGCCGCCCTTTCTATGCCCGTGCTCAATCTACCACTCGAAGCCGGTGGAGGATTTGCCTGGAACCGCATTGGGGCAAAAAGCGATCAGGTTTCTACCATCGACGAATTGGGGCGGAGCCGCCAAGGAGAATTGCAACTCAACGGAAATAGCTACACCTACTACGTGCACGGCCGTCTGCGACCATTCAACGGAAGGTTTCGTCCTTATGGTGAAGTACTGGCTGGGATGCGCACCTATAGTGTGAAGTCCGTCCTGGAAATTGATGATCAAGCCAATTACGTCGTTGAACCGATCAAAGAAGTAAGCGACCGAGATTTTGTATGGGTTACGGGATGGGCCGTAGGGGTGCAATACCGCTTAATCAGCAGCCTATTCGTGGAAGCTCGGTTCGAAAAATTACGTGGCGACAGGGCGCAATACATAGATCCTGCAAGTATTGAAATTCAGAGCGATGGAAGCTTCGATTTCGAAATGCAGGAATCGCGAACCGACCAGTTTAATATCTCGCTGGGATTGGCCTTTTCGTTCTAATAACCTGTGCGAATAGCCTCCACAGGTTCCATTTTGGCGGCTTGAAGTGCAGGCACGAAGCCAGAAATCAATCCAATAACAGCCGAAAAGCTCAAGCCAATCATAATATTGCTCAAGCTTAGGCTGAGTTCAAAATCGGTAGTGGCATTTACCACCAGGGTTCCTAAAAAAATGATGACCAAACCTACCGCGCCACCAAGTATGCAAAGACCTACTGATTCAAAAAGAAATTGAGCCAGGATAAAGAATCGCCTGGCGCCAAGCGCCTTTTGGATACCGATAATATTGGTCCGTTCGCGCACCGATACAAACATGATATTTGCGATGCTGAAGCCGCCCACGAGAATACTGAAACCCCCGATGATTAAACCTGCAATGTTTAAGAAACCAAAAACTTGATCGAGTCCCTGAGTAAGCATGCTCGATTTATTGACGGCGAAATTTTTCTCTTCGGCGGGTCGCAGTCGGCGTATGCTCCGCATATGCTGCAATACTTCGTTCTCCAAGGCATCGAAATTCACATTCTCCTTCGGCTTTAACGCTATTTGTGTGTTCGATTGCTCCAAGTCCATCACCATCCTGCCGAAACCTACGGGTATGAGGCACCATTCGTCGCTTCCGTTTCCAATAGGGCCGGAGCCCTTCTTGTCGAGGGTACCGATTACCTTGGTTTTATAACCGCCCACTTTCAGACTTTTTCCAATTGGGTCGTCGCTTCCGAAAAGGCTTTCCGCCAAATCGTAACCCAGCACGCAAACACGTCGCGCAGACTCCAGCTCGGAAGCCGAAAAGCCCCTGCCTTTTGCAATATCAACGGGTATAAAATCGGGGTATCCTTCCGAAACGGCTACCACCGCCGCCCCATCTACGCTGATGCCGCCATTTGAAATACTTCGGCGGGTGGAACCAAAAAAGGTAACGTGCTTAGCGCTTTTCATGCGCTCTTTTAACTTCAACGCATCGGCATACAAAACCTTTGGCCGCTGCATGTATTTCCACCAAGCGTACTCTTTATCGCCCGGCTCAGGCCCCCAAGGCATCTGCTCAATAAAAATGGCATCTTCCCCGAGGCCTGCGAATGAACCCCGCACACTCCCTTCTAAACTATCGACTAACGTGAAAACGGAGATAATCAAAAAGATGCCAATGGTGATTCCCAGCAACGACAGTAAGGTTCGCAATCTATTGGCCAATAGCGCATTAAAGGCAAACTGGAAAGCTTCTATTAAAAGGCGGAACTGTTTCAGACGATGAAGATTAGCGGCGTAATGTGTGAGAACTTCAAAAGTACGGCTTTCGCTTAGTCACGAGTTACCGCTTGTGTAATTGATGGAAAAAGCCGCTTTATCAACACTCCGTCGTTTTTATTAACACAATCATCGAAAAGCCGCTTCCAATGCGACTTTGAACAGATAATTCTCTGTAACATTGTACTCGCCCATATTACAAAAATTTTCATTTTGACACAGATCAAATCTGCGCTGGTTTCCGTTTATCACAAGGATAATCTCGCGCCGATTATTGCCAAATTACATGAGCTTGGCGTTACGCTTTACAGCACTGGCGGCACAGAAACTTACATTCAAGGTCTGAACATTCCGGTAAACGCCGTAGAAGACCTCACCGAATACCCCAGCATATTGGGCGGGCGGGTTAAGACCCTTCACCCGAAAATATTCGGTGGCATATTGAGCCGCCGCGACTTAGATAGCGATGTAGCCCAGCTCGATACTTACGAAATTCCTTCGATTGACCTCGTGATCGTCGATCTCTACCCGTTCGAAGAAGCTGTGGCTTCTGGCGCAGGCCACGAAGAAATAATCGAGAAAATAGACATCGGCGGTATCTCCCTCATTCGAGCGGCAGCCAAAAATTACAAGGATGTGGTGATTGTGCCCAGCATGAATCACTACCCAGCCTTACTCGAAGCACTCGAAACCGATGGTGGAACGACGACACTGGCCTTCCGACAAAAGCTTGCAGCCGATGCCTTTGCAATAAGCGCTGGTTACGACACTGCTATACACGCGTATTTCACCCGTGAAAATGCTCCAAACGTTCTCCATATTCGAATGGAAGGCGCTATGCCATTGCGATACGGAGAAAATCCCCATCAGAAGGGAATCTTCTACGGCAATATGGCAGAAGTTTTTGACCAATTGCACGGCAAAGAACTTTCGTACAATAATCTGCTCGATGTAGATGCGGCCGTAGTGATGATGGGCGAGTTTTGGAACGACGAGCCCACTTTCGCCATTTTAAAGCACAACAATGCCTGCGGTTTAGCAACCCGCAGTACTTTAGCAGAAGCTTACACTGCCGCTTTGGCCGCCGACCCTCAATCTGCATTTGGCGGCGTGCTCATCGCCAATAAGCCCATCGACTTGGCTACCGCCGAAAAGATCAATGACCTTTTTTGCGAAGTCGTTATCGCAACGAGTTATGCCGATGATGCCTTGCGCCTTTTGCAGTCGAAGAAAAACCGCATCATACTCGTTCAGAAACTTCAGACATTTGGCGATTTTACGGTGCGCTCGGCGCTTAACGGCGTGCTTTGGCAAAACCGCGACTCCATTACCGACCAACGGTCCGACTTTGAGCGCGTAACGCTGCTCAAACCCACAATACAACAAGAAGACGATATGCTGTTTGCATCAAAAATTTGCAAACACACCAAGTCAAACACCATAATTTTAGCCAAAGGCGGGCAGTTGCTCGCAGGGGGCACAGGACAGACATCGCGCGTTGATGCGCTGAGGCAAGCCATAGTGAAAGCCAGAGAATTTGGAATGGATTTGACGGGAGCCGCCATGGCTTCCGACGCCTTTTTTCCTTTTCCCGATTGCGTTGAAATTGCACACCAAGCAGGAATTATGGCCGTGATTCAACCAGGCGGCTCTATTAAAGATGAACTATCCATAGAATACTGTAACGAAAACGGAATGGCTATGGTATTTACACGTACAAGACACTTCAAGCACTAACTAAACGAATAAATGGGCCTATTTAATTTTTTCACGCAAGAGATAGCTATTGACTTGGGTACCGCCAATACCCTAATCATCTACAACGACAAAGTAGTGGTAGATGAACCTTCGATCGTGGCCAAGGATAGAGCTACCGACAAAATAATCGCCATAGGCCGTATGGCGCAGCAAATGCACGGCAAAACCCACGAGAACATAAAGACCATTCGTCCGCTAAAAGACGGGGTAATAGCCGACTTTCAAGCCGCCGAAGCAATGATTCGTGGCATGATCAAAATGATTAAGCCCGGTAGAACGTTCTTTACGCCATCGCTGCGTATGGTAATATGCATCCCGAGTGGAATCACCGAAGTCGAGAAGCGCGCCGTTCGCGATTCGGCCGAGCATGCCGGAGCCAAAGAAGTGTATCTCATTCATGAGCCGATGGCTGCCGCAATAGGTATCGGAATAGACGTAGAAGAGCCTATGGGCAATATGATTATCGATATAGGTGGGGGTACCAGCGAGATTGCCGTAATTGCGCTGGGAGGCATCGTTTGCGATAAAAATATACGGGTGGCCGGCGATGAGTTTACCAGCGATATTGAAGAATATATGCGCCGCCAGCACAACATTTTGATCGGGGAGCGCACCGCCGAGCAAATTAAGATTGAAGTAGGCGCAGCCCTCACCGATATCAGCGACCCACCGGAAGATTACGCCGTACGTGGACGCGATTTGCTCACCGGTATCCCAAAGGAAATCCACGTGTCGTACACCGAAATAGCGCACGCTCTTGATAAGTCGATTTCTAAAATCGAAGAAGCCATCCTGAGCGCCCTTGAACAAACGCCACCCGAACTTTCGGCCGACATTTACAAAACGGGCATTTACCTCGCCGGTGGTGGTTCCATGCTCCGCGGGCTTGATCGTCGAATATCGATGAAAACGAAACTCCCCGTTCATATCGCCGAAGACCCGCTACGCGCAGTGGCTCGAGGTACCGGAATTGCCTTGAAGAACATCGACCGTTTCCAATTTCTTATGCGCGATTAAATCTAAGATACCCAAAGCCCGATGCGGAATTTCTTCCAATTCCTCGTTCGATACCACATATTCCTATTCTTTGTTGGGCTGCAGATTCTCTGTTTTTGGTTGATCTTTCGCAACAACAGCTTTCAGCATGCCAGCATGCTCAACTCTTCCAATAAGCTCATCGGCAATCTCTACGTTTGGAAAAGCAATGTGTCGCAGTATATTGAGCTACAGCGAATAAACGATGAACTCGCGGCCGAGAATGTTGCCTTACGCAATCGACTTCGCGGAAGCTTTGTAAATGTGAATGACCAGTTTGTGATGATAAATGATACCCTGCGAGAGCGGAAATATATTTACAAATCGGCTCAAGTGGTAAATAGCAGCGTAAATAAGCAATTGAATTTCATCACTATCAACAAAGGCAAAAACGAAGGCATCCTACCCGAAATGGGTGTTATCAATACCAATGGGCTCGTAGGTGTAGTTAAAGATGTTTCCGAACATTTTAGCACAGTAGTTCCAGTAATCAATGTGCAGTTTATTGCCAGCGCAGAACTCGAACGCACAGGTCATTTTGGTCTATTGCGTTGGGATGGAACAGATGCCCGCTATTCCTACCTTACCGATGTGCCTCGCCACGTAGATGTGCAGGCCGGCGACACTGTTATAACCCGGGCGGCGTCGGCTATTTATCCCAAAGGAATATTAATCGGCACAGTGGCCGAAGTGGCCGAGAAAAACGGGAGCAATTTTCATCAAATTAAGATTTTGCTGAGCAATGATTTTAATGCCCTGCGTTATGTAAATGTGGTAGATAATCTACTCAAGAAGGAGCAAGAAGCGGTAGAAATCAATTTCGAGAACGATGGTAACTGATATCTTTGGAAATATTGGCCGTTTCATATTCTTCGTCCTTCTACAGGGATTGATACTTAATGATATTGGCCTGTGGAGTGGCATGATCATACCCTATCTCTACATCGCCTTTATCCTTATGCTCCCCATTGAGACTCCGCGTTGGCTCGAGCTTTTGCTCGGCCTCGCAGTTGGACTTACCATGGATAGCTTCACCAATACTCTGGGCATTCACGCTTCGGCCTGTGTAGCGCTGACTTTTTTCCGACCCTTGCTGCTGCGCGCCATCGCCCCGCGCGATCGATATGAATTTGGCCAGCGTCCTTCGATTCAGGATATGGGAGTATTTTGGTATTTTAAATATGCCGGGGTACTTATATTGGTGCACCATGCCTGGCTATTCTTCATGGAAGTATACAGCTTCAAAGGTTTTCATTACACCTTATTGCGCATTTTGCTGAGTGCGATTCTGACGCTCATTTTAGCCATCTTATCGCAGTACCTTCTATTCTCACGTCGCAGAAATAATTACGCATGAATCTCAGCGATCGAAGAATAGTTATAGCCATCATTTTTGTGACCGTCGGGGTCATATTCATCATTCGGCTTTTCTTCCTGCAAGTGGTCGACGATGAGTGGAAAATCATGGCTGCGAATGCATCCGAAAGGGTCATCACTGAATTCCCGGCAAGGGGCTTGATCTACGATCGAAAAGGTAAAACGCTGGTAGCCAATACGGTTGTTTATGACTTAATGGTCATTCCCCGCGAAGTGCAAAATATCGACACCCTCGCTTTTTGCAAATTAATCCAAATTGATACCGTAGCCTATCGTACGAAGATGGAAGCCGCCAAGGCTTACAGTCGATACAAACCTACGGCGTTTGAGAAGCAGATACCGGCCAACGACTACGTGAAGATCGCCGAAAAGCTCCATCGATTTAAAGGTTTCTACGCTCAGCCGAGGACGCTGCGCTCCTATCCGCGATCGGTAGCAGCGCACAGCATTGGCTATATTAGCGAGGTAACACCAGCTATAATGGAGAAGAACCCCTATTACGAACGCGGCGATTATATCGGGGCAAATGGGGTGGAAAGCATTTACGAAGAGTCCTTGCGCGGGAAACGTGGTAAGCGCTACATACTCGTAGATGTGCACAACAATGAGAAGGGGAGCTTCGCCGATGGTCGCTACGATACCATTGCCGAAAAAGGTTTGAGCCTCATATCCAGTATCGATCTTGATTTGCAAGCCTATGGCGAAGAATTATTGCGCAACAAGCGCGGAAGCATTGTAGCTATCGAACCTGCCACAGGAGAGATATTGTGCATTGTTACCAATCCAAGCTATGATCCAAATCTTTTAGTGGGCCGCGTACGCGGAAAAAATTACAAAGTGCTGAGCGAAAATGAACTTAAGCCCCTGTTTAATCGGGCGCTCATGGCCAAGTATCCACCTGGCTCTACCTTCAAACTTATCGAAGCATTAATTGGGCTTCAGGAAGGAGTAATCGATGAGAATACCCTATTCAGTTGTTATGGAGGCTATGCCTACGCCGGGCGCAAATTGGGCTGCCATGCGCACGCGTCGCCGGTAAATTTGAAATACTCCATTCAGACCAGTTGCAATGCCTATTACTGCAACGTTTTCAAACGATTGATCGATAAATATCCCACCAGCGAAGAGAGTTATGTGCGCTGGAGATCGCATCTTGAGAAATTTGGTCTGGGCTCTAAACTCGGCGTAGATATGACGAGTGAGATCAGTGGCTTTATCCCGCAACCCGCCTATTACGACAAGTTCTACGGCAAGGGCCGATGGAATGGACATACCATCATTTCGCTGGCTATCGGCCAGGGCGAGCTGGGGGTTACGCCGATTCAGATGGCCAATTTTGTATCCATCATAGCCAATAGAGGTTGGTACTACACTCCCCACTTTATTAAGTCAATCGAAGGCCACCCAATCACAGACACTATTTATACCACGAAGCACTACACGGATATTGACCCCATTCATTACGCTAAGGTGGTAGAAGCCATGTATCAGGTAGTAGAGGCAGGCACAGGTCGCGGGGTTCGCTTCAGTAAGGATATCGAAGTGTGCGGAAAAACCGGAACGGCCCAAAACCCGCATGGAAAAGACCATTCGATTTTTATCGCATTTGCGCCGAAGGACAATCCCAAAATTGCTATTGCGGTGTACGTCGAAAATGTGGGCTTTGGATCGACTTGGGCGGCACCCATTTCTAGTTTGATAATGGAGAAATTCCTTACGGATTCAATCACCCGGCCGGCTGTGGAAGAGCGGATGCTAAATGGTAACCTGCTCTACAACTAATGGGGCGCAAAGAAAATCTGCTCAAAAGCGTCGATTGGTTTACCATTTCACTTTATGTGATCTTAGTCTTGATGGGCTGGTTCAACATATATTCGGCTAGCTACAATCCCGAGTTTCCGTCCGTATTCGACGGAAGTCAAGAGTACGGGAAGCAATTTATTTGGATTCTATTGGCCGGCGTAGTGGGTAGTATTATTTTGCTTATCGACGGTGATTTTTTGAGACGGATTGCACCACTTGTTTACTTGACCACCAATATTTTACTCATACTGGTGCTCCTTATAGGAAAGGAAGTAAACGGTGCCAAAGCCTGGTTTGGTGTGGGTAGTTTTGGTATTCAGCCGAGCGAATTTGCCAAGGTGGGAACCAGCCTTATGCTCGCCTATTACTTAAGCCAAAGCAATATCCGGATGGAAAATTTTACCACCAAGGTAATCTCCGTTGTGATTTTGGCTATTCCTGCGGTATTGATCTTACTGCAACCCGATACGGGTACTGTACTGGTTTTTAGCGCTTACGTTCTCGTGCTTTACCGCGAAGGCCTTTCGGGCAACGTGCTGCTTTTGGGTTTTTTGGCGTGCTTTCTAGCTGTGCTATCGCTTTTGCTCAAGGCAACTGTTGTCGATATTTTTAGTTGGGAAATACCTGGTCAAAATGCCTTGATGGGAGTTTTGGTTTTGGCTTCTGTGGCAATGGGCTTGATGATCAAGCGGTTTGTACTGCCGCGCTTTCGCAGGAAGAATTACCTCTTGCTTTCTGGCACGCTCATAGGTAGCTTGCTATTCATCGCTTCACTCGATCATACCTTCGAAAATGTGCTCGAGCCACATCAGAAGATCCGAATAAACATTCTTTTGGGCTTGGCCGACGATCCGCAAGGAGCCGGCTATAATGTAAAGCAATCTAAAACCGCTATCGGATCGGGTGGTTTTTCCGGGAAGGGCTATTTGGAAGGGACACTCACCAAGTACAAATATGTGCCCATGCAGAGCACCGACTTTATTTATTGCACCATTGGCGAAGAATGGGGATTCATAGGAAGTACGGTTATTGTAATCCTATTCGTTACCCTTATGTTGCGGTTGCTGTTCATAGCCGAGCGCCAGCGCTCTACCTTTACACGGATATATGGCTACGCTGTGGCGAGCATTTTCTTTGTGCATTTGCTCATCAATATAGGCATGGCCATTGGGCTGGCTCCCGTAATCGGAATACCCCTTCCCTTCTTCAGCTATGGCGGGTCATCGCTGCTGGGGTTCACGGCTTTACTCTTCATCATGCTCAAGCTCGATAGCGAGCGGTTGATTATATTAAGGTAAAGCAGCAGGTTGAAGCGCAGAGCCGATGCCCCGATAATAGCTTTAAGGGAATAAACCGCAGCGTTGATACCGCTGCGGAGTGGGGACTAAAAAAGTCACAAAAAAAGCCGGCATGAAGCCGGCTTTATCAATCATTCTAAGTTTTTAATCAATAGAAATTCGAACGTTCGTCTTTTACCTTAGCCATATCTTTTAGCGCGCGGTAAACACCGGCATTGTAGGTTTTAATAGCGTTGCCTGCAGCTTCGCTAAGTGCATCGCGGTAGGAATCATACGTTTCTTTGGGTTCTACTGTCACTTTTGATTCCAACTTAACCACATACACTCCGCGATTGCCCACAAGTGGTGTGCTCTGATCGCCTTCACTCATGGTAAGCGCGTATCCCACTACGTATGGTTCGCTCGATCCGCTTGGAAGCGATGGAGTCTTCTCCGATACGTTCATAGCAACTTGCTGTGTGAGACCCGAAGCTACTAAGTCCTCCAAGGTTTTGCCCGTCATTTCTTCTTTGAGTATGGCCTTTTTCTTTTCGAGAATTACTTCTGGCTTAATCTCTTCTTTAACATCTTCAAATTTGGCAATACCTGATGCTTTTCGGTTCACCAAACCAACTACTACCACTTGATTTCCAAATTCAAAGGGCTCACTGAGCTTACCTACTTTGGATCTTTCAGAATTGTGAGCCCAGAATACAGCGTCGCTCGAATTGGTAACACCCGGTATAGTGCGCGAACTGGCTTGAAGTTCCTTAGATTCTTTCACTTCCAAAGCTTTCTCTTCTGCCATTTTAATCATTCCTTCTACATCTTTCGCAGCAATGGAGAACTCGTTGGCCTCATCGTACGCACGGTCAAAGGTCTGGTTGGAAGGTTCGATGGTTTGGTCAACTACAAAAGCTGTAAGCTTCGGCACATCTACCCGTTCTAAAGGCTCCACCAGATGAACCCCGTAATCTGTCTCAACCACATTTATAGAACCGATAGCTTTTTTGAAGGAAACTTCGGTAAACTCTGGAACCATTGTTTTATCGTCGAAGCGCTCATAGCGGCCACCTGTTTGAACCGATCCCGGGTCTTCGCTGAAAGCGGTAACCATGGCTTCGAAATTATTCTGTTTTTGGATTACCTTTTTTAAACTATCCGCCCGTGCTTTCAGCTTTTCGACATCTGGCTCTGTAGATTTCGACAGAAGTATGTGGCGAACTGTAGCTAACTCTTCCGTACCTTTTTTGACGATCTTGGCAATAGCGTAGCGATTACCTTCCTTGTAAGGGCCGATCACATCGCCTTCGTTGGCGGTTTCGACCATGGCGGCCAATTCAGCATTCTCTTTAGTCTGAAGATCCATTGGTGCGCCATTTCGGGTAGCGGCAAAGCGCAACACGTAAAGCGAATCGTTATCGGCTTCCGCAAAACCTTGTTTAAGCTCGGCCAAATCGGCTTTAATCACTTCTTCGTCTTCCGGAGTGGCACTCACACTCCAAACTGTGTACTTGATGTCGACCTGTGCTTGACGATCGAAACGCTCTTCATCTTTATGCTTCTCGTAAAAGGCCTTTAATTCACCGTCAGTGACAGCTATGGTGCTATCTGCAATTGCGTCGTAAGGCTTCATAACGTATTGGAAACGCACTTTTTGATCCTGTCGGTAATAGTCGTCTTTAGCTTCAATGGTGGTAACGTATAAGCCTTCGCGCACCATCGTATTGTATTTCTCATACAATCGCTCATTTACTATCCGATTTACTTGATTTTCATAGAACAATGGATAGCGCTCTTTCAGAAAGGCAAAATAATTCTGAACCAATTTTGGGTCAAATTGACCGGTTTGCGGGTCTTTGAAATTATCATCGCTCATAAATTCGGGGCGAAGATTATCGCCAAAGCGAATATCGTCGAACTCATCCTGACCGATTCGGAGACCGAGTTTATTCATTTCGGCGTACATCACCTTCTCCTGCACCATGTTATTCCACACCTGGTTTCTTATTTGCTGCTCCGCTTCCGACGAGATAGGCTGACCGATGCTGGCCATGCTTTCTTTCTGGGCTTCTACACGTCGCTCGTAATCAACAAGATTAATCTCTTCTCCAAATACGGAGCCGACATAACGGTCGCCCGACCCCGTGGATCGATTCGATAAAATATCGCCTAGAATAAAGGCCACCATGGCCCCGCCGATTAGGATTAGCAATAAGGTACTTTGTTCACGTATCTTTCCGATAGCTGCCATAGCAAGTGCGTTTTTTTTCGAGGGTGCGAATATACAAATATCCCCGATTGTTGCAGATTATTCCGCTTGGAGAAGTCGGAGATTCACCGTTTCGATGCGAACATTGCTCACGGCTGTGATTTGAAATTGAAAAGTTTGAATTTCAATCACTTCGTGGGCCTCTGGAATACTCTCGTGGTGGTGAATTATCAGCCCGCCCAAGGTTTCGTATTCGTCGCTCTCGGGCAGATTCAGTTTATACTTCGAATTGATGTAATTAATTTCCAGGCGGGCGGCAAAATTATAACTGTTGCCGTCAATCTTTTCTTCCAGCAAATCGTCTGTATCGTGCTCATCTTCAATGTCGCCGAAAATCTGCTCGATGATATCTTCGATAGTTAAAATTCCACTCGTTCCGCCATATTCGTCCACTACCACTGCTATGCTCTTATTGAGCTTGATGAATTGCTCGAGCACTTCCTTGGCACTCATCGTTTCGGGAATGATCACTACGGGAATGATCAAATGGCGAATCGAATCGGGTTTATTGAAGAGTTCGGCTGAATTGACGAAGCCAATAATGTTATCGATATTCTCCCTGTAAACGAGGATTCGCGAATATCCCGTTTCTATGAACATCGCCTTCAATTTGCTAACTTCTTCATCAATGGCGATGGCGGTAATCTCTGTGCGCGGCACCATGCAATCGCGGGCTTTCACTTTTGAAAAATCGAGCGCATTCTGGAAGATTTGAATTTCGTGATCGATACTGTCTTCGCTTTTCTCTGCAAATTCGGTCATCTCGCGCACATAGTTGTGCAGGTCAACGCGCGTAAAAGCAAGCTCTTGGGTATCGGCCTTTACACGGAACAGTCCTCTAATGACTATTTCGGAGATACCTACCACCAGAATGGTTATTGGCCATAGCAACCAATACAGAAGCTTAAGCGGAATAGCCAATACATTGAGCACCCAATTGCTATTGATTCTAAAAAGGGACTTGGGGATGAACTCTCCGAAAAAGAGAATTACAATGGTCGAAATAATGGTTTGGAGTATGGCAATGACCCACTCCTCAAGCCCCCAGCCCATCATCACGGGTTCGAGCATGCGTGCCATCATGATACCAAAAAACACCAAAGCAAGATTATTTCCAACGAGCATAGAGCCGATAAATCGCCCAGGCTTTTTCAAAAAGCCTGAAAGTATGCGCGCTGAAAGAACGTTTTGCTTGTTTTCAAGCTCAATTTTCAGCTTGTTGGAAGTGAGAAAAGCAATTTCAACACCCGAAAAGAATGCTGATAAAACTAAGGCAATAATTACGTAAGCGAGAATATCCATATTGGAATGGCCTAGTTGCCGCTGTCTTGTTTATCCATTCGTTTGCGAAATGTAGAGCGGAAAGCGTACATCAATCCGGCCAATGCTGGGAACACCAAGTACTGTAAGGTAACTCGATTGACCCCATCGACTACAAAGAAATAGCTTACCACTGCGAGAGACGCAATAGCAATTGCCAACCAAAAACGCTCCATTATAATGTGGAAACTCCGCGTTTTACTCCCCTTCTGTTGCTGATTCTGACTTGGTTTCATTCATGTAAATAAAGCCCGTAGGCTGCCTAATCTCATACTTCGAAAAGTTCTGGTTGGAGAGCAGGCCTTTGCCCGAGATCACCCCATCTTTCCGCGTAATAGTCACAAATTTATTTGTACTAACTGTAGCGCTATCTTGATTCCAATAGAGCTCTTCGGTATTTAGCATTTCGCCGATTTTATTGACAAACACCACCGAATCGCGGGCAATCATTTGAGCATTTCCGTCGTAAAGATATCCATTTCGAGCAGTAAGCCTTCCATCAAATTCCCCTTCCCGGGTAAAGAAGGTCAGCTCAAACCCTTCCGATATTTCGCTGTAAGTGCTGTCGGCTTGTTGAAATTGATCGACCCTGCCCGCCTTGAGTACGTTTTTAATTCTAGCCGAATCGGAGTATGTATATTCCACATCGGTGGTGCTGCGTATGGGAATACGCTCGTTGATGGTATACACCTTCACATCTTCCATGCTGTTGCTACTGCATGAAAAAAGGACACCGACCGCTAAAGCGATCGGTGACCCGAATGATAGTTTGTGAAGGGTACATTTCAAAATTAGTTAATCGCTCGAGCGTACCGTTGTATTCTCTCCGAAGCAAGCTACGGTATAAGAAGCTCCAACGGTAAGGGAATTGAAGAAAATTTCGGTCTTCAGAGGAAAATATTTCGAGTATGTGGCGATTTTCTGATTCGCCTTATCGGCTATACTTGCGTCGGCAGAGCGGGCGCGGGCGTAGTAATCGGTAGCCAACCAATAGGCGCTGGCCTTACCGAGCTTGCCGTCATCGCAGCTCGCAGCCGAGCTCGTTATGGCATCGCCAATGAGCATAAGTGCTTCTCCGTTCTTTGGCTCCTTAGCCAAAATCTTATTGGCGTAAGCCTTGGCTTTCGAAGGATTGCCTTGAATAATAGAAGCTTGACCGGCTCGCAAAAGGTACTGTGGCTCCTGCACGCAGCCATCGCATAGCTGTATGGCTTCGTCAAAATACTTCGCGGCAGTGCTGTAATCCTTGGCTTTCAGTTTCTGCGTACCAAGAGAATATGCTGCAGGAGCCGTCGGGCTGTTTTTGTAAACCCGCTCAGCCACTTGAAGGTAGAGTGGATCGTCGGTACAATCGCGCTTATTCATTACGGCTAGTGCCTTGTTGTTCAATTCGATATCATCGGGCGTTTCGGCCAGGCGTTCTTTCAGAATACGGTAAATGTCCTCGCATTCCGCAATTTTGATGAAGAATGC
Source organism: Flavobacteriales bacterium (assembly GCA_038321615.1). Taxonomy (GTDB): domain Bacteria; phylum Bacteroidota; class Bacteroidia; order Flavobacteriales_D; family Cryomorphaceae; genus JBBQFC01. The sequence continues at coordinate 5,543 of JBBQFC010000060.1, read as the reverse complement.
ATCCAAGTTACTTTTGGCTTTGAGGTATCGCTCACGCTCTCCTTCATCTTCGAGTCGGGCTATATTGTAATCGAGAATATCAAGCACGGGGATATATTCTACAAGCAGATCTGACTTTGTTGCTTTTTTGTCCTTGTACATCTCATAAAGCGTCTGGTAATATTTCGATGCAGCAATAGCATCGCTCTTATTGCCTTCGATCTCCAGCGATCGCTTTAGCATTTTATTCGCTTCCACAACTCGCGATGGGTTGTACTTGAAAAGGTCATTGGCCTTGAAAGTAAGCACTTTACCTTCATCGCCGAATAGAGCGATTCGCTGATCGTATATTCCCATCAGGGTATCTACATAAGCATTTCGCTCTGTGGTACGCGTTGAATCTTCGTACATTCCGTCGAGGATATCGCCGTAGAACCGAGCACCATCAATGTACAAAGTAAGCGCACTTTCCGGGCAGGTTTTATAAGCGCATCTCCAATAATTCAAGGCATCCCCAACGATTTTTTGGTCGCGGAATTCGCGATAAAGCGAGAGGCACTCCCTGCATTTGGCAACTTGCTCGGGTGTGTCCCCATATTTCCCACTATCCTGTGCTGTCGCCGCGAAAATCAAGGTTATTGAGGCAAGTATTGTAAGAATTGAAATTTTCATCGTCTCTGTTTTTAATCGTATTTCTGCTGTACAAACCAGCGGTTTCTAATGTGCGGTGTGAAGGAAAATCCTACAAACATCCTAAAATAATTTTCTTCAATCAATCCACTGTCAGTCGTGCCGCTCGTTCCAAGCTGCCCTGCAATATGGAAAGCCGATCGGGTAATGGCGCGACGCGTGTGAATCGGCAAGGTTAAACCAAAACTCATGCCAACGTTGTCAATGTTTTGATCGCGGAGTTCCAGATTCGACTGCTCGTAGAAGAAACCAGCGCGGTATTCCACCAATTCAAAATACGTGGTAGAACCGACGCGGGGCGTATATTCTACCCCAGCGCCCACCCGCTTGCTATCTACTAAGGGCGAAGCCAAAGCCTGGTCGCTGAAGTTGGTAGAATAATTAGACCACCACTGAATGCTGTAGTCAACCGAGAATCGAATTCTCGCTTTCAGCGCGCCAACATAATCGAAGGTGAACCCACCCGTAAGCCGAGCCGGTAGCCGGATGGAACCTTTTACCCTGTCTTCGAAGGCAATGGTATCGATCGGGCTCGCACCGCTCTGACCCAGAAAGTTAAAGCTGTAAACCGTTCGGCGCGCGTTAAGATCTTGACCTGTAGAGCCGCTCACCCCTACCAGAAGCTTAAGATAACGTGGCGATTTAAGCGTCCGCTTTATAAGGTTGAAATGGTAATGGACGCCCAAATCGAAATTATAGTCGCGCACCAAAACAGATTCGTTCGAACGAAATCCAAAGCTCGTATTATCGTCTGGAAAGAACAACCGACGACCACTATCTATGGTTCCGAAATTAAAGTTGAATGAGCCGCCTATAGCAAGCGACGAAACATTTCCAGCGGTATCTACTTTGTTTAACAATCTCACCCCGGTTCCCAAAAAACCCTGGTTAATCCCACCGTCGCCGGAATACACCGTTACTGGTTCAGAATCAAGACCCGTGTCTGAACCACGACTCAGCACATCGTATCCAGAAACGCTGTAAGGCACGAGACCTAAAGCCACTCCCCATTTTCCGCGTTGCAATGGCGCGCTCAGCGTCAGGTTATTGAGAATAAAGCCTCTGTTATCGTAAGAACCTTCCGGGCTTTCGAATGTGGAAATGGAACCCTTTCCCGACGTTTCAAATACGGGGTCGAGCTGGTAAGCCAAGGTGGCCATATTGCTCAAATTTAGCCGGTATGGATCGAAAGAAGCAACCCCGGCACCACCCATACCCGACTGCCAAGAGCTGATTCGCGGATTGATAAGGCCTATACCAAAAAGCGAATACGGAGAAACCAAGTCGGCCTGGGACTTTAAAATACTCGCAGTCGAAACGAATAAAACGACAATTAATAACCTTCTAATCAAGGTTGTAACGCAAAATTTCATGTAAGCCTTCCAAGGTAAGATAAGGGTGTGCAAAGATGATATTTTTAAAGACTTTATCAAAGAAGAGATAATCGCCGCCCGTTGCCAGTACCACTATATCTTGATGATGATCGGCTGCGACGTCCATGTAACGCAGAATTTCGGCTTGTATTCCTTGTATCGCTCCACTTATCATACTGCCGCGTGTATTTTTACCGGGCCATTCGCATTCTTCTTCATTCCAATCGCTAATCAATGGAAGTTTCCCAGTCATACGGTGCATACTTTTAAAGCGCATCATTACGCCAGGAGCGATGGAGCCGCCGCGGAAACTGCCGTCGGCGGTAAGCACATCGTATTTGATACAGGTGCCAAAATCGATGATCAAAACGTTTCTGTTTGGATAAAGCATTTTGGCTGCTACAGCGTTTGCGATGCGGTCGGTGCCTAACGTTTCTGGTGTGAAATAGTCAATTTTTAGGGGTACAGGTGTACCACTCTGGAAATGAAGCATCTGGGTATGATCAAAAAATAAGTGGGTGAGCGGCTTATTGAGTTTTGATACATTGCTCAAAATTCCACGCTGTGCACCCGTATCTTCGAGCAGGCGGGCTACTTGCTTATGCGCCCGGTTGGAAAAAAGGATGACCCCATCGAGTTTGCCTTCTACGAAAAGAGCCACCTTCATACGGCTATTGCCAATATCGATCACCATATCGGCTCGTTGATCAGCCATGATGAATCGATTGTAATTTGAAAATAAATGTATATTTGCGCCCTGCAAATCGGGTGATGTAGCTCAGTCGGTAGAGCAAAGGACTGAAAATCCTTGTGTCGGCGGTTCGATTCCGTCCATCACCACCCGCAAAATCCCATCTATTCATAGGTGGGATTTTTGTTTTTTAGCCAGATAGATCAGCTCTTCCGATTGAAGTCGGTACTTCGATCGGAGCGCAGGGTCTATTTCCTGCACGAAGTTCTCTGCAAGCACTTCAAATCCCGCTTTGGCTACGCGCTGCGGGTAATCACGGCCGAAAAGTCGAACGTGGTCTTTTTGCCAAAAGTGCTTTTCACGGTCTTCGGGTGTCACAATGGAAGCATCTTCATAAGTATCGGCTCGGGAATAATCGATGGGAACTTGCATAATACTCCAACCACCGGGCTTAAGCACGCGGTATATCTCTTGCATACACCGCAAATCGTCGGCCACGTGCTCCATAACATGGTTACAAATTACCACATCGAAGCTACCCGATCTGAATGGAATATTATGAAGGTCGAAATGGTGCTCGGCCAAAGGAGACTCCAGGTCGCCGGTGACATATTCTATATTCTTCGCATCTTTAAAGCGTTGATGAAAGCACTGTTCCGGAGCAATGTGCAGCACACGCAGATCGTCCTTAAAGAAATTTGTCCTTTCCCGAAGGTAAAGCCATAACAGCCGATGCCGCTCGAGCGATAAACAATGTGGACAGAGCACATTTGGCCGGAATGCCACCTTTGAGCCGTAGGATAAAAACTTCCCGAATGAGCGCTCACACACAGGACAAGTCACCGCATTGCCGCGGTAAAGCAACGGTGCCACTTGCCGAAATAGGTAACTCGCTCGGATGAGCAATGGGCGCGGCAAGCGTTGAAGGGCTAATTGGTAAAGGCTCATTTTTAAACTTGGGCATCAAAAGTAGCCAATTCCAATTGGATAGGCTATGGCAACTGATAAGGCAAATGCCTACATTTGATCTTCTAACTAAATCAAACCAAAATGAAAAATTACAAAGGATTGCTTTTCTTATCCGGTGCGCTTTTTGTCGCATCATTAGCGCAGGCGCAAACACAAACTCCTGACAGAGTTTCGCGGACGTCTACTACTAACCCTACGAAAAGTATGAAAGTCGAGAACGTAGAAGAGAAAAAAACCACCGACAAAGCTGAAAAGGAAGAAAAATTTGTTTGGTCTTATTCGGTGGTCGAAGTTTATGGAAAAGCAGGTGAGTACACTGTAATGTTCGAAAAACCTTCTGGAGAAATGACTCCAGACATGAAACGCACACTTATGATGACCGAGCGCATCCAAGCGGCGAGTAACACCTTTAAGAGCGAAATGGACATTTTACAAATGTTCACGGATATGGAAATGGAACTCATTACCGTATTGGTAGAAGAAAGCCCGAAGGGACCGAAAAAAGTGTTTTACACCCGCCGGAAGTCTCCAGTTCAATAAATTCTTTTTAAATGGCAAATGGTAGAGCAGATAGAAGGGTAATTATCCTATTCTATCTGCTCACTTTTTATGTACTCCTTCAGTTTAGCTGGTGGGCTTATTTATTGGTGTCGCTCAATACGTCGCTCTACGGCGCCAGCGATGTAGTTTGGCAGCGAAAGGTGTGGATGGTCGTTGGCGAAGGCTCCGTATTTTTGTGCATTCTGCTGGTAGTGATTTACATCATGCAGCGCACCATTCGTAAAGAATTGAGGCTCGTAAGACAGCAACGCAATTTTTTGCTTTCCATCACCCATGAATTTAAAACTCCCTTGTCGGCTATTCAGCTGAGCCTTGAAACCATTACGAAGCGAAAGGATTTGGACACGGCTAAAAAAGCCGAAATTTCAAAACACGCCCTCGACAATACAAGTCGTTTAAGCGCTCTCGTAGATAATGTAATGCTGGCGACAAGAATTGAAAATGGCCAAGAGACCATAAGCCGCGAACGGGTGAACATAGCCAGCCAGGTGGCTGAAGTGGTTTACCGTCTTTCCCCACCCGCTTTTCGCAATGCCGAAAACCCAAGAATTCAGATCGAGATCAATCAGGCATTAGATGCGAATGTTGACAGGCTGGCATTCGACACCATGGTGGGAAATCTGCTCGATAATGCCTTGAAATATGGGAATGATTCGCCCGTGCTAATCGCTGCCGAATCGCATAATGGGAGCGTACACCTGCGGGTTAGCGATGGTGGCTCGGGCATCGGTGCTGATAAGAAAGCCCTTGTTTTCGATAGGTTCTACCGCATACAGAATGAAGAAACCCGCTCCCAGAAGGGAACGGGTTTAGGTCTTTATATAGTGAGTGAATTGGCATCTCTACACGGTGGGTCGATTAAACTACTCGACCGTGAAGGTGGCGGATCTACTTTCGAAGTGAGCCTGCCGAGCTCTTAATCATTACCTCTCAGCACTTGAAGAGTACCGCTCGCGGTGCACTCCCCGCTATCTACATTGATAATATAGAAGTAAGTACCATCTTCTAAATCGGCAGCATCGAAGGCATTCGCAGGTTTAAATGTTTGATTGCTGGCGTCGTAGTCATCGGTTTCGAATACCAATCTTCCCCAACGGTCGTAAACCTCTACGCGGGCATCGTCAAATTTGTCAATTCCTGCTACGGCAAAGTATTCGTTGGTATTGTTGCCATCGGGGGTCATTACGTTCATTATGCGATTCAGGAGAATTACATTCAGTGAGTCTTCGTAAAGGGCATCGCCAGCAAAATCGAGCTCTGAACCACCATCGCTCAGTACA
>JBBQFC010000059.1:0-20424 GCA_038321615.1 Flavobacteriales bacterium | reverse complement strand
CTCCTTCACCGAAAAATTCTTCACCCTCGGTTCATCCTTAGGAGTCAACCCACTCCCGGTTACTTGGCTGCATTTCAACGGGGAAACTGCCGACAATGTAAACGTGCTTAACTGGGCTACTTCGACGGAAGAGAATAACTCGCATTTTATATTGGAGCGCTCGGCCGATGCTCAAAATTGGCAGGAAATAGCCCGTTTGAACGGGGCTGGCTATAGCACCCAAGCGCTTGAATACCAGTACCGGGATTTCGATGCACCTTATGGTCGAAGCTATTACCGACTTCGGCAGGTGGACTTCGATACGAAGTTTGAGTATGCGCCAAACGTGGTAAGCCTTGAGCGCGTGCTTGATGCGGAGCCTGGTAGGTTTGAATTTATTCTCTTCCCCAACCCTAACCATATCGGTGAAGCGCGACTTATAGCCAGTGATATGAAAGGATCGAATGTGCGCATGGTCATTTCAAATCTTATGGGGCAAATAGTGGAAAATGGAATTCTAAGTATCGACGATCAGGGTATGTCGGCTACATTTGATTGTAATTTTCAATCGGGTGTATATGTAGTAACGCTCTATGCAGGCAATCGCGTAGGTTCAAAAAAACTCGTAGTTTCGAAATAAAATTTTCATGGATTTAAATTCGGCTCACCTCGGAATAGGAGCGAGGGTAAACCATCCCGAATTCGGCGATGGAGTAGTTTACGGAATGGATGTATCAACGCTCGATATCTTCTTTCGCGGAAGCGGGGAAAAGCAGATTTCAAGAAATTTTGAAGGACTTAAAGTCACGGCTTCTCCAAAACAAGTTTCTCAATCGCTCGATATGAAAGGGGTGGAGCAAGCTTTAAAACGCGTCCTCACGGAGCTAAGCGATATATCGAACCCCGTGCACATAGCTTCCAGATGGGAAACGGGCACCTTGATCTTCAAACCTGCAAACTCCGATTTAATTTCGAAAGAAGTTCCAATCGAAACCTTCTTTCACAAGATAGTGATGGTGCGCGATAGATTGCGCGTGCTGGAGCAAAACATCAACAGCCACGAAAAACTCAACGAGTCCGATAAGATTGCACTTCAGCAATACATCAGCCGAGCCTATGGATCCTTGACTACCTTCAATATACTATTCGCCGATAAAAAAGACCATTTTTCGAGCAAAGGTGAATAAGTTTTTGGGCAGTTAAACGAAATCTTCGTACATTTGATCAAAGGGGTAAACGTACTCCCGTGCGATAAGAGAGTTTGAAAAACTAACAGGATTAATAATTGACTTAAGCTCGGAAAACTAAGGGCGGGCCTCGATCCACTTCGTGGATTTTCGCTTCGTGCGACAGGAGGATTACCGAGGTTTTTTGGCAGGGTCATACATGTCGTTTAGAGTTTTTCTAAGCCATGTTTTCGCACGGGAATCCCCCTTTTATTTTTCCCCATGATATCTTCCCCATCCGATCCTATCATCGACGCTCTGAAGCTTCCGGTGATGGAAGAATTTTACACCATCCAAGGCGAAGGCGCATTTACCGGTTCTCCAGCTTATTTCATCAGGCTCGGAGGGTGTGATGTGGGCTGCGTGTGGTGCGACGTTAAAGATAGCTGGGATGCTCACCGACACCCGCAATTGACGCTAGGCGAATTAACGAGCAGAGCCATATCGAGTGGTGCACCCATTGCGGTGATTACCGGTGGGGAACCAGCCATGTACGATTTGTCAGATTTTACTGCACTCCTTCAGCGGCGTGGTCTGCGAACGCATATCGAAACATCAGGGGCGCATCCTATTCGTGGAAGTTGGCATTGGGTTTGCTTATCTCCCAAAAAATTTAAAGCTCCTTTGCCGGAATCGGCTGAGAAAGCGGACGAATTGAAAGTGGTGATATTCAACAAGTACGATTTCAAATGGGCTGAAACACATGCGGCACACGTGCGTAAAGATTGCTTGTTGTACCTTCAACCCGAATGGAGCAAAATTGATCAAAACCTACCTTTAATAATCGACTATGTCAAGCAGCACCCCAAATGGCGGATTTCTTTGCAAACCCACAAATACATGGATATTCCATAATTTTCTAGCTTTTGCGCTTGTTATTGCGTTGTCCATCCCAGCCATAAAAGCACAGGCCCAAGATTTTACAAGTACCAATGCAAAGGCTTTAGCGTCTTATGATAATGCGCGGTTGGCATTCGATGCGCGCAATCACTCGTTGGCTCTATCGTATATCGATGAAGCGCTCAAGCGCGACAGCCGATTTATGGAAGCCTACTTACTCCGATTTGAAGTGTATTCTGAAAAGGGCGATTATCCAAATGCAGAGCTGGCGCTTGAAGATGCTATCAAAGTCGATGGAGAATTTTTCCGCAATAGTTACTACTTTTTGGGTTTGCTCGAAATGCAGCAAGGAAAGTACAAGGAAGCTCAGCCCCACCTCGAGAAGTTTCTCAGTTTTCCAAACAATAGCAAGCCGACCATAAGTCGGACGGAAACGGAATTGCGCAACTGCGAATTCGCCCTAAATGCACTTCGAAATCCTGTACCTTTTAATCCAGTGAATATGGGGGAAGCCATTAATTCTCCCTTCCCGGAATATTTCCCAACGCTTTCTGCCAAAGGAGATATGCTGGTATTCACCCGCAGAATCGAAGATCCATTGGCTTTTCAGGGTGTGCAGGAAAATTTTTATGTTTCAACTAATCGCGACGACCTTTGGTTTCCGGCTGTTCCTATAAAAGAACTGAACACCGAGTACAATGAAGGCGCACCCAGTATTTCGGCAGATGGTAAGACGTTGGTTTTCACGTCGTGCGAACTGGCAGGTGAGTACGGCGGTGGAAGAAAGGGTTACGGCTCTTGCGACTTGTTTATTTCGGAGTATCGAAATGGCAAATGGCAAGCCGTAAGAAACATGGGACCACCTATTAATACCAAGGCTGGCGAATCGCAGCCCAGCTTGAGCTCCGATGGCGGCACGCTGTTTTTCATTCGCGGCTTAAAGCAAAAAGATGGAAGCATGAACCATGACATATTTTACTCACGTCGCCAAAGCGAAGGCCAATGGGGTATTCCTGTGCAGCTGAGCCCGGGGGTGAATACGCCTGGGAAGGAAGAGTCCGTACAAATCCATCCGGATGGAACTACGCTTTATTTTGCTTCTGACGGGCATCCCGGCATGGGAGGCCTCGACTTATATATGTCGCGCCGCGACAATGAAGGAAGGTGGCAAAAGCCTGTAAATTTAGGTTATCCGATCAATTCACATTTGGATGAGAATAGCATTCTCGTTTCTGCAGATGGCAAGCTGGCCTATTTCGCGTCGGAAAGGGAAGGCGGTTTTGGCGCATTGGACTTATATCAATTTGATTTGCCTTCTACCGTGAAACCGAGTGCAATCACTTACGCTTCGGGAAGAGTGACCGACGCAGCCACCAATAAACCGCTTAAAGCGCACTTTACCCTTACCGATTATGATCGGCAGCGACTCGGCATGGACTTCTACAGCGATTCGGCTACCGGAGAGTTTATGATTACCCCCGCCCTGAAACGCACCTATTCCTTGGTAGCAACCGCTCCGGGGTACCTGCTGGCGTCCGAAATGTTTGCTTTCAATGAGAAAGCTCCAACAGAAGGATATAATTTCGAAATTAAGCTCGAAAAGGTGGAAGAAGGAAAAGTCCGCGTTTTGAAAAACGTATTTTTCGATACTGATAAAGCTGAACTGAAGGTGGAAAGCTATCCGGAGTTAAAGGAATTGGGTGCCTTCCTACAAAATAATCCCAATATTAAGATTGAGATTTCCGGACATACCGATAATCAAGGTAAAGCCGATTATAATTTGGAACTTTCAAATAATAGAGCGAAGGCTGTGAAGCAATACCTTCTGGATTATATCGAGATTAATCCGGAGCGCATAATTACTGTAGGTTATGGTGCCGACAAGCCAATCGCTACCAACGATTCGGACGAGGGTCGCGCGCAAAACCGAAGAACAGAATTTAAAATTCTTTCAGGGGTTAATTGATCTTTAAGAACTTTGTTTGACTTAGCGTCTGTCCTTCTGAATCTCTCAGCATAAAGAAGTAAGAACCAGCTGCGATATCCGACACGTCAATTTGCGATTGGAATGTTCCGCTCTGCAAGGTTTTCCCATAGATGTCGACAATTCCGTAGTTGAGCCCGGAAGTGGAAACATTCGGATCTATTCGTACTTGCAATATTCGCTCACTGGGATTTGGGTAAAGGGTCAATAAAGAAGAAGTTGGATTTCGGTTCTGTACGGGCGTAGTAATATCCAAGTAATCCGTATTGGTCTGAATGCTCTCGCCATTTGGACCGATTTTCGAAACCAAGACCTGCCAGTTATTTCCAAAACTATTTGTTTCACCTACGCAGATGTACCCACCGTCGGATGTGGGCTCAATATCGTAAAAGATGTCGGTGCCAAAACCACCTTGAACTTCTGATAAGTCGCCGGAGATGAATTCTCCATTCGGGCTAAATTCGTAGCTTACAGCGTCTAATAAACGATTTGCCGTAACTTCTTGAGTGCCCGCAAAAATTATATTTCCATTACTCTTTACTTCAATCGAATTTGATCGGACACGAAAACCATAATCAGTTCGGTTCCAAATAATATCGCCATTGGAAACTTGAACTTTGGAATTGAAAACGAAATTGTCTCCATCTATTATTTGAGTCGCCGTACTGACAATATGTTCGTTATTGATGCAAGTGCATCCGCCCACTGTCTGATTTAAAAATTCTCCATAGAATCTGATCCAAGCTAAATCCCCATTACTTGAAATATTTCCTAAGAACTGCAATGTATCTGAACTTTGGATATATTCTTCTCCAGCGAAAACCAGATTTCCATCATCACATATAGCCAAGCCTTTAACACGAGTAGGATTTAAGGATGGAATCAGGCTCTGCCAAATTATTAAACCGTTGAGATTCGCTTTTACGATCCAACCTATTTCTTTATTGTTAATAGTGGTAGACCCCGATAAGTAGAGCATTTCATCGGAATCGATGGATATGGAGGTGATAAAATCCCAGTCATCTGCTCCATACGTCCACGAGTTGAGCTCATTGCCGTCGGAATCAATCTTGACCAGTAATCCGTCGTACCCATTTTCGGAAAATCGATTGGTATATCCCGCGATGTAGAAATTGCCCGAATTATCTTCCACTACATCTTCTGCCCAGTCTATCCTGTTGGCTACGCCTAAATTTTTCCCCCAAATGTAGTCTCCCGACTCGTCAATCCTTAAAACGTAAATATCGGTGCTCGGATCGGCATAGCTGTTTGTTGAGCCTACTAAAAGGTAGCCTCCAGAGCTGCATTCAATGATGGTGCGCCCATAGTCGCTGCCGAGACCTCCATAACTGCGCTGAAAGGCTGCTTGCGATTTTGATGCAATTGCGGCGGTGCAGAAAAGTATAGTGAGTATTATTTTAAATTCATTCATATTCGCTGTATGAGTTGAAAGAACACATCTACCGTTTTGGATTGTTGATTGAGCAGGCCTGCAATAAATCGCGACTCCAACGCAATAAGGGTGTTTGGCCAAATGGTTAATTGAGCACCCAAGCCATAGCCAACCGGAATATCATTTCCGGTAAGGCTTATGCTAGCCCAAAGAATGGCACGATCTGCCATGTGGTATTGGATCGAATTCGACCAGACCGGAGTTGCTTTCTGAAAGAAACGATGCGAGAGGCTTGTGGTTAAAGAAAAGTGACGGTAAATGGGGGAGAAATATTGAAACTCGAGTTTTGCTGGAAGCATTATACTTTCATCACTAACCGCCGCAAAGGGAATCAAACTATCCCCAACTTGATCGAGTAGGTCATTAAATTCGGTTTCATCGCCGTAATTCCAATTTATCCCATTAAAGCAAACCGAGCCGGAAGTGTCTCTCGTTTCTACATCCTTCCATTGTATCCAACCGACGTCTGCAAACTCGAAGCTGAAGCTCCCAAAGGATTTTTGAACATTCACACCACCGATCAACCCTATTCCAAGTCCACTATCTGCGGATTTAACTTGAGCACCGCTCGTCTGAAAGCAGACTTCACTTAAAATGGTTGAATTGTCGATGGATGAATAAACATTTGAAAGGCTGGACTGATCGCCCAGATCATATCTACCGTACAACTGGCCGCGATAGATACCTACGCCGACATAAGACCCCGATTTCTTATGCGAAAGGGTGGCAGCCAACGAAGTATAGTTTTGAATATCAGCAGTGGATCCGTTGAATAAAGCTGGATTATCTATAAAACTGCTATTTCCGTAAAACAGGCTCGTGTAAACATCTGGCTTAAAATGAATGGAAGAGAGTTGATTTACACGAACTCGAATTCCAAAGCCTATTCGCGAAGAATCGCGGAAAAAACGGAGATCCAGTTCGCCGAAAGATTGATTGAAGAAGGAATTCTGAGCTGATAAATTTTCGGATACTTCGTTTTTGACTTCATCGGTGATCATACCCCCGAACAGGAATTTACTGGTAAAATCTCTTGTTAAGCTATTGCTGAGCTGATCGTGTCGGACTTGAAAATTGAAAACAACCGTCGTTGAGTCGTTGTAAGGCAAGCTTCCGTCGCGCAAGAATTGCGCACACATCTCCGCAGGTGCAAGTAATAAGCATAATATGAGAAACTTACACAGCCGCATTTATTCGATTTCCAGATGGGTAAGTATCTTGGCAGATAATAAAAGATCAATTTTATCGTGAATTTGGAAAGAAACGATTTCCGGAAAGTTTTGGGAATCCAGTCGAATTCGAAAGGCTATAAAGCCAGCGTTTCGAAGCATCGCGATTTCTTGTTCTCCTAAATTGTAAGTTATCAAGGTTTCGCCCAAAACGTTGCCATCTGAGCCGATTACCACTGCATCATCTGAACCTTCTAAAAGGTCGTCTAAATTTAAAAGCACTTGTCTATCTATGTCTAAGATTTTTCCTGAGATAGTAGCGTTTGCCGGAAAGCTATTCTCTGCGGCAATAAAGAGTTTCAGCGCTCGAATATTCTCATCGGTATCTGTCCATTCGAATGAGACTGTATCGACTAAAACGAGATTGCTGATACCAAGCTCGAGAGGGATTTTTACAGAAATATGTCCCGAAATCGAACTGGAAGCAGCTGCCCAATCGTTAGAATTCGAAATATTACCAAGCGGGTTAATGATAGCCGATCCACTTAAAATTATGGAGTCCGGCACTATGTTTAAAAGATCTAATAGGTTGGAATTTTGGTTGGTGATTGCAAAGTTTTTTGGAAAGGAAGAAATATCGCCCAATAAGTAGTTGGCACGAATTAGATTGATAGATCCATTTGTAAGCGGATGGTTCAGGCTTATCTGCGTTTGGGTGTCAAAATTGATAGCCGAAAGTTCACTTATATTCGCTTGTATATCTACTCCAAATCGATTTTCGAAGCTTAGGTCTAAGCGTGCAGCACTCAAGTTAATGAGCGCATTGTCGAACGTTTCTAATCCAGAGAATGCTATGGATTCATCAAAAGTAATTTCTCTCGATCCGAGATATCCTTCGGCATAGCTGAGCGTGAGCTCATCATAGAGCACAGTAAACACTACTTGATCTGTGTTGAATATGGTGGTGGGAGTTTCGTAGTCGGCAATTTTGATAGTGAAATTTACGCTAATAGTATTATTTTGAAAACCATTGGCTCCAGTTAGATCTAAACTATACCCATTTAAACTAACTAGGTCTTCAAATAACGAAATGTTGGAGCCTTCCCCCGCCGGAATAACCACTTCATAATCGAATGAAATATTATTCAGCCTGGCCTTCGGGATTTGTATTCGAATTACGATATCAGCATCTACCATATTGGACGCTTTCAGCAATAGACTCCCTTCATTTACCACCACCTTGCTTAGTTGAGCGTCATCCCCGTCAATCTCAAAGGCATCGGTATTGGTGAAGAATACTTGACCGGGATTGAAGGTAAATTGGGTAAGAGGAGCTATTGTAAACGACTTCGTAATACTATCATTTGGCAGCTGTAGCAGCGAATCTACTCGTAAATCGACTAAATCGGTTTCATAAACCAAGAATGCTGTATCACCTGAATTTCCCGTGAGTAAAGTATCGGCAATGAATTGTTTCAATCCCAAAGATGTGCGCAGCAGTGGAATCGACAGCTGGGTGTTCCACGATGTGGGCTCCTTCTTGCAGCCCAAAATTATCATCAACAGGGCGAGCGTAGTTGTAATGCGCATGCTACGAAGATAGGAGTAAAATGAAGTTTGATCAATGAACCTTTTTCTCCAATTTAACGCTCGCTTGGAGTTCAAACAAGAAAATTTGGATTATTCTCCAATTTTAAGCCAATAGGAACCACCGTGTTGTTCGACATCTTTTAGAGATTTTAATTCCCAAAAGGGGTTTAGAATGGATGACAATTCTTTGTCTTGGCTTACATAAAAGTTGGGTAACAAGGTTTGATACCTCGATGGGTTGGAGATGATGAAGGCAGCCAACATATATTGCTCATTGTAAAACCTATCACACATAAATTGCGGATATTCAAAAGGCAGATATATGTCATGGAAATGAACAATCACGTTCTTACTTATAAATGGAAGGAGTTCCAAAAAACAGGTTGTTGCGTCTGAATTTGGAAAGCATCGATGGGAGTTGTCGATAAACAGGACATCGTTCTCACCTAATTGATTCAAAATGAAACTATAGTCATCAATATCTTCAAAAGGTTTGCGAATTATCTCATCGGCAAGGAGATCTATTTCGGCTCTCGGTTGTGGATCGATAGAAACAATCTTTGTTTGAAGGCCGTAATCTTTTATGGCCTTTCTGACAACCTTCGTAGAGTTTCCTGAGCCGATTTCGATATACACTTTGGGATTGTTCATTGCTATTAGGCTGTACAATGCTATGATATCGAGACCAGGAAGGAAGCCGTTGTTCCAAACAGGTTGACCGGAGTTCTTTTCAATTTTTACATCCTTTATTAAGCTGATTTCTTCGCGAAACTTCACAAATGATACCAATGTATTTTGATAATCACTTCGCCGACTATCAATAATTTTAGACATACGGGCAAAAAATTTGGTTCCAGCCGTCAGCCTGGGTTTTAAGTCAACCTTATACTCCAAGTGAAGAGTTTGGTGCGCTGGCGAAAATGTCTTAGCTATGTTTTTGAGTTTTCCTAACATGCTGCGAATGTAATATTTCAATCAGGCCGTTCTACTAATTAATACCCATATTTCTCCTTCCACCAGGCCCTTAATCTCACGCGAATCTCGTTTTCGCGTGGGTTTTGTCCAGGTTCAAACAGTTTTTGACCGCTGATTTCTGTAGGAAGAAATTCTTGATCCGAAAAGTTACCGGGCGAAGAATGGCTGTACTGGTAATCCTTGCCGTAGTCGAGATCCTTCATTAATGCGGTAGGAGCGTTTCGGAGATGCAGCGGAACAGGCAAAGCACCGCCGTCTTTCACCATCTTTAAGGCTTCGTCAATTGCCTTGTACGCGGAGTTGCTCTTGGGTGATGTTGCCAAATAGGTAGCGCATTGACTGAGAATGATACGCGCTTCGGGCATACCAATTTTATGAACGGCATCGAAACAGGTGTTAGCCAATACCAGCGCAGTGGGGTTGGCATGGCCGATGTCTTCACTCGCCAAGATTATCAATCTTCTACCTATAAATTTTGGGTCTTCGCCTCCTGCGAGCATGCGCGCAAGCCAATAAACGGTAGCGTTCGGATCGCTTCCGCGAACGGACTTGATAAAGGCTGATATCACGTCGTAGTGCTGCTCCCCGCCTTTGTCGTAAATCGCAGGATTCTCCTGTACTACTTGGGTTACAAATTTGTTATCGATCGCAAACCTGCTGTTCGGCCTGGCTGCGACTACCATCTCCAGAATATTCAACAATCGGCGCGCATCGCCTCCACTCAATTTATAAAAGGCTTCTCTTTCATTAATTTCTAAGCCAATCTTGCTCAAATATTCATCCCGATCAATGGCTCGATCTATAATTCGGTCTAAATCTGATTGCGCCAATCCTTTTAAGACGTAAACTTGGCACCGCGATAGCAGGGCACTGTTCACTTCAAAAGAAGGATTTTCGGTAGTAGCGCCTATCAGCGTAATGGTGCCTTTTTCAACGGCTGCGAGTAAGCTATCCTGCTGCGATTTGCTAAAACGGTGTATTTCATCAATGAACAAAAGGGCATTTCCGGCTCCAAAAAAACCGCTCCGCTCCGCCTTATCTATCACATCTCTCACATCTTTGACGCCTGAGCTTACCGCACTGAGCGCATAGAAAGGTCGGTTGAGTTTAGACGCGATTATTCGCGCCAAAGTTGTTTTTCCCACTCCCGGTGGTCCCCAAAGGATGAGCGAAGGTATGATGCCTTGGTCGATTGACCTGCGCAGCGCACTTTCCTTTCCGACTACATCTTCCTGACCTACAAAGTCTTCGAGCATTTGTGGGCGCATTCGTTCGGCCAATGGTGTAGCGAGCATGGCACAAATTTACGCACACTTTGCTTACAGCGTAAATAGGTTACGTTTTGGTGGGTATTCTTTGTACCATTAAAACAAGGAAGCACTTAAATTTGTAGTGTATAAAACAAGTAAAAACCCTCAACTATGTCAGCATTAGCAATTGGCCAACAGGCTCCAGATTTCAAAGCGAAGGATCAGAATGGAAAGGAATTTTCGCTTAGTGAACTTCGCGGTAAAAAAGTAATTCTTTACTTTTATCCAAAAGATAATACCCCAGGCTGCACCGCCGAGTCTTGCGATTTTCGCGATCACTATTACGGATTGAAACAAGATGGATTTGAAGTAATTGGCGTGAGCGCCGACGATGAAAAGTCGCACAAGAAGTTCATTGATAAATATACCTTGCCCTTCGCCCTTATTGCTGATACAGAGAAGGAAGTGATAAAAAATTACGATGCCTGGGGCAAGAAGCAGTTTATGGGTCGTACCTTCGACGGTATATTGCGCAAGACTTATGTGATCGATGAAGAAGGCCGAATTGCTCATATTATCGACAAAGTGAAGACCAAAGACGCAGTAAAACAAGTTCGCGAATTATATAACTAACCCTTACTTAAACCAACCATCATGGCCATAGAAGCAAACAAAGAAAAACTTAAAGCACTCCAGCTCACCTTAGACCGAATCGAAAAATCTTACGGGAAGGGTGCTGTTATGAAACTTGGCGACAACGCCATAGAGCGGATTGAGTCCATCTCCACCGGTTCGCTCGGGCTCGACCTCGCCTTAGGAATAGGCGGATACCCGCGCGGTAGGGTCGTAGAAATATATGGTCCGGAGTCGTCGGGCAAAACCACTTTGGCCATACATGCCATTGCGGAAGTTCAGAAGCTGGGTGGTATCGCTGCCATTATTGATGCCGAGCATGCCTTCGACCGTTTCTATGCCGAAAATCTTGGCGTGGACACCGAGAATTTATTCATCTCACAACCCGACAACGGAGAGCAAGCGCTCGAAATAGCTGAAAATTTGATTCGCTCGGGTGCGATTGATATTATTGTAATCGACTCGGTTGCAGCGCTTACACCTCGCGCCG
Organism: Flavobacteriales bacterium; assembly: GCA_038321615.1. GTDB lineage: Bacteria > Bacteroidota > Bacteroidia > Flavobacteriales_D > Cryomorphaceae > JBBQFC01. The sequence goes on along the minus strand of JBBQFC010000059.1, from coordinate 8,835 downwards.
AGATTGAAGGCGAAATGGGCGATTCGCAGGTCGGTCTGCAGGCTCGACTCATGTCGAAGGCGCTTCGTAAACTCACAGGAGCCATTTCCAAAACTGGCTGTTGCTGCATTTTCATCAATCAGCTCCGCGAAAAGATTGGGGTAATGTTCGGTAATCCAGAAACCACCACAGGCGGCAACGCGTTGAAGTTCTACGCATCCGTAAGAATTGATATCCGCAGATCGACGCAGATTAAAGACGGCGAAACCGTTACCGGAAATCGGACGAAAGTGAAAGTTGTGAAAAACAAAGTAGCACCCCCTTTCGCGAAGGCGGAATTCGACATTATGTACGGTAAAGGTATTTCCAAAAGTGGCGAAATCATCGACATGGCTACCGATATGAATATTGTAAAAAAGAGTGGCTCCTGGTTTAGCTACGGCGATACTAAACTCGGTCAAGGCCGCGACGCTGTAAAACAACTCGTGGAAGATAATCCTGAGTTAATGGATGAGCTCGAAGCAAAAATAAAGGCTCAAATTTCTGCGAAGTAACCTTTCGTTTCATCGTAATGGCCGACCATCAACTGATAGTCGGCCTTTGTATTTTTTAGATATCACAACGCAGATTTAATTTTAATTTTCCCGAATGAATATTTCTACTGCTACTCACCTGCTCTTTTTGGGTTTTCTAACAACGATAACCACCGCCTGTAGCAATGAAGAAGCGAAGAACCCGAAGAATCAAGTAGAGGATGCTGTTGTATTGGTTACCGATGAGATCAGAAAAGAACCCAATAATCCGAATCTGTATATAAAGCGAGCACTCCTTTACCGCGATCGCAAACTGTTTGATTTGGCTTTGAACGACGCCGAGAAAGCGCTAAGTGTGGATAGCACGGTGTCATACTTTCATCAAGTAAAGGGAGAAGTTTATTTCGCGAGCGGAGCGCTCCGACCCGCGCGATTGAGTTTAGAAAAAGCATTGGTATTTGATGAATCCAATGCAGATTTGTTGCTCAAATTAGGGGAAGTTGAGTTCCTTCTCCGACGTTATGAAGATGCCTTGACGCACATCAATGAAGCGCTTCGGGTCAATGATAAAGCCGCTCAGGGCTATTTTCTAAAGGGGTTTATTTACAAGGAGTTAGGAGACACGGTTCTTTCCAAATCTTCGTTTCAGACGGCCACCGAGGTAAATCCAGATCATTACGAAGCCTATGTAGAATTGGCAACGCTCTACGCATACCAAAAAGACTCGCTTGCTTTGCAGTACTACGATAATGCCATTGATTTGAAGCCAAAGAGTGCCGAAGCCCTTTACGGCAAAGGATTATTTCAGCAGAATCGGGGAAAGTTCGACGATGCGCTTGCAATCTACCGGTCGCTCTTAAAAGCGGATCCAGATAATTTTCTGGGCTTCTTTAATACTGGTTATATCTACCTCATTGAGTTTGCAGAATTCGACAGCGCCCGAATGTATTTTGACAGCGTTCTGATGGTTCAACCCAATATGTTGGACGCGATGTACAACAAAGGTTTAACTTACGAGATGGAGGGTGAATTTTCCACGGCCAAAGAATATTACCAAGACGTGTTACAGATAGATGCCCAAAATGACAATGCCGCAAGGGGATTGATGCGATTGGAATGAGGACGTGATCAATCGATCGATACTGCGTGGATCGGTAGTGATTCCGTTTTCATTATGGCATCAGCAATTACAGGTATTACGATGGTTCGCGCTACTCGATATTGCCGACTTGGATGGCTATCGGCTTGAATGTAATAAGTTTGATCGAGCGTGACGCTGCCTTCTGTGAAAGTCCGGTGTGTTTCAATCCTTAACTTCACTTTTCCGGAATCCATATCTCCATCATTTACAGAGGCTGCAAAATCCGTACTCGATACTTCGGTTATCGTGATTCCTGATGGATCTAAATGCCAATCATTGGGGAGAGAAATTTCGATGTCAATATGTTGAATACCAATTCCTACATGAATCGTATCTGCGTCCTCAATGGGATAAATATTCGGAAAGTTGCCATAGCAAAGTGTTTCATAACTGCTCAATCCGATAGATCGCCAAGTTTTGGATGAAAATTCACAGCGATAAATGGCTCCGTTTACAGCGTCCACAGCTACCAAGCCATTTTGCAAGAATGCAAGTGCTGAAATTTGAGTCAGAGAATTCTGATCTCCCGGGTTGGCAGGAGCTGTCGGCGGTTGTAGGCGTGTATTGACTTTACCCGTTTCCAGTTCCCAAATTTTTATTTCTGAAGCTATTTTATCGGATAAGTAAATGCCAGGATCACCTAACGCAAGGGCATTGAGCCTCCCGAAGCGGACTTTCGAAGACTTACCGTTTACGTTGCCAAATAAATCGCTCGGTATGCCCAAGGGTGCAGTGATTTTACCATTTTTATAAAGTGCAGGTTGGTTATCCTGGTAGTAAATTATTGCCAATTCATCTTGGCGTACAGCAACCATCGCAATTATAGACTGCGCACGGCAATTTTCTGAATCACATAAAAGTTTGGCGACCTGCGTGTTCGTGTCAAATGCATAGATTCCTTCCACGCAGGTAAAATAGATCGTCGATTCAAATGCTGTTAGAGCAGTTGGGAATGTAATGCTATTGCCAGTTTTAGTCAAATCGGAACGATGCTTCTCAGAAACTTGGCGGGCTCCAAATACATCGCTTACGCTCATATCGTCCAAACTTACTTTTCGAATTTTATTATTTCGCGAATCGGCAAAGAAGAGTTCTCGAGAAGTGGCTACGTAAGCCAATCCTTGTGGACCATTTATTTCGGCTTGGGATGCTGAACCATTCAACTTGCCTGGTTTGCCCGTGCCAACTACGTCAATGAGCATTCCACTCTTATCTGATATAATTATCCTGTTATTAAGATAGTCCGAAACAAAGAGTATTCCTTGCTCTTCATCGGTCGCCAGTGCCAGAGGGAAGGCTAGAAGCGGACTAATGTTTCTGATAAGCGAAACTCCACCGAAATAAGGAGTGCGACTTATGGGGTAAATATCTGAAAGTAAATACTGTACATCGGACATGGCGTTGCTGAAGTACTCCATGTCGAGCAGTCCATCTAAGGCTTCGAGCAAGTGACCTTCTGGACTTATCACGTCAGTTCGACAACTTCCGGCAGGCGGCGAACAGGTTGATATCCTTATGGTATCTATTGTCCACGGCAACGCCACTCTCAAAGCTTCAATTAAATCGGGTAATTCCGAATTGTCTTCATCAGAAAAATTGAAACTTTCTCGATGGATATACATCACACGCGTTAAGGGAAACCGTTCTTGGAATTTTTGTAGTTGTATTAAGTTTTCGCGGTCAATAGCGCGGTGTATATTTCCATAAAATCGGACGGTCAACTTTCCCTTTTCAGTAGCTGTCGCTGGTCTTGAACCTTCGTTTTGTTGAATATCATGCTCAAAGCCACAAGCCATTGGGAGCTGTTTTAATTTTTCCTTCAATCGATTGCCTTGAAGGGTTTGTAGCTCATGGAGCTGAGCCAAAGCCGATGGAGGGTATAAGACAATAAGGAGGAGACCGGTGCAGATGAGCAATCTATTCATAAGCGGCTAAAATAAAAAAGGAGCCGATTATGGCTCCTTTCAAAAGTAGGATAAGGATTGAAATTATTTTATCGAATTCACGATTGCTTCGAAAGCCGTTGGGTGATTCATTGCTAAATCGGCCAATACTTTTCGGTTCAATTGTACGTCTTTGGTTTTCAATTTGCCCATAAAGACAGAATATGAAAGTCCGTGCATACGGGAACCTGCATTGATACGTTGAATCCAAAGAGCGCGGAAATTGCGTTTCTTTTGGCGACGGTCGCGGTATGCATATTGGAGACCTTTTTCGTAGGTGTTTTTGGCTACGGTCCAAACGTTTTTGCGACGTCCGAAATAACCTTTTGTTTTTTTGAGCAACTTTTTACGACGTGCTCGGGCTGCAACAACATTTACTGATCTTGGCATAAGTCTGGTTTTTTGGGACTAAGTGTCAGCGCCTTCGCGATGATCTTAAACTCAGCTCCTGGGTTAATAACCTAGTTAATTTTGCTTAACCTAAGTTAAGCATGTTGAGCACATTGGCCTCATCTGCGGGGTGCACAAGGGCGCTATGTGTCAAGTTGCGTTTGCGTTTGGTAGCTTTCTTAGTCAGAATGTGACTTTTGAAGGCGTGCTTTCGCTTGATTTTACCTGTTCCAGTGATTTTGAAACGCTTCTTAGCGCTGGAAACAGTTTTCATTTTTGGCATGGCCTGTTTTTATTTGTTTAATCCTACTTTACTTTTTCTTTGGATTGAGCATCATGATCATCCGTTTTCCTTCTAGTTTGGGCAGTTGTTCCAAGGCTCCTAAATCTGCTAATTCATTGGCAAACTTTAAAAGCAACACTTCCCCTCGTTCTTTGAAAACGATGGTTCGACCCTTGAAGAACACATACGCCTTCACTTTTGATCCTTCTTCCAAAAACTTCCGGGCGTGATTGAGTTTAAACTCAAAATCGTGCTCGTCCGTATTGGGTCCGAATCTGATTTCCTTAACAACAACTTTTTGTTGTTTGCTCTTTAACTCCTTTTGTTTCTTCTTCTGATCGTAGAGAAACTTTCGGTAGTCAATAATTTTCACCACGGGTGGATCTGCGTTCGGTGCTATTTCCACCAGGTCGAGACTACGTTCCTCGGCAAGTTGGAGAGCTTCTTCGATGCTCCGTACTTCGGCTGGAAGATCATCGGCGATAAGTCTCACTTTACGCGCGGTAATCTTTCCATTTATGCGATGCTGATCCTCTTGCAACGCTCTTCTTGGCGATGACCGCCTATCAAATGCTTTAGCTATGGCTTGTTTCTTTAAATTTATATTCGCCCAAAAGGGCCTTAATCTCACTGTTTATCATTTCGGCAAATGCATCAACGGTCATTACACCTTTGTCGCCTTCGCCTTGCTTGCGCACTGAAACGGTTTGATTGCTCGCTTCGTCTTCGCCTACAATCAGCATATACGCCATTTTGTCGACTTCTGCGTCTCGAATTTTTCGACCCACTTTCTCATTGCGCTCATCAATGAAGGCGCGAATATCGGAATTATTTAACTGATTTGAAACGCTGTGGGCGTAATTATTGAATTTGTCGCTTACGGGAAGGACGCGCACTTGCTCAGGCATGAGCCAAAGCGGGAACTTACCCGCGCAATGTTCAATGAGTACCGCAACAAACCGCTCCATGCTTCCGAAAGGCGCTCGGTGTATCATAACGGGTCGATGTTTCTGATTATCGCTTCCTTGGTATTCCAGTTCAAATCGCTCCGGAAGGTTGTAGTCCACCTGTATGGTACCAAGCTGCCATTTTCGGCCGATGGCATCGCGAACCATGAAATCGAGTTTCGGTCCATAAAAGGCTGCTTCGCCTTCCACCACCACATATTCCAATCCGGAAGCTTTAACAGTTTCGAGAATAGCATTTTCAGCTTTCTCCCAGTTCTCGTCGCTCCCTATATACTTTTCCGGTTTAGCCGGGTCGCGCAGGGATACTTGTGCCGTAAAATCTTCGAACCCCAAGGTGTTAAGCACGTAAAGCACCAGTTGTATAACCTTTTGAAACTCGCTTTTGACCTGATCGGGCATACAGAATATGTGGGCGTCGTCTTGTGTAAATCCGCGCACCCGGGTAAGTCCGTGAAGTTCGCCGCTCTGCTCATATCGGTAAACGGTGCCAAATTCTGCCAATCTTAAAGGTAAGTCCTTATAAGATCGAGGCTCCGATTTGAATATCTCGCAGTGATGCGGACAGTTCATCGGTTTCAACAGGTATTCTTCTCCTTCATTGGGGGTGAGAATGGGCTGGAATGAATCCTTGCCATATTTGGCATAATGACCCGAAGTAATATAGAGCTCCTTGCTCCCAATATGCGGGGTAATAACTTGAAGATAGCCCGCTTTTCGCTGCGCATCTCTTAAAAAGTTTTCCAATCTTTCGCGCAAGGTTGCTCCTTTAGGAAGCCATAACGGCAAACCCATTCCAACCTTTGCCGAAAACGTGAAAAGCCCCATTTCTTTGCCTAGCTTGCGGTGATCGCGTTTTTGGGCTTCTTCCAATAAGGTAAGATAGTCGGTTAAATCTTTTTGCTTGGGAAAAGTGATGCCGTAAATCCGCGTCAGCTGCTTATTTTTTTCATCGCCCCGCCAGTAGGCACCGGCAATCGACATTAATTTTACAGCCTTTATAAATCCGGTGTCTGGAATGTGTGGACCACGGCATAGATCGGTAAAATCGCCCTGCTGATAAAAGCTTATCGTTCCATCTTCCAGATCGTTGATGAGCTCAATTTTATACGGATCTGCTTTCGCTTCAAAATATGCAAGGGCATCAATTTTAGACACTTCACTGCGTTTGAAAGTGTTTTTAGCACGCGCCAATTCGATCATCTTTGCTTCAATCTTCGGGAAATCGGTATCGCTTATTTTCTGCTCACCCAGGTCAACATCATAGTAAAAACCATTTTCGATCGGCGGACCAATCGCAAACTTTATTCCCGGAAAGAGTGATTGAAGCGCTTCAGCCATTAAGTGAGCCGATGAATGCCAAAAGGTTGATTTCCCGTCCAAATCATTCCATGTAAGCAGTTGTACCCCTGCCGATGCCGTTATCCGGCGGTTGGCATCAATCACTTTTCCATCCACTTTGGCTGAAAGTACATTACGGGCGAGACCTTCGCTAATGCTCAAGGCTATATCCATGGGAGTAACCCCTGATGGATATTCTCTCACTGAACCATCTGGAAGGGTGATTTGGATGTTCATAATTGCAAAGCATATTAATTTGAAGCCGCAAAATTAGGAAAAGGCCGCTCCTAAAGGCAAATGAATTGGAATTTAGCGTTTAAACACTTCGATTTCTTTCATCTCCTTTACCAGATCGGTGAATTTACCGTTGAATTGCGTCGCTCGCACCATGTGGTTATCTATCCAATGGTAGTTTCCACCACGTGGTTTGCCTACCAGAAGTCCATGGTACTTGAAACCATGCTTATTAAGCCAAGTTTCGGTTATTGCCCGGTGTGCTTCTGTTCGCGAGGTGAAAAAGGTTATGATATGGCCTTGGTCGTACCATTTATTCAGAATTTCTAAGGCATCGGGATATGGTTGACACGTCACCATTCGTTCCGGCTCTTCATTTGGCACATCATCTGTAACGGTGCCATCAATGTCAATTAAGTAATTTTTTACCGCATCGTCGAGCTGTGGCGATATTTCATTGCCGTGTATATCGTACGTTTTCTTGAGGTTGTGGCCTGCTGATTCTGCCATGATAAATTCATTTTGAGCGCGAAAGTAGGGACTTAATTGCGGAAGCACCAAGGTCTTATTGTTATTTGTACACCAAGTTTCTCACAATGAAAAATCATTTTTTTCATGGAGACTATTTCAATTGCGAACTCTTTTTAACTTTGCGCTCCCGCTCCGGAGGGGTGGGTGAGTGGCTGAAACCACATGTTTGCTAAACATGCATACTGGGAAACTGGTATCGGGGGTTCGAATCCCCCCTCCTCCGCACCAAAAACCCATCACGCGATAGCGGGATGGGTTTTTTCACGTTTATCCCGCCGCAAGCGCGCTTGCAAGGAGGTATAAATGTGAAAAAACCGCCGTGCGCTCTAGCGCACGGCCTGGGTTTTTGGTGCAGGTTCTCCCTCCGGGATCACCGACCGCAGGGAGGCAATCCCTTCGCTCTTGCGCACGGCCTGGGTTTTTGGTGCAGGTTCCCCCTCCGGGATCACCGACCGTAGGGAGGTAATCCCTTCGCGCTTGCAAGGCGGTATAAACGTGAAAAAACCGCCGTGCGCTCTTGCGCACGGCCTGGGTTTTAGGTGCAGGTTCCCCCTCCGGGATCACCGACCGCAGGGAGGTAATCCCATCGCGCTTGCAAGGCGGTATAAATGTGAAAAAACTGCCGTGTGCTCTTGCGCACGGCTTGGGTTTTTGGTGCAGGTTCTCCCTCCGGGATCACCGACCGCAGGGAGGTAATCCCTTCGCGCTTGCGCACGGCCTGGGTTTTAGGTGCAGGTTCTCCCTTTAGGGATCACCGACTGGGATCTCGACTGTTCTCGACTTCGCTCGAACACCATTCGAACACCGTCGATAGACCGCCGCCTGCGGTAACATCTATATGAACGACAGAAGTAGAATGAAAAACTGCTTCATGCAGCATTGTTGAAATCTACATCAATTGCTCCCAAGCAAACAGAGTAATCCATTCTGAATGGCTCAACTGAAAACTCAATTCATCAGGCTATTCGTAAGCGAAAGCTTTATGTTGGCGTCCAGCTTCTCTCATTTTGGATATTGCGGAGATCGAGAAGCCTGTGGAGATCGCAAATCCGGCGGCCAAAGGGATCAGCGTCCCCCGGACGATCAGGATCGAATATAATCCCGCTAATGATTCCCTAGCCTATGGGGTATCCCGAGACCGATTAGTTCATTTTTTGCCGATTGTTCGAGCAAGAGTCCTGCGGAATGGACGAGAATGACTATTTTCTTTGTCAATTCAAGTACATCTTTCTCAATCGCTGCTTTCAGAGCAGGATCTTAAATAACCTGCTCGACTTCTTCAGAAAAATATTGCTCCGAAGTGTACCAAAATCCCTTGTAATTAAAGCATTTAATTGCTGCGGGACTTATCTTTTTTGGTCCTATGCCATTAATTGTGGGTAGGCTTATTCAGTTTGCCCAAATGAAAATAGATCATAGCTATATAATTATCTATATTTCGGTATCCTCTTGCAGTTCTTTTAACCTCTTGTATTTTTAGATTAATTCGTTCTGC
>JBBQFC010000058.1:0-20457 GCA_038321615.1 Flavobacteriales bacterium | reverse complement strand
TGAAGGCTCCATAATCGAGGACAAAGGTACTCTAACACCAAGGAGAACGCAACCTTAATCTTGGTACGCTCTGCCTTAATATCTTAATCATTGGAATCTTTGAAGGTTGCCGTAAAACTTTATTTTACGGCCTTTAGCGTGTTCAAGAGAAGTGCTACACGTGTCATTGGCCCTACCCCCCCCGGTACGGGGGTGATGGCCGATGCTAATTTAGCGACTGGCTCGAATTGTACATCGCCCTTTAGGCTAAAGCCACTGGTCTTAAACGGGTCGGCGACGCGTGTGGTTCCCACATCGATAATTACGGCGCCTTTCTTAATCATATCGGCTTTTACAAAACCAGGTATGCCCAAGGCTGCAATTAAAATGTCCGCATTGCGCGCATGATAAGCCAAATCGGTGGTTTTGCTATGGCAGAGGGTTACGGTGGCGTTTCCGAAAGGAGCATTTCGCGAAAGCAAAATACTCAACGGGGATCCTACAATATTGCTTCTTCCCAAAACAACGCAATGCTTTCCAGCCACGGTTATGCCGTTGCGTTCGAGCAGTGTCAGAATTCCAAAAGGGGTGGCGGGAAGAAAACCTTCCAACCCAAGTGCCATCTTGCCCACGTTTACCGGGTGAAAGCCATCGACATCCTTAAGGGGGTTTATACGCTGAATAATCTTCTGGTTATCAATATGTTTAGGGAGTGGCAATTGAACAATGAAACCATCGATTCCGGGGTCGGCATTAAGCTCATCGACCAATGCGAGCAATTCTGACTCTGTAATGGTGTCGGGCTTCCTTATTAACGTGCTTTCAAAGCCAACTTCCTTGCAATCTTTTACCTTAAAACTAACGTAGGCTTCGCTTGCACCATCGTTGCCCACCAAGACGGCCGCGAGATGGGGAATTTTCAAACCTTTGCTTTTTCGGTCGGCTACTGTAATGGCTATTTCCTTGCGGATAGAAGCGGCGGTTCGCTTCCCATCCAGAAGTAGGGGTTCGTTCAATATCAACGTCATAGCTTCGGCATCATTCCTTTCATCCCACCCATTTGTTTCATCATATTGGCCATGTTTTGTTTATTCGACATGAGCTGCATGATCTTTCGGGTTTCTTCAAACTGTTTCACCAATTGATTTACTTCCTGCAAGGTAGTCCCGCTACCGCTGGCTATCCGGGTTCGGCGCGAACCGTTGAGCACTTTATAATTCTGACGCTCCTGAGGGGTCATAGACTGAATAATGGCTTCGATTCCTTTGAAGGCATCGTCATCGACATCGAGATTTTTCATAGCCTTGCCCATACCGGGTATCATGCCCATCAAATCTTTCACATTGCCCATTTTCTTGATTTGTTGGATTTGGTCAAGAAAATCGTCGAAGTTAAATTCGTTCTTAGCAATCTTCTTTTGAAGCTTGCGGGCCTTCTCTTCGTCGTACTGCTCCTGGGCGCGCTCTACGAGCGAAACCACGTCGCCCATACCCAAAATCCGGTCTGCCATCCGTTTGGGGTAAAATACGTCGATGGCTTCCATCTTCTCACCTGTACCGATAAACTTAATCGGTTTATCGACTACCGATCGGATTGAAATGGCAGCACCACCGCGGGTATCTCCGTCGAGCTTGGTAAGCACCACACCGTCGAAGTTGAGTCGGTCGTTGAATGCCTTAGCAGTATTTACTGCGTCTTGACCGGTCATGGCATCTACCACAAACAGCGTTTCAGAAGGATTGACGGCCGCTTTTACAGCGGCAATCTCCTGCATCATGTTCTCATCCACGGCCAATCGCCCGGCAGTGTCTATAATTACAACATTGCATGAGATAGATCGTGCGTGTTCTACAGCCGCTCTGGCTATTTTAACGGGGTCTTTTTCTTCGCGGTTTGAATAAACTTCTACGCCAATTTGTTCGCCAAGCACGTGTAGTTGATCGATCGCCGCCGGTCGGTAAACGTCGGCCGCAACGAGGAGTACTTTCTTGTTCTTTTTTGTTTTTAGATAGTTGGCGAGCTTACCCGAGAAAGTGGTTTTACCCGAGCCCTGTAAACCCGACATCAGAATGACTGCAGGACTTCCCTTGAGCTGAAGCTCAGCTTCTTGGCCCCCCATAAGTTCGGCGAGCGACTCTTGGGTAATCTTTACGAGTAATTGACCTGGCTTAACGGCTGTTAAAACATCCTGGCCAAGCGCCTTTTCCTTGATTTCATTTGTGAAATCCTTGGCAATCTTAAAGTTGACATCGGCTTCAAGAAGCGCGCGACGAACCTCTTTCAGGGTTTCGGCTACGTTTACCTCTGTAATCTGGCCTTGGCCTTTAAGTATTTTAAACGCGCGATCGAACCGATCGGTAAGATTTTCAAACATAGTAGTAAGTAATGGAAGGCTGCGAAGGTAATACTTCCGCGCCTAAAAGCCTTTACATACGCTCGGGCAATTCAATGCCCAAAAGTGCCATGCCACCGCTTAAAATTTGGGAAACCGCCTTAGCCAATGCCGCCCGGTACCGCGTGCTCGCTTCGTTTTCGGCTTGAAGGATAGAGCAATGGTGGTAGAATGAATTAAAATCTTTGGTAAGATCGAAAAGATAATTTGCTAACAATGCCGGATTATAGTTGCTCGCTGCCAGCGCAATGGTGGCCGGATAGCCATACAATTTCTGTTGCAGGTTGCGCTCCCAAGCGTTTAATTCGAAAGCGGCGGCTATGGGCTCAAAAGAATTTCCATACTGCCGAAGAATACTTGAAATACGTGCGTAGGTATATTGAATAAATGGCCCGGTATGGCCATTGAAATCGATGCTTTCTTCTGGATTAAAAAGCATGCTCTTCTTGGGATCTACCTTTAAAAGAAAATACTTCAAAGCTGCCATACCGATTTGTTCGAAAAGGATTTTTCGATCTGCATCGCTTAGGCTTTCGACCTTTCCAAGTTCGGCGGTAATCGCACCAGCCGATTGAGCCATTTGTTCCATGAGATCGTCGGCATCGACAACAGTTCCTTCCCGGGATTTCATCTTGCCATCGGGCAATTCTACCATACCATACGACAGATGCATGCAATTATCTGCCCATTCATGGCCCAGCTTTTTCAGGATGGCAAAGAGAACTTTAAAATGATGTTCCTGCTCGTTACCCACCGTATAAACTTGCCCTATCATATCTGGGTAGTCTTGGAAGCGAAGCACGGCTGTACCTAAGTCTTGGGTCATGTAAACGGTGGTGCCATCCTTCCGTAAAAGCAATTTTTCATCGAGGCCGAGATCCGTCAAATCGACCCAAACTGATTGATCTTCCTTTCTGTAAAAATGACCATCTGACAGGCCTTTCAGCACAATATCTTTTCCCAAAAGCCAGGTGTCGCTTTCGTAATAAAGCTTTTCGAAGTCCACCCCCATTCGCTGGTAGGTGGAGCTAAAGCCGCGGTAAACCCAGCCATTCATACGTTGCCAGAGGGCATAGGTCTCACGGTCGCCTTCTTCCCAAAGTCGAAGCGTTTCGCGAGCTTCTACCATTATCGGGGCATCTGCTTCCGCTTCTGCCTGTGTGGAGCCGCCTGCAATGGCCTCAGCTATTTGAGATTTGTACACCTGGTCGAACTTCACATAGTAACGACCCACCAAATGATCGCCTTTGACACCTGCCGTTTCTGGAGTTTCGCCAGCACCGAAAAGCTTCCAGGCGACCATAGATTTGCAAATATGAATACCGCGATCATTGATAATCTGAACCTTAGCTACGGTATGGCCATGAGCTTCGAGTATCTGCGCCACGCTGTAGCCGAGAAAATTATTTCGCAAATGCCCTAAATGCAACGGCTTATTCGTGTTTGGAGATGAATATTCCACCACCATTTGTCCTTTAGATGCTTTCGGAGCTGTTCCAAAATTTGGTTTTAACGCATGGTTATAAAGGTGGTTGTGCCAAAAGGAAGGCTTCAATTTTAAGTTCAAAAAACCCTGTACAACATGATAGGATTCAAGATATTCGGAAAGATTATTCATTAAGAAATCGCCCATAATCTGGCCAATTTCGGTAGGCGATTTCCGTGCGAGTTTAACCAATGGGAAGACTACTAAAGTAAACTCCCCATCAAATTCCTTTCGGGTATCTTGAATTTGGAAATCTTCGGCGCTTATATCTAAGTCGAAGCACTTCCTGGCTCCCGTAGCGGCAGTATTTTGTATAAGCGATTCAATCATGGGTTTATTCGGGGTAAAAACAGTTCGGCCATCATGCAACGAGCACTTCCACCACCGAGCTTTTCAATGGTATTTAGGGGGCTATGAATTACACGGGCGTGTTTTGCTATGGCATCAAGCTGATCGGGTCGGAAGCTTTCATAGGCCTGCGAACTCATCACACAGAGCAGTTCATTCTGCTCATTGCCCACCACTAGCACGTTCCCGCAAAATGCACGCATTTGCGCAATCGTGATTTCGATAATCTTCTTTCCATCATTTTTGAGTGCATTCTTCAACTTCTCGCGATCTTTATCATTGGCTATAGCCTGCATGCAGACCATGGCAAAAGCTGGAGCAATGGAGAGCATTACATTGGTGTGATAAACGGGCATTTCTGTTGCGCCGTCGCTCATATTGGTGTCGAAAGTGACAGGGTCGTAATCGAACCGCTCGCAAAACGTTTCTAAAATCTCAAAATCCGTGCGCGGACTTAAAGCGGCATAAGCCTTAAGGTTAATCCGATCGAGCACCATACTGCCTGTGCCTTCGAGGAAGAGACTTTCGGTTTCGAAACCGCTGAAATCTTCCACATCGGTAATGCTGAAACCAAAATCATCGGCCAAAATGTCTAAGATTTCTTCACGTCGCTCGCCCCGACGGTTTTCTGCCAGCATGGGATAGAGCACTACGCGGCCATCTTCGTGAAAGCTCACCCAGTTATTTACAAAAACAGCATCCGGCGTATTTGGAAAGGCATCGTCCTGAAAAAGTGCCACTCGCACCCCTTCCTTTCGCAACAAAGCGACAAGCTCGTCAAACTCCTGGTGCGCTTTTTGGGCTATCTCGTCAGAATCTGTTTGAAGAGTTTGAAATCCATTGCTCTTCGCGGTTTCACTATTGGCGCCAAACTTATATGGGCGCATCATTAGTATGTCTCTCGTGTACTGAGTACTCATATTTAAGGTAGCGAAGTAAAGATCTTAATTGATGCTTGTTAATCGGGCGTGTGCCGCAGCGGTGAGCAAATCGAAAGCGATAGAAGCCATTTTATTGGTTTCATCGAGCAGCGGGTTGATTTCGGTCATTTCCAGACAACACACGTTGTGGCTGGTCACCAGGTTGGTGAGTAGGTCATTTGCTTCTAGGACCGTAAGGCCCTCATCGACTGGAGTGCCAGTGCCTAGCGAGAAACTCGGGTCGAGAGAGTCGACATCGAAACTAATGTAAATCTTATCGCAGCCGCTGAGCTTCTCCAGGGCATCTTTAGCCGCTTCTGCTCCTCCTGACGCACGCACGTCGGCGACGGTTATTTGTCGAATTCCCATACGTGTTATAATATCTTGCTCGGGTTCATCAATATCGCGAATGGCTATAAAAACCAAATCTTCCGGTTTTATTTTTGGGCCATTTACCCAAACATTCTTCAATTCTTCCCAAAGTTTCAACGTTTTGGGGGCCGGTTGATTAACCGCCATCTCTTGATTGTCGACGGCAAGCGAAACGGCAAGGGGCATGCCGTGCATATTACCAGTTTCAGAGGTGAAAGGAGTCTGCAAATCGGGGTGGGCATCGATCCAGATAACGCCAATGCGCTGATCGGGAAAGGCTGTTTTAACACCGGCTATACTTCCTGCTGCGGAGCTGTGATCGCCCGATATTACAAGCGGGAAATGGTCGCGGCCCAAAACCGTAGAAACTTCGCGAGCCAGAGCAGTGCAGGTGGCATATACGCTTTCGATATGCTTGGCATGTTTGGTATCGGGTTTTTCATAGAGCGCTTCATTGAACACAGCCACTTCTGCATAAGGAAATTTCGTGAAAAACTTCGATTCCTTGGTGTGTCCGGCGCTGATTAATGCTTCTATTCCCAAACGGGCGCCGCGTGTCCCCGCTCCAACCTCCGAAGGCACGGAAATGATTTCTACGTTGTTATTCATAAAGAGGTAAGTGGTATGGTTTGGGGCTGCAAAGATGGGAAATTATACAGAGTGGCAATTGAATGAGAATCTCAAAGTACCATAATGGTTTAGTCGCGGTTAACTGCGTCGAAACAAAATGATTTAAGCATCGTAATAGGCGTTGTAAATCATCAACCGCTTTAACCCCCTTTAAGCTTATGCAATCAGATTTATCTCAGAGTTTAAATAAATGGGCTATGCGCCTGGTGTGGGTGAGTCCACTAATAATTATGGCATTTCTTGTCGCGGCGTGCAATCAGATTTCAGACCGCGTTTTTGATAGCAGAATGAAGGAAGGTATAATTGAGTACTCCATTAGTTTTCCCGATGTGAGCGACGAGAGCATAACGGCCACGCTTTTGCCAGAAACTATGACCTATGCTTTTACCGAAAATTCTTTCGCATCATACTTTGATGCGGCAGGTGGGATGTTTAAAAATCGGGTTCAAGCCGACCGTGCGGATATGTCAGTAGAGCATCACCTCAAGGTGTTTAAAAAGAAAATCAAAGTTATTATGAACGATTCGGAGGTCATGAAAATGCTAGCTGAGTTTCCAAAGTTCACGTTTATCACCACGGAAGATACAGCTACAATAGCGGGTGTGATGTGCAAAAAAGCGCTAATGATATCAGAAAGAGTTGACAGCCCCGAAGTGAGCATTTACTACACCAATGCTATCCGGATGAATAGTCCGAATTGGTGTACGCAATACCACGAAATTGATGGTGTATTGATGGTTTATGATATTGAGCAATTTGGCATTCGGATGCACTTAGAGGCCAAATCAATCAAGTCGGAACCTGTACAAGATATAATCAACCAGAAAGCCGACGATTTTGAGACCATTTCACGTGAGGCAATGAACATTGAATTAGAACAACTCGTAGAAACTTTTGAATTATGATGAGACTATACATTTTTCTCTCCTTTACTTACTTGACAGCCGCGCACGTCAATGCACAATCCTCATTTCAGGGAACTATTGTTTATGATGTGAGGTACGAGGGAGATTACACCGTCAAGGCCTTGATTGATTTTATGCCAAAGCTGAGCACGCTGCATATTAAAGATCAAAAAACACGGTTTGATCAAAACATCGCTGGAGGAGGGCAACAATCTTACATTGTGGACAACACCAATGGAGCTACTATTCTATTGATGACGCTTATGGGACAAACCTTTCAAGTCCCCATGGATCAGCAGGATATAAACAAACTTCAACCTATTCATGAAATGAGCTTCGTACATACTTCGCAGACAAAAGAAATTGCTGGCTATCTATGTTCGCACGCCTACTCGGTTATTGAAGGCGATACTATTGATGTATTTTTCACCACAGAAGTAAATGCTCCCCGCACCTTACCCGCATTTAAAGCCATTGACGGATTACCTCTCGAATATGCAGTAAGGCAAGACCACATGAAAATCTTCTATACGTGCGCATCAATCGTTGAGCAAACTTTGAGCGATGGCTTATTTGATATAGCATCGCAGGTGAAGGAGATTCCATTCGAAACATTCGCCAGAGCCTTTGCTGTGCTTAAATAGCTAACTTAAGTCCAACACGATTTGAGTGGCTCCTTTACCATAGCGATTAATATCAGCGTCGCTGAAGGTTGTTTGCCCCATTTGCATAAGCTGTAAGTGGATTTCGCTTTTAAGCACTCCATCGCCTTCGCCATGTATCACCACCACGTTTTGTTGTTGCAGGTTTTTGGCTCGTTTAATGAAGGTGCGAAAGGCGCTAAGCTGAGCGGCTAAGGCATGTTGATAGGATTTGCTTTGTGTGCTCGCATTGGGATTAAGTTCTTCCATGTGTAGATCCAATTCCCAAATGTCTTCTTCGCGTTTCGAGTGGGATGCCTTTTTAGATGTTGCGCCCTTTTTAAGCTTTTGATCAACATCACGGCTGGCAGCAATACCATCGGGTACTAATTCACCTTTCAATTTTAGCAAGGGTCTGACAAGCTTCGCGGCGGGCACCCAAAACGCTATACCCCACTCGTCTTCAACACAAACTTGATCGCCGTTCGATTTTATTACTTTCACTGAGCCAACTTCATCGAGTAAACTCAGCTGCTCTCCTTCTTTAAATGTATTCATTACAGGCAATTTGAATGTAGCTCAGTTTGGCTATGGCGAAACATGGCATCGCGCTGCGCTTTGTTGGGGTTACGAAATTACTCATTGGTCTTGGAATAATTTGTGCTTTTTCAGCGTCTCGTTCTATTATCGCTCGCATACCTTATGATATTTGTTCGCATCAAATTGTGTTTTACAATCTTGAAAACTTCTTTGACATCGCAGATAACCAACTTAGTTGTCGGTCAACACATCTCTAATCTCAGATCACTTGCAGTGGGCGCTCGCTTGACGGGAACCATCTTTACAGATAGTGTCCTTCACACCGACTCAACGACCGGCGGAGGCAGCCCAAACAAACCGTATGATTGAAATAATTAGTACGGATTATTTAGTGATCGCATCCGTGTAAAGCGGACAATTACCAATGAATATAGTTCGACTAAGATGTCAAAAGTAGATCCAATGCCAACGGACTGAATTCTGACTGAATCCCACTGTGGGAGCAGGCACTTTTATAAACCCTACCACGCTGAAAACGGATTTCAGAAAGTGCGATTTTGTAGGAATTCGTTGAAGATCAATATCGAAACTGAGAAAGTATTGTCGGTAAGGCTCGATGATAGGAAGCTGAATTCCTTCACTGTTGACAATCGGATTAAAGTCACCGCCGAGCATTCCGTTTCCGCTGTAGCCGAGTGATAGGCTTAGCCAAGGCAAGAACTTTTGCTGCCGATGGAAAAAAGAAGATGGGTTAATTGACAACCAAATAGTCTGCCCATTGTAGTCCTTAAACAGGCTTTCTAAGCCACCAGCGCCAAGCGTTTCAGGTCGGTATTTGGCATAATCGGATGCAGAATAGCTGAATTTGAGTGCCAGGCGTTGCTCCTTCCATACCAACTGTTGGGCAGTGAAAAGGGCGGTTCCCGATACATTTGCAACCATATCTCCGTAGCTAAAACCCCACTCTTCCGAAAACCCATCGAGCAACTCGACCGATGTTAAGAATACCAAGCCGATATTTCCTCCTATCCAAATCGATGATCGTTCCGAAGCGCCCGTCCAGCGCATACTCTCATAGCCCAGCCTTCCTACTTGATAAGCCGTAAGCGCATGACCCATTTTATCCATTTGGAGCCAAGATCCATTGTCATTAAAAAAATGGAAATCGCTACGGGGATAATCCTTGTACCACAGTTCGTTTAAACCAATGATGGTTCCGGTATATCCTGCCGATGTAACAACAGCAAAGGCGGTTAATTTCGGCTTATTGAGCGTGTCGGCCGGTGCAAATAATTGCGCCTGAGAAGGATTAAGAGCAGCTGCGAAACTGATGGCAAAAGAAACTGCAATGAATCGACGACCGTAGAAGCCCAAAGAGCGCATACGCCGCTTAGACCGAAACTTTGAGCAGTTCCGCGTACCTTTTTTTGAATTTATCCATTTTTGGCCTGATCACCATAGCGCAATAAGATTGATCGCCGTGTTGAGCGAAGTAATTCACGTGATAATCTTCTGCAGGATAAAAATTAGTAATGGGCTCTACAACCGTTACAATTTTGCCAGCAAAGGTTTGGCTTTCGTTCAAAGCCTGTATAGCTTTCTCAGCCGCTTCTTTCTGCGCTTCGCTGTGATAGAATATGGCACTTCGATATTGGGTTCCTACATCCCCACCTTGGCGGTTGAGCGTGGTAGGGTCGTGTACCGAAAAGAAGACTTCCAGAAGTTTATTGAAGGAAAGGATTTCGGGATCGAAAGCAACTCGCACCACTTCGGCATGACCGGTTGTACCGTTGCATACTTCGCGGTAAGCCGGATTTTTCACATGTCCACCACAGTAACCAGGTAAGACTTGCTCCACCCCTTCCATACTCAGAAACACAGCTTCCACACACCAAAAACAGCCTGCTCCAAGCGTGGCCAATTCTAAATTTTGATTCTCGTTCATACTCATGTTATTAATTCTCTACAAATCTACTTCAATTCATTCGGCTGGGAACCATCGGAAAGCAACACTGAATGATCAACATAACCTTGTTGAAATAGACATTCGGATTTGGCGTTTAGAAAAGGCATTGGACGTAAATTTGAAAATTGGCATAGGCCTAAAAGGCGCAGTATAATATGGCGGGTAAAAACAAGTTAAAATCAGTTCAATCTACAGCAAAGACCGATACCAAGAGCAAGGCCACTAAAGGTGAAGCTGTATCGAAAAAATTCTGGGAAGACCGCCGCTTTCTGAAGATAGCGGGGTTGGCATTGTTTGCGCTCAGCATCTACTGTTTTATCGCGTTCACCAGTTTCTTTTTCACGTGGAAGGCTGACCAATCCATGCTCTCTGATAGTTGGTGGAGTGTATTTCGTGACGGTAACTACGATGCTGAGAATTGGCTGGGCCCGCTGGGGGCTATGGTAGGCCATGTGTTTATATACCAGTGGTTTGGAGTGGTGAGTTGTTTGTTCATCTTTCTTTTCTTCAATTTCGGGTTTCGCATTCTATTTGGAAAGGCGCTTTTGCCTATTTGGAGCAGCAGCTTCAAATGCTTGATGGCAATGGTCGTTTTTTATCCTATTCTGTCCTTTGTATTCTATTGGCCCGATGCCCAAATTATTGGCGGCGCTTTCGGGTATGAGCTCAACTATATACTGAAAGGCAAAATCGGCTTAGCGGGTACGGGTATTCTATTGCTCTTCTCCGGACTTTCCTACATCATTATCGTATTTAATCCGTCTTTCGCTTGGGTTCAACCCATACTAGAAAAATCGTCCGGCCTTATTGGAAGCCTTTTTAACTCGGCTAAAAACAAAGTGAAAGATTCCCGCGCATACTTAGACTCCGATGAGGACGAAGATGACGAAAAAAAATTCCACGATACCATCGCCGAAAAGGATCAGTTCAAAACTGCGGCTCAACTTGCCCTTGAAGATGAGGAGCTTGACGAGAATCCTTTTGCAGACGATGAGGATGAATTTAGACCAGCGCCTACTCCTATTGCCGTGGTAAAGAGAAATACCTTGGATTTAGAAATTGAAATAGCCGAAGAGCCCGAATCTGAAAAGGAAGAAGAACTGGAAGTGGCTCCTGCCATTGTGGATAAGGAATTGACGGATGCTGAATTGGAGAAGAAAGTGAAGGACTTTGGCGAGTACGATCCTACGCTCGACTTGGCAGACTTTAAAATGCCACCGGTAGATCTACTTCACGATTATGGTGGAGGTAAAATTGTAGTGACCAAGGAAGAGCTTGAAGAAAATAAGAATAAGATTGTCACTACGCTTTCGCATTACAAGATCGGTATCGAGAAAATCAAAGCTACGATTGGACCCACTGTTACCCTCTACGAAATAGTCCCCGAGCCGGGCGTGCGCATCAGCCGAATTAAAAGTCTGGAAGATGATATTGCGTTGAGCTTAGCGGCATTGGGCATACGTATTATTGCTCCCATTCCGGGCAAGGGCACCATTGGTATCGAAGTTCCGAATAGCACACCCGACATCGTGTCGATGCGCAGCCTTATCGCTTCCGAAAAGTTTCAAAACTCCACCTTCGATTTGCCCATCGCCTTAGGTAAAACTATCTCGAACGAGACGTATATCGCCGATTTGACAAAAATGCCCCACTTATTGATGGCGGGAGCCACGGGACAAGGAAAATCGGTGGGACTGAATGCCATCTTGGTATCCTTGCTTTACAAGCGCCACCCTTCGCAGATAAAGTTTGTATTAGTCGATCCAAAGAAAGTGGAACTTACCCTCTTTAATAAAATCGAGCGCCATTATTTGGCTAAACTGCCCGATGAAGAAGAAGCAATCATTACCGACACTTCCAAAGTGGTAAAAACCCTTAATAGCTTGTGTATCGAAATGGACAATCGGTATGAGATGCTCAAGAATGCCGGGGTACGAAATATTAAAGAGTACAACACGAAGTTCATCAACCGGCGATTGAATCCCGAGAAAGGTCATAAGTTCTTGCCCTATATTGTGCTGGTAGTCGATGAGTTTGCCGACTTGATAATGACCGCTGGCAAGGAAGTAGAAACGCCCATAGCGCGATTGGCGCAATTGGCCCGGGCAATAGGTATTCACTTGATTATCGCCACACAGCGTCCTTCGGTAAATATCATTACCGGTGTAATAAAAGCAAACTTCCCGGCAAGGATAGCTTTCAGAGTTTCTTCAAAAATTGATTCGCGAACGATTCTTGACGCTAGCGGAGCGGATCAATTAATCGGTCGAGGCGACATGCTGCTTTCTACCGGCAACGATTTGATACGCATACAATGCGGATTTGTGGATACACCCGAAGTAGATGAAATTACCGAATATATTGGTAATCAGCGCGGTTATGCATCGGCGCTCAATCTTCCGGAAGTGGAAACCGAAGACGGGGGCGGCCTTTCTGAAATTGACTTAGGCGATCGAGACCCGCTCTTCGAAGACGCGGCGAGGGTTATCGTAATAAACCAGCAAGGATCCACTTCGCTTATCCAGCGCAAGCTAAAATTGGGCTACAACAGGGCTGGAAGAATTGTAGACCAATTAGAAGCGGCCGGCATAGTAGGGCCCTTTGAAGGAAGCAAAGCGCGCCAAGTCCTTATTTCCGACGAATATGCTTTGGAACAGTTCTTGAAGAGAGAAGCTCAAAATATAGAAAACTGATTATGTTACAATCCCTAAAACTCTTTATCGGCCTTGGATTTGCAGCACTTACAGCAATCGGCGCTGACGCCCAAGATGCCAAAGCAAAAGAGATACTCGATGAAATAAGCAACAGAACGCGCCAGTATAGCACCATTACCAGCGACTTTTCCTTTCAACTGGAAGATAAAATCGGGGGCGTCAATCAAACGCAAGCGGGTAGCCTTAAAATGAAGGGTAAAAAGTACCAGATCGTGATAGGTGCAAATACTATCTACTC
Organism: Flavobacteriales bacterium; assembly: GCA_038321615.1. Lineage (GTDB taxonomy): Bacteria > Bacteroidota > Bacteroidia > Flavobacteriales_D > Cryomorphaceae > JBBQFC01. The sequence goes on along the minus strand of JBBQFC010000058.1, from coordinate 7,326 downwards.
GGATGGAACTACCCGCTGGACCTATAACAAAGACTTAAACGAAGTTTATATCGATCAGGCCAATTTAGGTGGGGACGACCTAAATCCATCAGAGATTTACACTGTTTGGGAAACGGGCTTTAAGAGTTATTACGAAAAGGAAATGAGCGTAGGCGGAAAAAATCTCCACGTAATAAAATTGGTTCCTGTTAAGCCAGCTGATAAAACGTATCACACCGTGAGGGTCTATATCGACAAAGAAAAAATGGAAGTTGCGAAGATCGAGATTCTCGGTAAGCAGGGTGATAATTATACCTACACCGTAAAAACATTTCAACCCAACCAGACATATGCTGAGAATACCTTTGTATTTGACAAGACCAAACACAGCGGGGTAGAAATCATAGATAACAGATAAAGTCAACAACCCCATTTATCGGATTAGACTAAATTCACGGATGCATTTTTCAACCATCCGAGTTTTTTATTGTGTAATTTTTGTTTCCAGCTTAAAGCTAGCTACTGCTCAAACCAGCTATCCAGAAGGTTTTGGGGCTGAAACGATCTTCTCTCAATTCGATGAACCCGCGGGCATTCTCCACGCCGATTCTTCTCGAATGTTTGTTTGGACGCTTAAGGGTGAAGTGTGGCTCATACACAATGGGGAAATTCATCCCACCCCGGCAATCGATATCAAAGAAGAAGTGGGCCGGTGGGGCGACAATGGGATGATCGGCGCAGCCATTGATCCCAACTTCAGTTCCAATGGATATCTATACTTGTATTACATCGTAGATGGCCATTACCTGAGTTCTTTTGGAACGCAGCAATACGATCCAAATTTCACAGAAGGCAATAGTGCAACTATGGGGCGGATCACTCGATACACCTTGAACACGGTCGATTTTCAGTTCGCCATTCCAAATAGCAGATTTATCCTTTTAGGGGAATCGGCAGGAGATGGAATTCCCAATGCATGCCCTTCTCATGCAATTGGCTCGCTTGTTTTTGGCGAAGATGGCTCACTCTTGGTTTCTTCAGGTGATGGCAACACGTGGGTTCTAAATGATCAAAACCTGGGATTCAACGGAGTGGGTCCACTACCCCCATTTGCTTGGGATGATATTGCCCTTCAGCGAGGGATTATGACTCCTGGTGAAAATCTTGGCGCGTACCGCGCCCAATACTTGGATGGGTTGAGCGGCAAAATTCTCCGTATTGATCCAGCCACCGGTCAGGGACTTTCCAATAATCCGTTCTACTCGGCTGATGCACCAAATGCCGCACGTTCCAAAATTTGGGCTCTTGGTTTTCGAAATCCTTACCGATTTACTATAAAACCAGGCAGTGGTTTTGGTGATCCAATGAGCGGTTTTCCAGGAGTCTTGTACGTTTCTGATGTGGGCGATTGGGCATGGGAAGAAACCAATGTAGTAAGCCAACCAGGGCAAAATTTTGGATGGCCGATGTACCAAGGTATTGATAAGCATGACGTTTATTACAATTCAGAAACTTTCAACGAAAATGCCCCGAATAATTTAAGCGTCGGTGATAGTTGCGGCGATTTCATGTTGTATCAGCATACGTTGGTGCAGGCAAACCAATTTCATAACGAAACATTTCCTAACCCTTGTAATCCGGAAGTATTCATTCCCGATAGCATTGTGACTTTCGTTCATACCCTACCCGCGCTATCCTTTTCAAATTTGGCAAACCCGGTTGATCCTTTGGCTGCCGTGCCAATGTGGAACTCTGACGGAGTGCCTTACTCCGCATCTATTTCAGAAATTGGAATTTCGAACGAACTTTTCGGGGGACTGAGCGGCTCTGGGGGTGTGTTTCTACAGGGTAATAAAATTCCGGAAGCTTATAAAGGCACTTTCATACAAGGCGATTACACCGGTTGGCTTCGTGAATTTCGATTTAGCGCAGCTGATGAATTAGAATCAGTAGAACTCTGGAACGGAAATATTGGTACCCCAATCCATATTTCCCAAAACCCCTGGGATGGTTGCATTTATGTGGTGAATATTTATCCAAGCAACATAAAACGAATCTGTTACGGCGCCAACCTAGTCCCGGTAATTGTCGCAGCTCCTCATATCGCCATAGGCTATCAGCCCTTGAGTGTGAGCTTTGATGCAAGCGAGTCCTATGATCCCGAAGGCGACTCACTCACTTTTTTTTGGGAATTTCCGGATGGAACTGTATCAACGGAAGCTGCTGTCGAGTATGTATTTACTGCAACTGACAATAGTCCCTTAAATTTCGAAGTGAACCTTACCGTATCTGATACATCAGGCGGAATCGCCACTAAGTTAATTCCTATTTATCTCAACAATTCCGAGCCGACTGTTTCCATAACAGGGGTTCAAGATAGTACGATCTACCCGCTGCAAAATTATTCCACCCATAATTTACTCGCTGTCGGTGACGACCTTGAAACATCCGCTCAAACCCTTACCTATTCTTGGAAACTGTTCCTTCATCACAACACGCACTTCCACTTAATTGAAGAATTTGCAGGAAATGACCAAATGTCAACTTTGCAACCGACAGGCTGCCCTACGAATGAAACGTATTGGTACTCTTACGTTGTAACTATTTCCGACCAGCAGGGACTCACCGCCACAGATACGGTGAGTCTCTATCCAGATTGTCAAGGTGTATTGCTCGAAGCGCAGCAGGAGATGGTGATAGGAAGAATTTTCCCGAACCCTACAGATGGCATAGTAAACATCGATCTGCTCGGTGATAAAACTGAAAATTTGATCGCACGTGTTTTGGATTTGAACGGGCGCCTTATCAATACCACCTTATTACCTCCAGTTTATGGAAGAGGTAGAGCGCGAATCGATTTAAGCGCGCTGGCCGATGGGGTGTATATTTTGGAACTCGATCTGGATTCCAAACTGCACCGCTCGAAACTGGTAAAGTTTTAATAAGATCTACTTCTTATCCTTTTCTTCCTCGTTGAGCTTCCCAATAGTATTGGCGGCTAGAAAAGATGTGGTCATCTGTGTGAGCATATCACTTGCGCTGCTTGGATTGTTGGGAAGCAATATCAGGGCACTCTTAGTTTTCTCGCTTATAGCCTGCAACGTGTCGTAGTGCTGCGTGATAACGATCAGAGCCGACGCTTCTTGGGAGTTAATTCCTACTTTATTGAGCACATTAACTGATTCTTCGAGCCCACGCGCAATCTCCCTGCGCTGATCGGCTGTACCCCGACCCTGTAAACGTTTGCTTTCTGCTTCGGCGGTAGCTTTGGCTACAATTCGGATGCGCTCAGCTTCCCCTTCATACTCCGCCGCGACTTTTGTTCGTTCAGCGGCATTAATACGGTTCATGGCATTTTTTACTTCCACGTCGGGATCGATATCTGTAACCAAGGCCTTGATGATTCCATAGCCGTAATCGTTCATCGAATGCTCCAATTCCCGACGAATAGCAATTGCTATATCGTCTTTCTTCTCGAACACATCGTCGAGTTTGAGCTTTGGAACTTCTGCCCGAACGGTATCAAAGACATAAGAAGTAATCTGTTGGTGTGGATCTTCCAATCGATAAAAAGCATCAAAAATCTTGTCCTTAAGTACCACATATTGCGCGGAAACTTTGAGACGGACGAAAACATCATCCTTCGTTTTGGTTTCCACAATCACGTCGAGTTGCTGGATCCTTAAACTTACTCGACCTGCAATTTGATCGATCACTGGAATTTTAAATTGCAAACCAGCATCTCGTACACTATGAAACTTACCGAAACGTTGGACAACAGCCGCAGTTTGCTGACGGACTATAAAGAACGAGAAGAAAAGTATGAGGAGGAGAACAAGAATGATCACTGCTAATTGCATGGCTCTTTTTTTTTGGGAAAGTTAGCTAATCTCACTGAATGATCGGAATGAATATATGAACGGTCATGCGAGACGAACAGCGGGATAAATTCTGAGTTATTGTATTGATCTGCCGCTTAAAGCGACCGTATAATCCAGTCTTGTGTGAACTTGAGATTATCGATTCGCTAAGGTTCCAAACCTTTTGTAAATAACGTGGTGGAAAGGCTTACCTTTGCACCCCGAAATAAGCATCTCATTATGTTAAACATTCGAAATATTGCCATTATCGCCCACGTTGACCACGGTAAAACTACCCTGGTAGATAAAATGATCCTAATGGGTAAAGTCTTTGGAGACCACGAAGCTCCGGGCGAATTAATTATGGATTCGAATGACTTAGAGCGCGAACGCGGCATCACCATTTTGGCCAAAAACGTGTCGGTGATTTACAAGGGATACAAAATCAATATTATCGACACCCCCGGCCACAGCGACTTCGGTGGAGAAGTAGAACGTGTACTCAATATGGCCGACGGCGTATTGTTGCTCGTCGATGCCTTTGAAGGGCCGATGCCACAAACCCGATTTGTTCTTGAAAAAGCAATCCAACTGGGCCTAAAGCCCATTGTAGTGGTAAACAAGGTCGATAAAGAGAACTGTACTCCCGAAGAAGCCTACGAAGCCGTATTTGACTTAATGTTCAGTCTCGATGCTACTGAAGACCAGCTAGATTTTCCGACTATTTACGGCTCAGCCAAGCAAAACTGGATGAGTACCGATTACAAGGTGAAAACAGATTCCATCACACCCTTAATGGATATGATCATCGCTACCATCCCACCCCCATCTACCGAAGACGGAACCCTTCAAATGCTCATAACCTCCCTCGATTATTCTTCTTTCATTGGCCGCATAGCCATAGGACGTGTGAAGCGCGGAAGCTTAACGCCTGGGATGAAGGTGAGTGTGATCAAACGCGACGGCAAAGTTCAATCGGGCAAAATTAAAGAATTGTTTGTATTCGAAGGCCTGCTAAAGCGTAAGGTCGAGCGCGTGGATGCAGGCGATATTTGTGCTTTCACGGGAATTGACGATTTTGAAATCGGCGATACCGTTGCCGATGTTGAAAATCCAGAAGCGCTTCCGCCAATTACCATCGACGAGCCCACCATGAGTATGGTTTTCACCATCAACGACTCTCCTTTCTTCGGGCAAGAAGGTAAATTTGTGACTTCGCGCCATCTTAAAGAGCGGCTCGAAAAAGAGCTTGAGAAAAATCTTGCCCTTCGCGTGGAAGAGACTGGCAGCAGCGATTCGTTCAATGTCTTTGGTCGGGGCGTGCTACACTTATCGGTTCTTATTGAAACCATGCGCCGCGAAGGATACGAAATGCAAATCGGGCAACCGCAGGTTATCATCAAAATGGTGGACGGCGTGAAATCCGAACCAATGGAGGAACTACGCATAGACCTGCCGGAAGAATTTGCCGGAAAGGCAATTGAAACGGTGAACCTTCGCAAAGGAGAAATGCTCAATATGAATCCAAAGGGCGATCGGATGCTGCTTCAGTTCAACATACCATCGCGTGGCATAATCGGATTGCGAAATTATCTGCTCACCGCTACGCAAGGAGAAGCTATCATGTCACACCGTTTCACCGCATTCGAACCCTTTAAAGGCGTAATTCCAGGTCGTCAGAATGGTTCACTTATCAGTATGGAGCAGGGCAAGGCGATTCCATATTCGCTTAGTAACCTACAAGATAGAGGGCGTTTCTTTGTAAACTCGAATGAAGAGATTTACGAAGGTCAAGTAATCGGAGAAAATTCTCGCCAAGGCGATATGGTTGTGAACGTTACCAAGACTAAGAAGCTCACCAATATGCGTGCTTCGGGTTCCGATGAGAAAATGCGGATTATTCCTCCTGTTAAATTCTCGCTCGAAGAAGCACTGGAGTATATTCAGGGCGACGAATATGTAGAAGTAACACCGGCTTCCTTACGTATACGTAAAATTCACCTTCACGAAAACGAGCGCAAGCGATCAAAAAACACGACGGCGAATGCCTAAGTTTCGATGATCGGTTTGTAATCGGCAGCTGATTTTCCAAAGGTCCAAGCTACGGCTTCATTAGCCCGTTTGAAAACGGGAGGCACGCATAGCATGTATTTACGGCCAGTTGAAGGGCAAGCAACGTTTACAAAGTAGATATAGCCACCCGCTAATTTATCCGTGGAAGCTGTCCGCAATAAGACCTGGTCGTAGCCATACCGATCCGTACTGCGATCTATCTCGAATAAATCAAGTAGTTCTGCAAATCGCGTGCTGCCGAGTGCTTCTTGATAACAGCGCCGCACTTCCACATTTGCTTCACTCAAAATATCTTCTCGAGTCACTGTGTTTGGCTTTTCAATAAGCTTGGAAGGGACGCTTATGCCGTGCCAAAAATGAAAGCAGAAACCCGATTCCCATTGAATGGCAGCCCCGTCTTCATGGTGGAGGGCAAATGACTCATTCCTGTGCAACTGTTTGGGTGTTGGCACCGCTATAGCGAAATCGGAAAAAGCGAGCAGTTCAAAGCCTCCTGAACTTGTAAATTGATGCAAAGGCGACGGATACTGAACTTTTAAACATCTGCTTTTCACAAGAATGTCGTAGAACCAGAGCCAATCGGCATCTTCGTACGTGCAAAAACCGCGATCGCAGGAATCCATGCCAAGTGCACGTGCGTCAATCTCTTGCCGAATCGGATCTTCAATAGATCGTGAAAGCTGAAAGTTCAGATCCCAAAAAACAATGCGGTAGAGCGCACGTACATCCTCCTGAGAAAAAGCAGAAATTAAGGTTCTCTGCAATCTTTCGGCAAGCGCGCGCTTATAGCTTCCGATTAGATCAGAAATAGGCCTCGCGCGAGAGAACGTTTCAAAATCAGCATAAGTTATAGATGGATCAAGTCTCCTCCCGCGCAAATGATTGCAAAGCCGTCGGGCATCCAATGGATCTGCCGCGAAGTACCTTTTCGGCTCGGGCAAGTTAAGGGCGGTGTAAAGGCTTGTAATGGAGTTGGAAATGCCCGATAAATCATTCGATCCCGCTAAAAGGGCATCTATTGCTTGCTTTTTACCTTGGTAAAGCCGATTTAGGAGCGTAGTTTCCAGCGCCATAATTAGTCGCGCACTAAACGGATAGCACGCGCATACGGATTGTATTCCCGCTGACGTATCACACGGTATCGCCCAGGTGGAATTTCAATTGGGGCATGTTCACGGGTCCATTCTCCCCTATCGATCAGTTGGTGCTCCAAACTAGCAGACTCATTCACTTCCAAGTAATGTGTTAAAACATCTGCCGGGTTATCAGCACTCGGCTGAACAGGATAAATAGCAATGCTATCGCCCATTATAAAATGGCCGTGGTTTCTTCCTTCTCCTCTTACCAGAAGGCGATCATGGCTCAGCGCCAAACCTGATGGAATGGCATCTATCGCTTCAAGCAAAACATCTCC
>JBBQFC010000057.1:0-21263 GCA_038321615.1 Flavobacteriales bacterium | reverse complement strand
GATGTCGTATCCGGTACTCGCCCAACTCCCACCAGCAGCTACACCCGGCTTTGCGAGCATTTCAGCCACATTGCCATTCATGTTGTAGAGGTCGAAACCGTTGGGCGCATGGGTCCGGACGGGAGCGGTGATATCCGCATTACTGTTTATTGCGCCGGCAGCACCTATCGAAATCGGCAATGGTACGACTTTGTAGGTTTCTGACTCCGGATCAAAAGAGATATTTTCGGCGCCATAGGAAAGAAAGTTGGCGAGTTCTTCGCCCTTCGTGTTGTGCAGGTATGGGCCGCCCCATGCATATGGACCATGATTTCCGCCGCTCGCTGCGTGCATCCACTCCGCGCGGTTGGGGAGTCTGAAGGTGAGCTGCATGTTTTCCGGAAGGCCGAGGTCTTGTGTCTTGTAGCGGGCGGTGAGCCATTCGCAATAGATCTGCGCAGCTTCATGGGTGATGTTTACCACAGGATAGTTGTCGTAAGGCGGATATGTGCTGTAATATTCAACAAATGGTTCGTTATTCCAACGGCCTTTGATCCAGTTATCCTTATAGATAGCGACAGCCTTTTGGGTGTTGTCATCGGCGGTGTCCATCGCTGCCAAAAACTGGCGGTATTGGATGTTGCTTACTTCAGTTTTTAGCGCGAAAAAAGCGTTGATTTCCTGTTCCACGGTTTCGACCGAAATGGAGCCTTCCGGCACATATGCGAACTCTGTGGTGAATGATTTGGGGAGTTTTATGTTTGCCTTTGGCTTGCCGGCAAATCCGGTGGCTATGGCTGTGATCAGAATTGCAGCAGGAATGAGGAGAGTTTTCATGAGATTGGCGTTTTGCATAAAACGCCGAAAATCATAGAAAATTCTAGTAAGGGGCTAATAGTCAGCGATGCGTTTGTAAAAAAGGGAACAACCTGCTTTTGGCTTGAAAAAAAACAGCTTGATTTCAAAGAAAACACGTAAAAAAATGGCATGTCAACCATGGATGAAGTTCAAAATAGTTTTCATCCCAAATACATCTATCCTTAAGAAATAAATAGTTTGCATCACGCATATAAGGCATTCGCGTTCACGAAAGCATTTAGATCTTCGCCACCTACAGGAGAAAGACTAATCCCCCAATGATGACTCCTTTCCAATCGGGTTGCTGAGCGAAAATCGATATTGGAAGGCAAATAAACAGAAGGACCAGGATAAGCCTGCGCACGAGCTGTGAATTTTAGATAGGACATCGAAAATACGGTGAATACCCTATTATATTCATTTTTGACGACAGGTATTTTTGGGGCTCTAAAATGTTAACCGCCTAAAATTTCATTCATGCAGATTTTCACAACCTTTTTCGTCTTCATCCTTTCGATTTTCACATGCGCTACCGCTCAAGGTCATAACTTGGTTTGGGCAAAACAAGCTTCCGGACAATATGCATCCGAAATGAGCAAGCGCTGGAGTACATTACTTCCCTCGCGCTTCAGGAATACAACACAGGACTGAAACTGCGCACCCAACTCACCCGCGAAACGGCCAATTTGGAAACCTTCAACGAAGCCTTTGAACGTATAAGTGATCGATACTTCAACGGGAAGGCAAGCAATCTGGATATCAGCGATGCACAGGCCCAACTGCTCAATGCACAAGTTAATTTATTGGATATTCAGCTCGATTTGATCGCATCGGAAGTAAGTCTCGACGCGCTGATGGGAAAATTATTGGGCTTTTAAGGCTCATTGGATTCCATTTTGGAGCGAGTTCAATGACGCTGCGGATTTAGATCATGGATTTATTTTTCGTTTGAAATAAACTTGTTTCGCCAAGGCTTATTGCGCTCGAAGATTGAATTGATTCCTTGAAGCAGCGTAATAAACTTAAATTTATTGGAATAAGACATTGAATATCTGTGCGTTTCGGATTTCATCACGGAATCTTCAGCTCTACCAATTGAATATTGTCAAGGTAGGCTTCTCCATCGCCTTCGAATTGAATATAAAGTTGTTTGATCCGCGTGAAGTCCAAACTCAGTGGCAAATCGCTCATGGGTACCTGGACTTTGCTCCACGTGCTAGGCATCCCTTTATTGACATAGTTCGACGCAACTGCGACCATTGATTTCCCGCGATCATAGTCTTCAAAGCCAATTTGAAAAATAGGTTGGCTCCCGCCGCCTTTGATTAATTGAATATCAAATTGGATAGCGGAATTTTTGAGCATGGCGGATAAATCGACCGGGAACCATTTATTCCAACTGGCCCCCATGGCAGTAAAACCACAATCGCCTGCCGATTTCTGCCAGGTGGCATGGATAAATTGATCGCCATTGGCATCTCTATTTTCCAGCCGGGTGTGAATGCAGTCATTCTTCACTAAGCCCCATCCATTGTCATTGATAAAAGAATTACCAAAAATAAGAACTGGAAAATCCGTGGGATCGGGTCGCTTTTCTTCGACCATCCAAGGTTTTACAGGCTCGGGGGTATACCAAATAAGCTTTATGTCGTCTAAATATACACTGCCCTGTTGCTGCAGTTCTATTTGCAACTGCTTAATATTTGAAGGATCAAGGTTTTCGGTTTGAAGCTCGAAGTCGCTCAGCGGAACGGTCACTTTTTGCCATTCTTGATCAATAAGCGTTCGTTCGAAATACTTGTTGTCTGTAAAGCAAAAACCCATTCCACCGCTGTAATCTTCTAGCGTAAGGACGAACGGCAAGCCGAACATTTTACCTTTTTGCGCTCGCACGCGCATCTCTATGGCGGCATGCGCCATTACTTCAGTCAAGTCTTTGCCGGCATAGCCATCCCAACCAATTCCGATCCCCGCCCACTTGCAGTCGACCGCATTTCGATTCCAATCAAGTTTTATGGATTCTGATCCCGAGAAAGCCGCTTCCTTCGAAATACTGGCCACTTGGCAGGCGTTCGATTCCAAACCCCACATATCTTTTGGCTGATCGTAATAAATCACCGGTTCCACAATGGTTTCAATAAGGGCTGGGCGCGGACTCACCACTACCGGTTCAGTGCCGTCATACAAGGACATCGACTTGAACTCCACACAAGCCGAGAAAAACAGGCTCAATCCGACCAATGAAAGTACCCTGCCGGGTGACAAAAAGAAGTTCCTTGGTTTCGGATTCATGGCTCTAGAGCGTTAGGGGTTGTCCTTGGGTGAAGGTTATAAAGTCAATACCGTATTGTATCTCATCCGGCGGAATTGGATTGTTAACTCTATCGTTTATCAAAAGCACGCGCGCCAATAAAATGCGGCCCATATCAGCTTCCGGAATTCCAAAATTCGCTAAGGTCAAACTGTAGGGCTTCCAACCAGTCCATGTCACAGCAACGATATCTGCAGGTTGATAGGTTGCATCCGTGCCATCTTCAAACGTGCCATTATTGTTAGAATCGATAACCAATTGGATAATAGCAATAGCATTGGGCCTCCCATCGCTATACAGAAAGCAGTTAAAGAAAATGTTTTGAGGAACGAGTGAAGGCAATTGCAAATAAGTACTTCCAGTAAGCAGGGAATAAACTTCAACTAAACCAACGAAGGGATCTTGGGCATTATCACTGCCAGTGAGTACCAGTGAAAATTCTCCTTGGGCAGGCGGAATAACGCTGGAGTTCAATCTTCCTGTTTCAGCCAAGTTGAATTCAAATTGGAAATTTCTTACCCGGATATTTGTACCAGGATTGGCTTCAAAATCTGTAAGAAGCAAACCCGGATAAACGCGCGTTGACGCTATTTCAACCTCTCCCGTGTTTATAAAAGCATCCTCCTCAGTGACGGTAAGCTCAACCGTACATCTTTCAATTCTGAAAAAGGGCAGGTCTGTGGTACCACCAATCCAAGTAGCATTTTCAGAATTTACGAGACTTGAGAATCCTTCAATTCTCTTCACTGCGCCACTTTCTGCTCCAGTGATGGATACAACCCAATCTACACTCTTGTTGAACTGGGCGTTGAAAGCAACAGTCTCGCCGGCTCCAAAATCAACAGTATCTCTGCTGATTTCCAGTTCAGAGACTACAGCAAAAGGGCCAAAACGGTCAATCAAATTGGGGCCATCAATTGAGTCCATATCGCGGGAGCAATGGGTGAAGAGCACTGCGGCGCAAAAGGCCGGGAAGATAAAAAGTCTGTTGGGCAAGAACGCATGTTTTTTCATGAGCGTAACGATTAAAAATACATTGTGTAAAGGGCAAAAATTTGATTTAGGCCATAATCTGGCAATCCATCGCCTGATCGTTCGAAATTATAGGCTTGATACTGTAAGGTAAGGTAAACACCCTTCTTAAATTGATATTTAACTCCAGCGGCAAGGAGTGTTTCCTGATCGTCGTAAGTAGATCGGGAAGGTAAATCGCGAACAATATTAAATTGAACGATCTGAGGAATGTAGTCGGAGCCTTTGGAATTAAGGTATTTAAATCCGGCTAAAATCTCAAATCGCGGAAAAAGTTCTGCTTCCATTCCCAAATCAATGAGATTAGACGTCAAATCGACCTGTTCGACTTGTACACCATCTCTGGTGGTTTGTTCAAACTGGTATCCGACTGTAAATCGAAGGGTTTTCTTCCAATCGAGTAATTGATGAATATTCAGATTTGCACTGGGCCGGATAAGGATGAAGCGCTTCAATTCCGCGGTGCCTTGCCCCCTTATTTCTCCGAGTGCATGAACGGCCAAATCTGCATTAATCACGTCTGTATTCTTGCCATATTGGGCAGTAAACCGCAGACCTTGCCTGTTTGCTGTGGCACGACCATAAGGCAACGTATTGCTGTAGCGCGGATCATAGTTCATTAATCGATCAGACATACGGAAAGTATAAACTGCCGGGTCGCGGGTGATATCGAAGAGGGAAGTTTGTCGGACACCGGCATCATTACCAACCCGGTCGTAATAGGTCTTTTCAGCCTGATAATCCACACGTCGGCTTTGGGCTCCCATGCTGAAAAAATCGGGACCGATGTTTACATAAGAGAGTAACAGCTTTAATTTCTGTTGCTTAAGATCCAAACCTATACCTATATCGGTAAACCAATCGTCCGACTCATAGAGCGTGCTGCTATCGGTCTTCGATATCAAATCGGAGCGACCGGCTTCTCCTTGAATATGAATGGCATAGCGGGGACGTTCAAAAACGGTAAAATCATAATCTGCCGACCACACCGTATTTCGAATACCCGAATTAGCATCGCCCGATTTTAGATCGTCGAACGTGTGTACGATATTGAAACCGAAGTCACCCCGAAGGCCGATCGTATCGATCAATGTTTTGGTAGAAAATTTGGTATGTCCGCCAGTTACATACCGTGAAGGAGTGGTAAAGAAATCGGTGCCACGGGTTCGTGCGAAAAATCCAGAAAAATCAGCTTCGTCCAACACATCCGTGAAATTCAATCCAAAGTCCAGCTGACCTCCTTGAATTCGTCTCGTATTTTCATCGGTGTAGAAGTTTTCGTAGTAGATCACATCCTGCTGAGGCAGGAATGCTGCTGCCAGGTTAGCACTCCCTTCTTCGGGTGGGAGGAAAAAAGTGTACTCGGTCATAGCCAAATCCATATCGCCGACGCGGTATTTCAATCTATCGGCTATGATACCTCGTGCCCATAGTTCCCTTACTTCTACTGTTTGTCCCGCTCCGAAAAAACCGCCGAACTCATTTCGCAGACGAAGGATAGCCTGAACTTCGGTTTTATCATTTGGTGTGGCATTGATTTTCAGGTCGAGCAAGAAAGAACCATCGGTAATTTCGCGGGTAGTTGCCGTGTCGCCATCCAGTACATTGCCGTCGATCTCGGTATTCAGAAGATAAGCCCTGCCTAAGCCATTGAAGCGCACTCGCTGCCCATCGTCGGCCTTTTCCGATTCCTTGGAGCCACCGTCCTGAGCGCGAACAGGAACGATGCCCGCTAATAAGATGGCAGTAAACACTAAGAGATGAAAGATTTTTTGCATAAGTGCTCCGTATTAAAAAAAGACTTTTAACTCAATAGTGGTCTCATGGCCTTCATAATTATCGAGGCCAAAACTGCGGTCATTGAACTTCATCCAGCGCTGCCTAACATAAAGCCCCGCATTTTCGGTAATCGTCCAGTCGAAGCCTACGCCGTAAGCCTGACCCACCTGATCGCGCGGAAGTTGAGTTTCCGCATCCCAATCGGTAAAAGCGCCACCTTTGGCATATTCCAAGCCAATGTAAGTGGTGAGGATAAAGCGCGGAAGGATTTCATAGTAAATATCCATCTCATGGTATTGCACAAAGAGATAGCTCTGATCTGAAAGCGATGGAATTAAGGACGCTTCGGTTTTAACCGATCCAAAAGAGCCCAGATAGAATAAGAACAGCTCCTTATTGAAAGCTTGTAATTTAACCTTGGCCTGCAGATCGACGGCTTGAAAATATTTTCTATTGAGTGTTTCAGCGTTGGCCGCGTCCAGATCGGTCGTTTGCACTACTTCGCTAGCACCACGAAAGAAAGAGAATTTTCGCCCATAAGGGTCAAATACCGCAGGGCCTGTAGCATTAGCCGGAAAAGGGTTATAAATCCGCGAAAGTGCCAAGCCATTAATCCGATGGACATAGCTTAAGGAAGTGGCCACTGGATCGATTTCTTCCGAAATTCCCCAACCAGCTATAAACTTGGCCGGACCGATTTCGTATCCCGTGTTTATGTTTAGCCCACGCCTATTGTGCACCAATTGATTGACCAATGCCAATTGACCACCGGCTCCATTAGCACCCAGTAAGAGTCCGGCTTCCGCTAATATGTCGGGATTGGAGTTGGTTGCGATCTCCCCATTTTGATTGAAGAAGTTTTTGCTGATCTGGTAGATTTGAAAATCTGTTTCCAGAAAAGTATATTTCTTCGGAACAAAGAATCGCATCATCAGAGCTTCGCCCCACTTTTTACCATAATTCGGACTTTCGAAATTGCCTCCGCCTAATTCACCTTTGATTTTTACACCATTCAGAACAGAGAGATTGAGCGAGAGCGTGTGCACTGCATACTGAATAGCATCCTTATTGATACTGTCTAAGGCGGTGCGGCTGTGGATGGTATTGTAGGCTACAACTTGCTTACCAGCGTTAAAAGCCTTCGACAATTTTCCACCGCGAATTACGCTGGGCAGGTTGCGCGATACACCAGCAAATCCGATATACGTCGGAACGCTTCCCGCGTCGAGCGTAGGAGGTATAGATAGATTGGGATCATTCACCAATCCACCGGCTAATCCCCCGTTGGGTTGCGTTTTCCCCCAGAATAGATCAAAATCAAGGTCGCCAGGAAGCTTAGCTCCATTTAAGATAAGCCCTTGGAAAGCCTGATTATTCCAGCGAAGATCTCCAGGACTGGTAGCTCCTGTTTGGAAATAACTATTGTATTTGAGCGTATTGTTGACCCCTTCCCACGGTGTGCGATCGAATATGCTGAAGCGATCGAGAATCTGATAAACTCCAATGGTGAATGGGCTCAAATTATACCAATGAATACCCCCTGCTCTCACACCGAATGTACCGTTCGACGTCCGGAAATTACCATAAAAGTTTATGCCCAAATTTGTTGAAAACGTATTGTTCTCAAACCCAGACCCATTATAAGGCGCAAAAACGAATAGTTCCGTTCCAAAACTGCTCCTGCCATTTGGCCGAGCCACTACGTTTAGAGAAAGCATCGGCTCGCGGTAGCCATCACCAACATCATAAGCTCTTTCGAAGGGTTCTAAGTTGGGATAGGCATCTGTCATATTCCGACCGTAAACGAACAGTCGGTAATAACCAAATACGGTAATAAGCTGATCTCTTTTTCGCAATTTGTCCCCGACGAAAGCGGAGTCATACTTGATATTATACATCTCCTGCGTCACCAGCGGAAGCCTGTCTCCATCCATAAATCTTACGGAGTCTTGGCTCGTAAGCACTCCGGAGCCAGTTGGACTCAAATCCGGGGTTTGCGCCGAAACCCATCCGATACTCAAAAACAGGATAATATGAACGAGCCCAAAGCGGGCTTTGTTAACCCAACTTGTATCTGGTACACCGAAATCGAATTGCTTTATCTTACTCAAAAGCCTTTCCCTTTAGAAATGAAAAGAATGGCGATAAATGTAATGCAATCAGCCGTGAATAAGCTTTTCAATGTTTACATCAACGATACATCTTCACGAAAATCACTACTTCACGAGTACGTCACATCAGGTTTAATAGTGTAAAAAGAACAACAAAACGTAATTTCATGGCAATGAAAACACAAAATATCTTGTTTGCTAGCCCCGCGACAATCCTACTGCTGTTTGGTCTGGCCGTTTTACCTCTGAACAGAGCTTTCGCGCAGGGCGCTCAAAAGCCCATCCCCGTTGAAGTGCGTCAATCGGGTAATAATTTTACCTTATACAGAGCCAATGAGCCTTACTATGTAAAAGGCGTAGGCGGACAAACCTATTTAGATAAGGCGGTGGCTTACGGCGCGAATTCTATACGCACCTGGGGAGAAGGCGACGCGATAGCGATACTCGACGACGCCCATTCAAAAGGTCTAACCGTCCTTTTCGGTTTATGGGCCGGCTGCGAGCGCCAAGGTTTTGACTATAACGATACGAAAGCGGTAGAATCGCAGTTATTGCGATTTACTGAAGTAGTGAAGGAATACAAAGATCACCCGGCTATCCTGATGTGGGGAATTGGAAATGAAACCGATCTATTCTACAGCGATTTTAAAGTTTGGAATGCCATAAACGACATCGCCAAAATGATACACGCCGTCGACCCAAATCATCCTACAATGACCGTCACGGCTGGGCTCGACGTAGCCGAAGTGCAGCTTATTAAAGAAAGAGCTCCCGAAATTGATATTTTGGGAATTAACACTTACGCGCAGCTCATCGGCATAGACCAGGAATTGCGAAGCTATGGCTGGGACAAGCCTTACATGATAACCGAATGGGGGCCAAACGGACATTGGGAAGTGGCGAAAACCAGTTGGGGAGCTCCCATAGAGCAAACCAGCACCGAAAAAGCTAACTCATACAAAGAGCGCTATAATAAAGGTATATTGAGGGATAGCGAAATGTGCTTGGGTTCCTACGTATTTCTTTGGGGTGAAAAGCAAGAAACAACGCCCACCTGGTATGGGCTTTTCCTCGAAGATGGCACCGAAACAGCCGTAATGGATGAGCTTGAGAAGTCATGGTCGGGAAAGGCTCCGGCGAACCGTTCGCCCCAAATTTCGAGCATTGCGATGAAAAATCAGAAACCAGATGCGAGCGTAATGGTTGAACCTGGTGAAAGAACCGATTTCAAGGTGGTGGTAACCGACGCAGATGGGGATCAGCTGCGGTATAAATGGGAAATGCTTCCGGAAAGCACGGATATCAAGTCCGGCGGTGATGCCGAGTCGCGGCCCGATGCAGTGCCAATGTCAATTGAAGGGAACGATCAAAGCGGAAATATCCGGTTTCGCGCACCGAAAAAACCCGGTTCTTATAGATTGTTTCTCTACGTGTACGATGGCAAAGGAAACGCTGCCACAGCCAATTTCCCTTTTTTCGTAGCCCGATGAGCCCTTGCCAAAGGTTTAAGGCGCCGCATCAAATATCCATCACAAAAGCAATCAAATTGGTATCCGATGCCAACCCAATTTTTTTGCGCAGGCGATAGCGGCTAATCTCAACTCCACGCACAGAAATATTGAGAAGGGGAGCAATCTCTTTGGTGCTCAAATTCATACGGAGGTAAGCACATAAGCGCTGATCTTTCGGAGTAATTTCGGGATACTTTTGTCTAAGCCGCTTAAAAAAGTTTTCGTGTACTTGGTCGAAATAGATTTCAAACTGCTCCCAAGAGTTGTCGAGCATGATATCCGATTCAATGGTGCGCGCGATCTGGGAAATTTTCCGTTTTAAATCATTGTTTGCTTCGGGCAAAATATCGTTCAAATCGGTTTTTATTTTCATTAGAATTTCACTTTTCTGCACCAAGTGCATAGTAGTGCTGGCGAGCCGAGACGTTTTATGGCCAATATCTGCCTGGAGTTTTTCATTTCTAAGCATCACCACTTCCTTTTCCGACCGGGTCACTTCTTCCTTAAACTCCGCTTTCTTTTCATCCATTTCAGCCATTTGAGCTTTCTTAAAGGCTAAAGTCTTTCGTTTTTCTTTTTTGTTGACGAAGATGAATATTCCAGAAACCACAATGAGAGAAACGATGAAGTAGAAGGCTCGAGCGAGACCCGAATTGTACCAAGGCGGTCTAACTCTAAAATTATAAATAGCTGCCTCGCTAACTTGGCCATAGGCATTCCGGGCTTGAACCATAAAGGTGTAACTACCCGCAGATAAGTTGGTGTACTCCTTTTCAGTCTTTGGCGACCATTCTGCCCAATCTTGATCGAAACCATCCAGTTTCATGCGGTATTGTATATGATTTAGGTGGGCATAATAGGGTGCTGAAATTGAAAACCGGAAGTCGTTGAGATCGGCGCCGAATGTGGGAACGATGTGCTGAATACCTCCAGCGTATATCACAGAGTCGCGTTCGGTAATGGACGTTACGCGTCGGATTAAAACTTCTATGGAGGTATTATCTTCCGCGGTATCGTTGAGATCTACCTTTACAAAACCTTGTTCCATACCAATCAACACGAAAGAAGGCGAAACAGCGAACACATGCTCAAATCCATCGACCAGCTCATCGTGGAGTTGATTGAAATATCGGATTTTTAGCTTGTTGTAAATTCCTTGAGCGGCAACTTGTAGCACGCCAAATTCATCGTCGATCGAAAACCAAATATTTCCAAAATCATCCTCAATCAGTCGATGAACGTCTCGTCCGGAGCCAAATATTTCAGTGAGATCTTTATGTTCTTCGAATCGTTGGTTGCTTCCACTGAATATAAAAACACCTCTGGGGGTTGTAAACACTATTTCTCCTCTTATCTTGGCAACGTTTACAAACAACTCGCCGGGAAGACCATCCTTTTCTCCGTAATCCTTTATCTGTGCGATTTCGCTGAGATCTTGAGTCAAACTGATTCGGTACAGTCCCTTGTAAGCATGCGAAACCCATATAGAGCCATCGGAATCTTCTTCAAAAACACGGGCAGATTCTGTAAAATTCGGAAGTCTCCAGTGATCGCCTTGTGAGTAACTTCCGATCTCCTTTCCCTTGCGATGGATTATAAAACCCTGATAAGTTCCTTCCAATGCATAACCCGCATGGTTTTGGAGCTCCACTATTTTCCAAGCGCCTTGCTCTGTAGAAAAGGGTTCGGCGATATAGTCCACAATCCGCTGAACACCCTTATGTTGCGAAACCATTGGTTTGCCGTCAATTAAATTCAAACTCCACACCTGGCCAAGGGTGCCACTTACAGGGCGAAAGGGAAGAAAACCTTCTGGATTTCCTTTCTCCAAGGTGGTAACATAAACACCCTGATTTGTACCAAGGTAGAGCTTATCGTCCATCCAAAGGGACGTGTACCCTGTGCCGTTTACCCCCATATTCGCGCCAATTCGAGTGTAGGCCGAATGAGTCAGCGCATAATCGATCCCATTATCCATTCCGAGCCATAGATTGGCGTGGCTATCCTCATGAATGCAGAGTACCGTATTGTTTTGAAGGCCGTTTTCTTGATTAATATGCGTTTGTATATCCCCGTTTTTATCCGTGATGTAGAGCCCATCTTGAGCCGTTCCAACTGCATAAACCCCTTCTGAAGTCTGAATGGCGCAATAGGGAGAACCCGCTGAAATGTCAGTCCAACCGGCTCCAGTGAGCGCATTTAAGTCGGATTCATTCCAAGTGTACGCTCCACCAGTGACCGTAAAAATGATCTCTCGATTAATGTCGTAAGGGAGGATGGCGACTACGCGATCGTTT
This sequence comes from Flavobacteriales bacterium, assembly GCA_038321615.1. GTDB lineage: Bacteria > Bacteroidota > Bacteroidia > Flavobacteriales_D > Cryomorphaceae > JBBQFC01. The sequence continues at coordinate 9,385 of JBBQFC010000057.1, read as the reverse complement.
TTGAAAACAGGGTGATCGGAAAGGAGTGTGAGCCCATTTTCGCCTAACCTGTATAATCCCATACCAGCCATTTGAAATCTAACCCCATGGCGAGTGGAGAAGAAATTCTCAAAGCGCTTACCATCGGGCTCTAAGACTTCGAGCATTGATGTAGATGCCGAATAGATAAAAACGGCCTTTTCCGAACAGAAATAAATCTTTTCGCCTACCGACAGTATCCGCCAGACATCTTCAAAACTGAAAGCCGAATCTGGAATCAAATGACGCAAGGAGTGGTAATCCGCCCTGCCCAGAGAGTCGATATGCCGGTAGCCGAATTCATTTTGGCTTCCAATATAAAGACAACTATCGCTGCCGTGGGCTAATGATCGAACGATGGTCCCGTTGCGGAGTGGAGCGCATATCCAATTAGTTCCATCAAACTCAAGCAGGCCTTTATTGTTTCCAAAATAAAGCACCCCGCTGGAATCTTGAATGGCCGCCCAATTCTGAGTTCCAGCATTATAGTCCAACCGATCAAAATTGAATACTTCTATATCGACCGGTGTGGTATCTTGAGCAGTCAAATATGTACAACATACAATTAAGAAAGTCGATGTAAGGATCTTGGATAGGTTCATACTGGGAATCTCGGAGAAAAGTAAACATTCTATCTGAATGAAATTGAATTGATGTAGCAAAAATCACTGTGCGAAAATCTAAAATCGTTGTTAACCAGATAGGTAAGTCAATAAATATAGTTTTTGATGTATTGATGATGTATAATTAGACCAAAAGGAAGTAAGCGTGATGTAATCGATTATAGCAATGAAATTTAGGCTCATCCTTACATTTGTGACAAACACTTCAACGATATGATTGTAATGCGTACACTAAAAATTCTTGCTCCAATACTTACCTTGGGGATTTGCTCCTCTTGCGGTAAAACGGAAGATCCAGGCGGCTGCAAGTTCAAAAGTGGCTATAGCGAATACGCACTGGTATGGCAAGATGAATTCGAAGGCACAGAGATCGACCTCTCAAAATGGTCTTTTGATCTGGGCAACGGTTGCCAACTTGACTCCGCTCTATGCGGATGGGGCAACAACGAATTACAGTGGTACACCCAAAGGCCTGAAAATGCCACAGTCGAAAACGGAAATTTAGTGATTACAGCCATCCGTGAGTCACCCCCATATCTAAATGAGCATGCCTACACGTCGTCGCGAATGGTTACCAAAAACAAGGGCGATTGGAAATATGGAAGAATAGATGTGCGCGCTAAAATTCCTACTGGGCAGGGCATTTGGTCGGCAATATGGATGCTTCCAACAGAGAATGTTTATGGTATTTGGCCTAAAAGTGGAGAAATTGATATAATGGAAAATATCGGCAGCGAGCCGGATGAAATTTTAGGAACCATCCATTATGGACATGATTTCTGGCGATTTAATAGTCAGAAGTTGGAGCTAGAATCAGGCTTTTATCACGATAATTTTCACGTGTACTCTGTGCTCTGGACCGATGCGTGTATCCAATTCCTGATGGATGATATAGAAGTGGGCATCCCCAATACTCGAACTACCGTTCTGCCCACTACCTATCCCTTCGACCAACTCTTTCACGTTATATTAAACATTGCGGTTGGCGGCAATTTGCCTGGTAGTCCAAATGGATCAACTCCATTTCCGCAGACCTTGGAAGTAGACTATGTGCGGGTTTATCAATAATGTTCGAACCACCCGTTCATAAAAGAACCTTACTCGCATAGCCGTATATGAATCATCTAGAAGGTGAACTAAAACGCCCGGCAATTAATCTGCCATTTAGCGTGCAATCAGCTCGCTCATCCATTCAGTCAATTAAAATATCCGAATGAGTCAAGAAAAAGTATCGCCGGCCTGGCTAGCAGAAACCAACACGGAACACCGTGTAGAAGCGCTGTTGGCCGAAATGAGCATCGCCGAGAAAATTGGCCAAATGGCTCAAATGCCACATGAACACCATTCGAATGATTGGCTCAAAGAACAAGTGCGTCAAGGCAGAGCTGGAAGCGTGCTCAATATAGTTTATACAGCGCGCGTCAATGAATTGCAGCGAATTGCTGTGGAAGAAAGTCGTCTGGGAATCCCCTTAATCATCGGTCGGGACGTCATTCACGGGTATCAAACTATGATGCCTATTCCTCTCGGACAGGCTGCCACCTGGAATCCTGATTTAGTGGAAAGAGGGGCACGTGTGTCGGCAATCGAAGCGGCTTCCGATGGTATTAATTGGACTTTTGCGCCCATGCTCGATATCTGTCGCGATCCGCGCTGGGGTCGAATAGCCGAATCTCTCGGAGAAGATCCCTACTTGGCATCGGTTTTAGGCAAGGCAATGGTGAAGGGCTTTCAAGGAAAAAATTTATCAGATAGCGATAGCATCGCTGCATGTGCCAAGCATTTTGCGGCTTATGGTTATTCGGAAGCCGGGAGGGATTATGCCTACGTAAACATTTCGGAAAACGAATTGCGAAATGTCGTTCTGCCTCCGTTTAAGGCCTGCGCAGATGCAGGGGTAGCCACTTTTATGACGGCTTTTAGCGACATTAATGGTGTTCCCGCTACCGCCAATGATTTTCTTCTCCGGGAAATACTCCGCGAAGAGTGGAAGTACGATGGCTTTGTAGTAAGCGATTGGGACTCGGTAAGCCAATTGATTACGCATGGATTTGCAGAAAACGAAAGGGCAGCGGCAAAATATTCCCTCGCAGCAGGGCTTGACATGGAAATGTCAAGCAAAGCATACCTCAACGAACTTGAAAATCTATTAGTTGATGGCGAGTCGGAGCTAAAGTGGATTGACGATGCCGTGCGGCGAATTTTGCGGGTGAAGTTTGAACTGGGTCTCTTCGATCGGCCTTACACAAATGTGAAAGCATTTCCTGTTAAAGGCAACAAAAACCACTTACAAGCCGCTTATGAATGCGCTGTAGCTTCTTGTGTTCTACTTAAGAACGACTATCAGACGCTCCCTATAAGACCTGAAAAGCAGAAAAAAATCGCCGTGATCGGCCCTTTGGCCGATGACGGCTATGAACAAATGGGCACTTGGACATTCGACGGAAAGGAAGAATGGTGTATTACACCCTTGCGCGCACTTCGGGATGCCTTGGGCGAAAATGCTGAAATTAGCTACGTAAAAGCCTTACCCTCATCCCGAAGCAATGATAAAAGCGCCTTTGCGGAAGCTATAGCTGCTGCTCGCATTGCCGATACCGTGATCATGTTTATGGGCGAAGAGGCTATCTTATCAGGCGAGGCCCATTCACGCGCCGATATAGATCTACCAGGAGCGCAAAACGAGCTATTGGAAGAGATTTCGAAGCTCGGAAAATCTACAGTGTTGGTAATATTGGCGGGGAGGCCACTCACCCTTGGAAAAACCCAACATCTGGTAAATGCGGTGCTTTACGCATGGCATCCGGGTACAATGGGTGGTCCGGCAATTATTGATCTTTTATTAGGGAAACGAAGCCCAGTTGGAAAGCTACCTGTGAGTTTTCCCAGCGTGGTGGGTCAAATTCCGATCTATTATAACCATCGGATGTCTGGAAAGCCAGCGACCTACGACAGTTTTACCTTCATCGACGATATTGTGCCTCGCGCTCCGCAAACGTCCGTAGGCAATACATCCTTTCACCTCGATGCGGGTTTTGAACCGCTTTATCCTTTCGGATACGGTCTTACTTACACGCATTTTTCATACAGCCATCTGGAGCTTAGCAGCAGCGAAATGAGCGCAGAAGGTGAAATCGAAGTGAAGTGTATTCTTACAAACGAAGGTCAGCGAGAGGGTACGGAAATCGTTCAACTCTACATAAGAGATCGCTTTGGCAGTGTAACCCGACCTGTGAGAGAGCTTAAAAAATTTCAACATGTTCAACTTTCTGCCGGTCAATCAACTCCCCTGGTTTTCAGATTGAAGGCGGAAGATTTGGCTTTTTACAATCGGCAAAATAAGTGGAGTATCGAGCCGGGCGATTTTGATGTTTGGATAGGTGGAGACTCCAAGGCCAATTTGCATCAATCATTTCGGATCCTTGCCAACTAGCGCGCAACCATAACCATGAAAAAAACCAAGTTTATAGTCCTCACAGCCCTCATTGTAGCCCTCGGGGGTTTCTTAATGGGTTTTGATGCTTCGGTGATTTCCGGAGTCAACAAGTTTATTGAAATAGAGTTTGGACTCACCAAGCTTGAGCTGGGGTGGGCAGTGAGTTCGCTGACTTTATCGGCTACGCTAGCCATGCTGGTGGCAGGCCCATTGAGCGACAGGGTGGGTCGCAGAAAAGTATTGATTTTTTCGGCAATCCTGTATACCATGTCGGCTGTAGGCTCGGCATTTGCTCCAACCTTTTTGTTCCTTGTAATAGCCCGGATGGTGGGTGGTATTGGGGTGGGCGCATCGCTGATTATCGCGCCGATGTACATAGCCGAAATTTCTCCGCAAGAAATCCGTGGCCGCATGGTGTCCTTCAATCAATTGAATATTGTAGTAGGTATTTCTACAGCCTTCTTCACGAATTACATCATTCTTCAATTGGGAGAGTCCACAGCTCCATGGGCGGAGTCGCTCAAATTTGCAGAGTATAATTGGCGCTGGATGCTTGGTCTTGAAGCCATTCCGGCGGCGGCCTATTTTCTAGCACTTTTCTTCGTGCCGCCGAGCCCACGATGGTTAGCTATGCGCGGTCTCTACGACGAAGCATATAAGGTAATGATCAGAGCCACATCCGAAGAAGAAGCCAAACAAATAATTGACTCCATTAAGCTACAACCCAAGGCGGAGCCCGGACAGAAACAAAAACCCATTAAGCTCTTACTCAAGCCCGCCCTGCGAAATGTTTTACTCATAGGGCTCGTGGTGGGAATCTTACAGCAAATCACCGGAATAAACTCCGTGTTCTTCTACGCTCCAATGATATTTGAGCAATCGGGAATAGGCACCGACGCTTCTTTCTCACAGGCTATACTTGTTGGTCTCATCAATCTGGTGTTTACAGTTATCGCAATGGTTTATATCGATAAACTCGGTCGAAAACCCCTGCTCATCGGGGGTCTCATAGGCATCGCTGTCTGCATGTTTGTATTGGCAAGCTGTTTTAATTCGGCCACTTATACACTTACTCCGGAAAAGGTTGCGAACCTTCCCGAAGAAATTTCGCGCGAGCAATTGGCTCCGATTATCAATCAAACATTCGAAAGCGACGTTGAATTCAAAATAGCCTTGAAAGGGGCGCTTGGCGAAGGTGTGGTTCAGACCCACGAATCAAATTTGATTAAAGCATCTGTGAGCATGAACGCATGGTTGGTTTTATTGGGTATCTTGGGCTTCGTTGCTTCTTTTGCCATATCCATAGGCCCAGTAATGTGGGTATTGTTCTCTGAACTTTTCCCAATATGGGTTCGCGGTTTGGCCATTTCATTTGTCGGCTTGGTTAACTCCGCAGTTAGCTTCGGCGTGCAGCTTATATTTCCATGGGAACTCGAGAATTTGGGAAGTGCTTTCACCTTTTTTATCTACGGACTATTCGCCGCAGTGGGCTTAATTTTCATTGTATTAAAACTACCCGAAACCAAAGGCAAATCGCTCGAAGAACTCGAAAGAATTTTGGTAAAAGAACCTGTGAAACCATGATATCTCGCAACTGTTTCCCCTTTCTGAATATAAATCCCACGGCGGTAATTATCTGGGGTACACTTCTGTGCATTAGCAGTTGCGGCTCGATCAACGGTGAAGAGCAGCTACTTCCTTCATCTCCCGCAAAGGATACCACAGGCGTAATAGTAAATCTCGATATCGCAGCATTGACAGGAATTACTGGCGATTTATCGATCACAACGGACTCGTTAACCGGTGCTTCAACGCTCATTGTGGCTTCCCAGGACGCAACAGCCGATTATGACCTCGAAATAGTGACTTCCGGCCGATATGGAATTGAAATAGTGGCCGAAGCGCTCGACAGTGTCGCTCATTTATGGATCGAAGACTATCGCGAAAATCCGGATCAACGCACTTACAATATCACCGGAACAATTGCGATTACAGACCAACAAGCGCATAAGTCCGCCATCGATGGAAGCCCTCTTGCGGCAGGAAACCACCCCATAAGACTTCACATCTCTGGCCCTCTTTCGATTAAAGAGATAAAACTCGTGCTGCTTCGGCCGCATATACCTAGCCCCGTTTCCCTCTTTCAGATAATGGACGGCCAAACGCTCGAACTCGTGTGGAGCGATGAATTTGAGACCACCCAAATCGACACCAACAAATGGACCTTCGACATCGGAAACTGGGGTTGGGGAAATAACGAACTGCAATATTACACGGAGAATCTTTTTGAAAATGCCCGCCAAGCCGGAGGAAATTTAATCATTGAAGCCCGCCGAGACAGCTTGACCGACTTGTGGACGTCGGCTCGACTCACGACCCGCGGTAAGGTCGATTTTACTTACGGCAGAATCGAGTTCAAAGCTAAGGTCCCCGCTCAACGTGGCAATTGGTCGGCCGGATGGCTCCTCGGCGATAGCTACGTAGATGAGCGATCGTGGCCCTATTGCGGCGAAATCGATGTGCTCGAAACGGTGGGTTACCAAATCGATGATCGAACCGGAAATGGCAAAGCGCACGCTTCCGTGCATTGCGAAGCTTATTATTTCAAAATTGGCAATCAGCGCACAGCTTCGATCGAAATGGAGCGCATGAACCGGGATTTTCACACCTACGCAATAGATTGGTATCCCGACTCCATTAGTGCATCCATTGATGGAAACCCGTACTTCAGCTATGCGAACGATGGAAGTAAAGGTGCTTGGCCATTTGACGAGCCCCAAAACATTATCCTGAATCTCGCGATGGGCGGTGGTTGGGGCGGTTCCGAAGGCTTAGATCCGGCAATATACTCGCAGGAACTGATAGTAGATTATGTTCGCGTTTATCAAAGAAAATGAATATCTACCCACGCTATATCCTACCGGTTATCATGCTTCAAACATTCACAAGACTTAGTTCTAATCCGATTGGCAAAATGAATCATGGTATCTGAAGAGCAAGTATATCAGCAAGTTGAAGCACTCCTGTCGCGGATGAGCCTGGAGCAGAAAATTGGTCAGATGACGCAACCCGAGCGAATGGCTATAACGCCCGAAGAGGTCAAAGCCTACCACATTGGCTCGGTACTCAGCGGCGGCGGATCGGCACCCGGTCAGAATCGACCCGAAGATTGGATGGAGATGAACGATGCCTATTGGGCCGCATCAATGTTCGAAGATACAGACCATTTGGCCATTCCGCTCATCTATGGAGTTGACGCTATCCACGGACATAATAATGTACTTGGGGCAACAATCTTTCCCCATAATATAGGCCTTGGAGCTGCGCACGACACCGAACTGATGGAGCGGATTGGAGCTGCTACGGCCAGGGAAATTCTTTGTACCGGCGTGGAATGGACATTTGCCCCTACCCTGGCCGTTGCACAAAACTATGAATGGGGGCGCACCTATGAGAGCTACTCTTCTGATCCACAAATCGTTGCCGAAATGGGAAAACATTTTCTCTTGGGTTTACAGGGCGGGATGCCCCGCGATGGTGTTTTGGCCTGTGTCAAACATTGGGTTGGCGATGGCGGCACTACCGATGGCGTCGATCAAGGAAATACAGCCATATCTGAGTCTGAATTAAGATCTAAACATATACCCCCATATATAGCAGCAATAAATGCCGGGGCACTCAGTGTCATGGCTTCTTTCAATAGCTGGAATGGGAAAAAATGCCACGGCCACCAATACTTGCTCACGGAAGTGCTGAAAAACGAATTGGGCTTCCGAGGTTTTATAATCTCGGATTGGGACGGCATAGACTACCTATCAGAAAATCCAAGACAAAATGTAATCGATGCGGTGAATGCCGGATTGGATATGTTTATGGTTTCGGTGGCATGGCGCGATTTTATCGCCAACTTAATTGACGCCACCCACGCTGGTGATGTACCAATGAGCCGAATTGACGACGCAGTGGGACGGATCCTATTCGTAAAATTAAAAATGGGTCTTTTCGAAGCTCCACGCCCCAAAGAGCGGTATTGGAGTAAATCGCCAGCATTTGGAATTACAGCCCACCGTCAATTGGCACGGGAAGCCGTTCGAAAATCACTGGTATTGCTAAAAAATGAAGATGCCATTTTGCCTTTGAAAAAGGAAATGCGGATTTTAGTGGCTGGCAAGAATGCGCACGATACTGGCCATCAATGTGGTGGTTTTACAATCGCCTGGCAAGGTCTTTCGGGTGCCGGTGCCTTGGCGTACGCAGGCCTGTCAGCAAATATTTACGGAACCAACGCCGCGCTGCAAAAGGGAGCTGTGCCTGGAGCCACTTCGATTTGGGAAGGCATTTCGGGTGAATCAACAAATGCCGTGCTCAGTTTGGACGGAAGTGCTGTTGAGAGAGAATCCTTCGATGTAGCCGTAGTGGTAATCGGAGAAACTCCCTATGCCGAAGGCATGGGAGACGTTAGAGCTGATAGCGAAGTAATAGATCGATCAAGGGCTCAAATCTATGGCTTGCTCAAGGTGCTAAATGCTTATGGCAGAAGTCTCCACCTATCGGATTTGCATCCCGAAGATCTTGCTCTTCTCGAGCGAATTGCTGCAAAAAACATCCCCATCGTTGCCGTGTTCGTTAGCGGCAGGCCATTGTTCTGCGATCCAGAAATGGCGCTTTCTCAAGCCTTTGTGGCAGCATGGCTTCCTGGCTCCGAAGGAGCAGGTGTTGCCGACGCACTCTTTGGAAATAGCCCTTTTCAAGGACGTCTCTCATTCGATTGGCCCGAACCGCAATCATCTGAATCAAAAGCCAAATACTCCTTTCAAAAAGGTTACGGACTCGGAGCGAAAATTTAAGCAATTGGTTCGTTCATTTAATTCGAATTTGCGGTTAGCATTTGCTCCGATTTCTTACCGATCCATCCGAGATGGGTGTGGTTGATATGATCGAAATATTTGAGTCCAATGTCGAAGCTCCGATCGAAGAAAGCATGCGCCATAAAGACTATTCCCAAATGCAATAATCCATCCATCGGCAGAAAATAGCCCAAACCCAGCAGGAGAGCGATAAGACCTAAATGGTGTGCAACGTCAAACTGTCTTAAAACCCACTTTTACTTGTTAATATAATCTGACCTAATTAATTAATCGAATAATTAATTAAAGTAATTTCCTCTTATGAAATTCATCATAGGAAATCCCCGTAACCAGGCACCGCTTTTTCCGGTTTCACTCGATGAGCAAATCGGGGAGCATAATGAAGTACGAGTGATCGATTTATTTGTGGAGAGCTTGCCGCTTGCCGATTATGGTTTTAA
>JBBQFC010000056.1:0-21493 GCA_038321615.1 Flavobacteriales bacterium | reverse complement strand
TCACTATACCGCTGATAGAATTTATATAAATGTAGGAGCCCGACCCCGCATCCCAAAAGGATTTGAAGCGGTGAAGGCAATGACCAATGAGTCGATACTTAGACTCAGCAAGCTTCCCGATCATTTAATCATCGTAGGTGGGAGCTATATCGGACTTGAGTTTGCGCAGATGTTTCGACGTTTTGGATCCAAGGTAACCGTGATTGAGAAAGACGACTACTTAATTGGCCGAGAAGACCCTGAAACGAGCGTGTGCATCGCGGAAATTCTGAAAGCCGAAGGAGTCAATATCCGCCTTGGCGTGAATTGCATTTCCGGTAAAACGTTGAAAAATGGAAAGATTAAGGTGAAGGTCGATTGCAAAGACGGGGCACCCACTTTAACCGGATCACACCTTCTGCTGGCCACTGGCCGACAATCGAATGCTGATCAACTGGGATTAATTGCCACCAATATCGCCGTTGATGAAAAGGGCTACGTGCAGGTGGATGACGCCTTGCAGACAGCAGTGGAAGGCGTGTTCGCCTTGGGCGATTGCAATGGAAAAGGTGCCTTCACCCATACGGCTTACAACGATTTCGAAATCGTAAATCACAACCGGCAAAACAAAACCAGGCGAAAAGTGAGCGATCGCATTATTAACTACGCGCTCTACACCGATCCCCCACTTGGCCGAGCTGGTCTAAGCCTAAATCAAGCCATCGATCAGGGAATTGAAACGCTTTACGGCAGAATGGAAATGAAGCACGTAGCGCGAGCTAAGGAGAAAGGTGAAATGCAGGGATTTATGGAAGTGGTGGTGGACGCAAAAACAGAAAAGATAGTTGGTGCTGCTGTTTTAGGAACGGGTGGAGATGAAATCATTGGGGTGTTCTTAGCTGCAATGTATTCCGGCACTCCGTATACCATACTGCGCGATTCGGTTCAAACGCATCCCACCGTTACCGAGCTTATTCCCACCATGCTTCAGAATTTGAAACCAGTAAAACGAAAAAGAAAAGCTCCTTGATTCAAAAAGTCAACCCGCCCGGGTCAAGGATGAATTCAGAATTGAATATAAACCACCTTCTTCGTCTCAAAAAACTCCGTTGGAAAGTGGGCATTTAGGTTGTACACCATGGAAGGAAATTCATCTACTTCATCAATTTCTTCCCGGAGATCGCCGCCTTTAAGGCATAGGAGATGTTTGGTGCGAAACTTCCCACGGGTGCAAAAATCGACCAACATAGATAAGCGCGCCACAGCGCGACTCATAGCGTATTGGTATTGGCCACTCACCGTTTCGGCTCGTTGATTGAGCGCCCGCACGTTTTTAAGTTCCAAAGCGTCGGCAACTTCCTGCACTACTTTTATTTTCTTTCCGATAGAATCCACCAGGGTGAATTGCACTTCTGGAAAACAGATAGCCAAAGGAATACCTGGAAAACCACCACCTGTGCCGATATCGATTACCTTATGTCCGGGTCTCAGTTTCAGGTGCCGCATCAGCGCTAAACTATGCATCACATGTCGCTCCACAAAGTGCTCCATATCCTTGCGGCTAATGACATTAATCTGAGCGTTCCATTCATTATAGAGTGCTGGCAACTGATTTAATAAACCTAGTTGCTTGCGTGAAATATCAGGAAATAGCGCGGCCAAATCGGGCAGATCGGGCATATCGGCAGCACACATTAGATCGACTCCTTGGTGCTTTGCATCATATTGGCCAGGAAATCGCGGGCGCGAAATAACTGCGCCTTCACCGTACCCAAAGGTAGATTGAGCTCTACGGCGATCTCTTCGTACGAGTATTCTTTAAAATAACGAAGGATAACCAATTCCTTATACCGCGGCTTGAGCTTATCGACTACATCGCGCATGGCCTTTACCTTCTGGTCCTTAATTAAAACTTCTTCCGGATCGAGTCCATCCGACTCCAAGTCGTAAGTGATGGCTTCCCCATCTTCGTTGGTCATGCCCGTATCGATCGAAGTGGTTTTCTTTTTGCGCTCCTTTCTTATAAAGTCGATGGCATTATTGGAAGCAATTTTAAACATCCAGGTGCTGAACGCAAAACTCGGGTGGTACTGAGCCAATCGGTGAAAAGCCTTCCCAAATGCTTCAATGGTAAGGTCTTCGGCATCGTCGGTGTTGTTTACCATTTTCAAGAGCATGTAATAAATACTCTCGCGGTATCGATCCATTAGCTCGGCATAGGCCGATTGGTCGCGCTTTTCTAAGCAGCGCACCACCAACTTATAATCGTGTTGAGCCTTCGGCGATAATTTCGAAATTAATTCGTCCATTTTACAGGTTTTGCAGATAAATTGGTGATTTGCACAAAAGTGTACATCACCATCACCATCGGTTCCAGAATAGGTGCCATCCACCATAGGTCGGCTTGGCCCATCCATTTGATAGATCGCCTAAAAATATAAATTTGAAGCAGAAGACGCGCAAATAATACAGCACCCACAATGTACACATAACTGTGCAAGACCAGCAAACCGATAGCCGAGAGCCATAACAGCAATAGACTACCATGCTGAGCGCCAAGTAATAAACGGTGTTTCCAATGGTATTTTCGACTCGTACTCAAGTGCCGCCTTTTTTGACGCCAATATTTCGTCCAGGTGGTACGCGCGATCGATTCCACGTGGGTTTCGGGATCGAGGCAAACACTTACGTTCTTAGCCGTGGACAGCTCGTTTACCAGCAAATCATCATCGCCCGAAGCGAGGGAGTAATGACTTTTAAAGCCGTGCACCTTGTAAAAGCCTGCACTGGTATACGATAAATTTCGCCCCACGCCCATAAAGGGTTTCTTCGCCAAGGTGTAACTCACATAATTGGCAGCGGTGAGCCAAGTCTCAAATCGGACCACGGCGTTGAGCAGGCCGGGCTTTTTCATGTAAGGGCTATAGCCTAGTACAATCTCCGTTTCGGGCGATAATGCACCCATCATTTTGCGAATCCACTGAAGCGATGCCGGTTGGCAATCCGCATCCGTAAAGAGCAAACGCTCATTTTTGGCGGCCTTTATTCCTACTGTTATAGCCAATTTCTTCCCACCATCGAAGCGCTCGTTCTCTCGAATTTTCACAATTTTCAAGTGCGCATATTGCTGCTGAAAAGCCGTGAGAAGTTCTTCAGACTCATCCCACGAGCCATCGTTTACAACGATCACTTCATAATCGGGATAATCCTGGGTGAGAATAATTGGGAGAAACTGCATCAGATTATCGTATTCATTTCTGGCGGCTATCACCACACTCACCGGCGGAAGATTGCCGCTTAACGCTGGCATCTCGTAAAAAGAAAGGCGCAAAAAGTAATATAGAAAATAGGTCAACTGCAAAATGGCAGCCACTGAAAACAAGACCAAGCAAGCGAAAGCGATAGTCTGAAGGTCAAAAATAGTTTGCATCTGGGTGAGCAGCTAAGGAAAGGCTAACGTATCACTATTTGAAATACACTTATCTTTGCAGCCCGTTTGATTTTCAACAAAGTTTTCACACATTTTGCGCTTCACTTTACAAGCTACCGACCCCGGTTCGAATGCCCGGGCTACCCTGATCGAAACGGATCACGGAAGCATCGAAACACCAATCTTTATGCCCGTAGGCACAGCTGGAGCTGTAAAAGCGGTGCACCGGCACGAAGTAGCCGACGATATTAAAGCGCAGATCATTCTGGGTAATACCTACCACCTCTACCTTAGGCCAGGTATGGACATACTCCAAAAAGCCGGCGGACTGCACGGCTTCAACGGCTGGCAGAAACCCCAACTCACCGATAGCGGTGGCTACCAAGTGTATTCCCTTGCCGCGAGCCGTAAAATCTCGGAGAGCGGCGTGAGCTTTCAGTCGCATATCGATGGGGCGCGCCACTTCTTCACGCCTGAGCGTGCCATCGACATCCAGCGCATAATCGGTGCCGATATCATAATGGCTTTCGACGAGTGCACGCCTTACCCTTGCGATTACGCTTACGCGGAAAAGAGCATGCACCTTACCCATCGCTGGCTGAAGCGATGCTGTGAGCGCTTTGATAGCACGGAGCCAAAGTATGGCTTTAACCAAACCCTTTTCCCCATAGTCCAAGGCAGCGTTTACCCCGATTTACGCAAGCAGTCGGCTGAGTTTATTGCGGCTCAGGAGCGGGAAGGAAACGCCATTGGCGGGCTTTCAGTAGGCGAGCCCCACGAAGATATGTACGCCATGAGCGATCTGGTATGCCAGATACTTCCCAAAGAGAAACCTCGCTATTTGATGGGCGTTGGTACGCCGGTAAACATTTTGGAGAATATAGCCTTGGGCATCGACATGTTCGACTGCGTGATGCCGACCCGAAATGCCCGGAATGGGATGCTTTTTACCAGCGAAGGCATCATCAATATTCGAAATGCCAAGTGGCTCGACGATTTCTCGCCGATCGACCCCAATGGCACCAGCTATGTAGATCAGAGTTATTCAAAAGCATATTTACGCCATCTTTTTATCGCCGGCGAAATGCTTGGTTCGCAAATTGCAAGCATCCACAATCTCGCATTCTACCTTTGGTTGGTAGGGGAAGCACGAAAGCATATTATCGCAGGCGATTTTGCGAATTGGAAGAACCAAATGGTCAAAAAATTAGATCAACGGCTTTGATATGAAAATGCTCGATCGCTACATACTAAAGAAGTTCCTCGGGACTTTCTTCTTCATGCTGGCCATCATCATGTCTATCGCCATCGTGTTCGATATATCCGAAAAGCTCAGTAAGTTTATCAAAAGTGGAGCGCCCTTCTACGATATTGTAGTGCGGTATTACCTCAATTTTGTGTTCTACTATGGCAATTTATTTAGCGCGTTGCTCATTTTTCTATCCGTTTTGCTTTTTACCAGTCAAATGGCGCAGCGCACAGAGATCGTCGCGATTTTAGCTGGAGGCGTCTCCTTTCGGAGAATGTTGTACCCCTATTTTCTGGGAGCCACCATCCTCACTGGGCTTTCGCTTTACACTACGCATTACCAGCTTCCACGCGCTAACACAATCCGTTTGGAGTTTGAGAATGAGTACCTGAGTAAAAAATTCAGCATCAACGACAAAAATCTCCATCGACAATACAGCCCCAACAGCATTGCCTATTTCGAGTCGTTCAGCACCATCAACAACATTGGCTATAAATTTTCGCTCGAACGCTGGCAAGATGGTAAGCTGGAATATAAATTACTCTCCGACAGAGCTCGCTACGACAGCACCGATGGGCATTGGAGAATCGAAAACTATTACGCACGGAGTTTTATAGACGGGCGCGAAATAATTGAAGAAGGAAAGGTTCTCGACACCATTTTACCCCTTAAACCACGCGATTTTGGGCAACGGCTCAACGTGGCATCAACGATGGGCACACAGGAATTGGCCGACTTTATTGAAAGCGAGCGAATGCGTGGTTCCGACAAAACGGTGCATTATGAGATCGAGCGCTACCAGCGCACCGCCTTCCCTTTTGCTACCTACGTGCTCACTTTAATTGGCGTCAGCATCGCCAGTCGGAAAAATCGGGGGGGAACAGGGCTTCACTTAGCTTCTGGCGTTCTAATAGCCGTGAGCTATATTTTCGCCATGAAAGTTACCACCGTCGCCGCCACCAATGCCGGATTGAATGCTTTGATAGCAGTGTGGATACCCAACGTAATCTACGGCGTAATAGGAGTGATACTCTACTTCAAAGCTCAGAAATAGCGGGCAGAATGGTAGCGTAAGTGGCGCTCCCTTCCGGAAAGGAGATTTCGGCGGTAGGCGCGGCTTCAAACAATCCATAAATAGCACTTCCACTTCCCGACATCGCTGCATAAAAGGCTCCGGCTTGATACATTTCAACTTTCATCGCTTCCAATACTGGATACTGCTCGAATGCGTAGGACTCGAAATCGTTGTTTAGCGCGTCCTTCCACTCCATCCTTCGGCTGCATTCAAATATTGTTGGATCAAACGCTTCCGCCGAATGCTTCACATGGCGAAATGCTTCTGCCGTGGAAATATGAACGGGCGGCACAACGACCCTGACGTAAATTCCACCCAAATCGAGCTTTACAGGTTCTAATATTTCACCCCGACCACTTGCCATACTGGGCCTATTGTAAATAAAAAATGGACAATCGCTTCCCAGGGCCGATGCATAATTGGCGAGTTGTTCCTTGGAAAGACCTAATTCAAAAAGCACATTTAGCAGAATTAGTGTTTGCGCTGCATCGCTCGAGCCACCGCCGATACCTGCTCCCGAAGGCAAGATTTTATGTAAATGAACTTCCACAGGTGGGAAAACGCTTACAACACGCAAAAGCCGAATGGCACGTGCTATCAAATTATCTTCCTCCTTGCCGGGAATAGCGAGACCTGTAAAATGGAAGGTATCCGCATTATTTTCGGGTCTTGAAATCAGCTCGATTACATCGCAATAGGGAATTGGATAGAAGCACGTGTTTAAAGCATGATAGCCATCACTGCGTTTACCTAGAACCCGAAGGCCCAAATTGAGCTTACAATTGGGAAAACCAACCATGCTGCAAATATGGGGAGCCCGTGTAAGCTGGGAAAGCTTTTTGAAATTAATGTTAATTTTACCCCTTCGAAAATACAAATATGGCGGTATTGCTTGAATTTGAAGAACCCATTGGAGAATTGATGGAACAATTGGCCAAAGCCAATGAACTCTCTTCCTCCGGCGAGGTGGATATGACAAAAACCATCCGCGACCTGGAGAAAAAAATCAGGCTTAAACGCACGGAAATTTACAAGAATCTAACGCCTTGGCAGCGGGTACAAGTGTCGCGACACCCGGAGCGACCCTACACCCTGAGCTACATCCAATATCTTACGGCTGGCAATTTTGTGGAACTACACGGCGACCGAACCGTGAAAGACGACAAAGCCATGGTGGGAGGTTTTGGCCATGTAGATGGGGAGCAAATTATGTTTATCGGCCAGCAAAAAGGAATTAATACCAAGATGCGGCAATACCGCAACTTCGGTATGCCAAACCCCGAAGGCTACCGCAAGGCGCTCCGATTGATGAAGATTGCCGAGAAATTTAATAGGCCCGTGGTGACTTTTATAGATACACCCGGAGCATTTCCTGGTCTGGAAGCCGAGGAGCGCGGACAGGGCGAAGCCATCGCCCGGAACCTTTTCGAAATGGCCAGGCTCCGCGTGCCTATCATCTGTATTATCATCGGCGAAGGAGCATCGGGCGGAGCATTAGGTATAGGCGTAGGCGACAAAGTACTTATGCTCGAAAATGCGTGGTATTCAGTGATTTCTCCAGAAAACTGTTCCACCATTCTTTGGCGCAATTGGGATCATAAAATACAAGCCGCCGAAGCCCTGAAGTTGACGAGCAACGACATGCTTCGCAATAAATTGATCGATGGGGTAATCAAGGAACCGATTGGTGGAGCCCACCAAGATCCGGATATGGTGTTCAAAAATGTCAAAGAAGCCATCTTTACCCATTTAGGAAGATTGAAAAAGTTGACTCCTGAAAAATTGATCGAGCGGAGAATTAAAAAGTTCTCAGATATGGGTTCGGTGTCTTAGACCGCGGCTCAATTCGCGCTGATACTTCGTGCTTATCTTAAATAGATCAACACCCCAACCGTATGATCGAAAATAAGATTGGGAATCTTTTCAATTTCCTTGTGATTTAAGCGTTTCCTCTCAAATCGCTAGTCAACCATGGAGTTTGTGTTAGTGTTCGCGAGTGTTCTGGGCTTATCCTTCTTTTTGTTGCTCGCCTGGCTCCTTTTCCTAAGACCTACGCTCAGAGACGGTCGGAGAATTCTTGTAGATGCAGGACAACTGAAAAAAACGCCAATTAGCCGATCGGAAATAATTGCCTTGCTCGTTTTCCCTGCGCTTGGATATGCTTTTATTTTTTTTGGAAGTGAAGACCGTTTTCTGCTCAACACAGCCTTCGTTATTCCAATTCTTTTTATGCTCATCGTATCGATCGGTTTATACTTTCTGTTCCGAATCAAATTCGAGCGAATAGGACCATTAGCTTTGGCGCTTATTCCAAGTGCGATGACCATTGGGATCGTGCTGTGTGCTGCTCAATTCATACATTTCAGCCCGATTATCGGTTTGGCAGCTATTCTCTTTTACCCACCTTGGATAATGATTACTCCGCTCGCCTTGATCAGTTTAGCCTTGATTCAAGCCGTGATCTACTTTTCAATAGCTCTTTATAATTCCATTCGGCTTATTCGAATCAGAAGTGAAGAAATGAAGAACGAAAGTCATCTTCATTCGGTTTTTTATCGATGTTATTTTGGAAAGTATGGCCTGGCGCTTCAAATAATCACGTTCCCAATATTTGTCTCCCTTATTCTGTTTCTTGTCTCTGTTTTCGGGCAAAAACCAAACGATATAATTCTCGCATTGACAGAAACCGGAGATGGCTTGTTTTCCCAAAAACATTCAGCGCTCTTTGGATCGCCAACAGATTACGTTTGTACCATTGCTTCTTACGGGAGTCCCAAATTAGTCGGGCCATTGCATACCGGGCGTCGCCACGGCTACCCGATCATCGTTACACGGCAGCTTCAAATTTGCAATGCTTTTGAAGAATGGCTTGCAGCATATTTTCCGCGGATTCATAGGCCTTTGCGTGTGGCTTATGATGCACTCCAAATTCCGGTCGAAAAATGGAAAAGGGTTAGATTGATTTCGAACACTCTTTATCTCTTACTCAAACCGCTGGAATGGAGCTTCTTGATCTTTCTCTACTTTTTTGAATACCAACCCGAATCGAGAATTCAAAGGCAGTATCTTCCGCTTAGTAAATGAACAGTTTTAACATTCTCTGGCTCGCCGTTTGTGATGGGGCGAATATCGAAATTCCCACCATGAATAACCTTTACATCCTTGCTTTCGCTTTTGCCTTTCCGCTGGCTTCGGGAGCCCAAACAAAATTAATATTCCACAAAAGCCACAGTGGGGGCGATACGAATTTCGGCTTAGCTCTGGCTGATGAAAATAACGGAATGAATGGTTCGAATTTTGGCGAACCCACCCTTTTTGGTTCTTCAGTTCGTCTCGATAGCTTGATCTTCATCAATGGCAAAGCCACTTACTTTGTAGTAAGCGAAATTTCCCGTGAGGGATATGGGGTGTGGGACAATATAAAGTGGACAGCAGGTCGAAATCCAATAAGATTCCAAGCGGATCTCGACAATTTGGAAAGCATCGAAGAAGTAAGGCAAAAATTAGAGCGTGCCTTTGATTTCCGCAATCCCGTGGATGAAGTAAAAATCGTTGGTTTTAAGCCAAATAAAAAAGTCAGCAATGAAAATAGTACTTTCCCATTTTGGCCGGGAAATCAAAATTTAAGAAAATCGATTTCGAAAACGCCATTTGTGGCTTTATGGCTATTAGCAGCGCTTTCGATCACGATAGCATTTGGGCGAAAACAATTGATTAAATTCAAAATGGCAAGACCGAATTGAATTCGAGCCAATTGAAAGGTTGGAATTGCTTTTTCACCATTTCGGTTTACACTTTCGCATTACTCGGAGTTCTTTTCATCCCCTTTCCGTTCCATGCTCTGCCCTTCCAGCCCGATTTGGTTGGAATTCCTACTTTCCCGATCGTCGATTTTCTGGCTCGTTCCGTTCTGAATATCCAAATTGAAAATCCGGGAATTTCATCAGACAGCACCTATTTTTTCTTGCTCTTTGCCCTTCTCGGTATGATGGCCTTGTTAATTGCTGCGCTTCTACTTCTGTCGCAAACGCTCAATAGGGAAAAATACATCGGTTTTATTCGGCTGGCCATCGCTTATTACCTGGGCTTACAGCTTCTCAAGTATGGTTTTGGAAAAGTATTCAAAGGCCAGTTTTATCTTCCTGAACCTAATATTCTTTATACACCCTTTGGAAGGTTAGACCGCGACATACTTTATTGGAGCACAATTGGGACTTCCTATGGCTACAATCTATTTCTTGGCCTAATTGAAGTTATAGCCGGATCACTATTGCTTCATAGCCGCACACGTTTAATGGGTGCTTTGGCCGCCGGTGGAATACTATTAAACATAATGGCTGTAAATTTTGGCTTCGACATTTCGGTAAAACTGTTCTCAACCTTTTTGTTCTTCCTGTCTGTTTTACTCATTGCTCCTTCAGCTCCTGCGCTCTGGCAATTCTTTTTTCGAAAACAATCAACCCAAGTCCCCGCTGATTTTGACCTATCCAAGCTTGTTCAAAATCAGTTCTGGCGATCTGCCATTTTCTATTTTGCCATTTTATTAGCCATTGCAGAATCCATATATCCCGGGTTCCAATCCATTGATGATGATCTGGTAGCGAGACCTTATTTACATGGAGCATATGTAAATCTCTCGACTCGAGCCATCACCGATGCATCTTCTGCCTTGTCGATCGAGCGCGTCTTCATCCACAGAAGGGGGTACATCATTTTCCAAGATCGCAAAGATGAGCTCAAAGATTTCCGACTGTCTATCGATAGCCTAAAAGGAAAAGCGATCCTGACCGACTACTCAGAAAATCAAAAGATTGTACACTTTTCTTACTCGGAAAATGGCATAATTTCGCTTGAAAATCCCTTTCACTATGGGGACACTTTGCGTCTAAAGGCTTTGGACTGGAAAGCCCTGCCCGTATTGAAAGAGCAATTTCACTGGACGATTGAATCTTATAAGTGATCGGAAAATCACCGGTTGTAATCAAATCCTACAAACTTTATCGGTGCTGGAAAATCCTGCGATTCAATAATTTGTCCAGTCGGAGTGAGCGCCGTAAGAGTAGCTCCATCCGTGGCATAAAATCGCCCGGAAATTTCTTCATAATACAATCGCTCGGGGCTATAGCCGCTTTGCAGTACCGCGGTGCCGCCGTTGCCGTAATTATAGCGGTACAGTCCGCCGGAAGTAGAAATCATAAAGGTATTTGGCGCTATGGGTATAGCGTCCTTCAACGATTCACCGGGGCGCTGGTACACAGGTTGTACAAGGTTGGATTCTAAATTAAGAATGGAAAGTTCCGTTCCGCCCGGGGCATTGACCCAAACGAATACCGCATCGTTTGATAAACGAAACACCTGAATCACCTTTCCCGGAACGGCGATACTGGCAACCCGCAGCCCAGGATAGGAGTACCGTGTGAGAAAGCGCAACACTCCGCTCACCTGCTTTTCGTCGACGAAATAATATCCTGACTCATCCCAAGCTTGCTGTGGAAGGTACGATGGCAATAGATCGACACCCGAAAGCGGAGCGGAAAGCTGGTCAAGGATTTGCAGGCGCGGAGCATTTTGTAATATCACAAATCGCTCGGACGCCGTGGAATACTCGAGACCCAAGAAATACGGAAAGGCAGCATTGCCAAAACCGGGATAATTATTCTTCACTTCGAGATCGGTGGTGGCGTAAAAAGTAGCATCACCAAGCGAGCCACCTACCAATCCAATAATATTCTGACGGTAATTCAAAGCCGTGCCTCGGAGATCCATTTGCAAACTCAAAGCAGGCGACATACTAGCCAAGTTTGGCCCACTAAAGAGCACCGTATTATTGCTTTGCCCCGTAGCTACATAGTACCGCTCAATGACCCGCTCCACGGCGGTGAGCAATACTTGGCGATAACTCGTAGTGGTATTTTGACTATCGCCGGCGGTAAGTCCTAAAACGTAAGAACCCGATTCAAGAAGTGCTCCATCTAATATATAATCAAAAGCAAAATTGACCGTACCGATTCCGTAGTTGATTCTTGTTTTAGGCAAAACTGGGATAAAATTTATATCGAGAACCGAAATCTCCACAAACCGAACCGACTCATTATCGCTGATCTGCGCCAAAAATGGGATGGTATCAACGGTGCTAAAAATTTGATTATCCACCGGAAGTTGCTGAATGATCCGCGGACCTTCCGTATCGCCTTCGTCCTTATCGCAATGGCAGAAAATGCACACCATGGCAGCGCATTGAACAAATGTTAAAAACCTTTTTGCAAAACTTTTCATATCCCTACAGCGTCATCGGCATCTTTCAGCCCGATGGGTGTATCTTTGAACAATGGATGGAATTTCGCAAAAAAAGACAGAAACCCGCAAGGCTCAACGATCAAATATACCCTTTCAAAACAATGAACTCGGGAAAATCCCCCCACAGGCGACTGATTTAGAAGAAGCCGTACTCGGTGCGATGATGCTCGAGAAGAATGCTGTGAACGACATTATCGACATTCTGAAGCCTGAGAGTTTTTATCGGGAGAGCCATCAAAAGATTTTTACGGCTATGCAAGACCTTTTCCAGCGTTCCGAGCCCATCGATATTCTTACAGTCACCGCCGAATTGCGAAAACGCGGAGAACTTGATTTGGTTGGAGGTGCCTACTACATTTCCTTCCTGACCAACCGCGTAGCGAGTTCGGCAAATAGCATGTTTCACGCACGAATTATTTCGCAGAAGTATATTCTGCGGGAGCTCATTCGCATCTCATCCGAAACGATTCGCGATGCTTACGAAGAAAGCTCCGACGTATTTGATTTGCTCGATAAAACGGAGCGCGATCTTTTTACCGTTGCGCAGGGCAACATTCGCAAGGATTACAGCGAAATGAGTTCGGTGATAAAGGAAGCAATCGAAAACATCGAAAAAGCCAAGAAAAATCCAGATGGGGTGAGCGGAGTACCTACTGGTTTTCACGCGCTCGACCGCGTTACAGCGGGCTGGCAGAAGTCGGATATGATTGTAATTGCCGCTCGACCTGGTATGGGGAAAACGGCGTTTGTATTGTCGATGGCTCGAAATATGGCCGTAGATTTCAATATACCCGTGGGCATATTCTCCCTCGAAATGGCTTCGGTGCAATTGGTAAATCGATTGATTTCGAGTGAAACAGGAATTCCTGCAGAAAAATTGCGGAAGGGAAATCTTCAAGATCATGAGTTTACCCAATTGCACTCACGCATCAAGAAACTGAGTACAGCGCCGATTTACATCGACGATACCCCTTCGCTTTCCGTATTCGAATTGCGGGCGAAAGCGCGAAGGCTCAAGGCAAAGCATGACGTAGCCGTGATCATCATCGATTACTTGCAACTTATGACGGCGGGTGCTTCGGGGGGCAATCGCGAACAAGAAATCTCCACTATCTCGCGTTCTATTAAAACCATCGCCAAAGAATTAAACATACCCATTGTAGCACTTTCGCAGCTTAGCCGCGCCGTAGAAACACGTGGAGGCAATAAAAAGCCACTATTGAGCGACTTGCGGGAATCGGGTGCGATCGAGCAAGATGCCGACATTGTATCCTTCATTTACCGACCTGAATACTATCAAATTGAGCAGGATGAAGATGGTAATTCAACTCAGGGAGTTGGCCAAATCATTATCGCCAAACACCGAAATGGTTCGCTCGAAACGGTTTCCTTGAAATTCATCCGGGAATTCGCGAAATTTGACAATCTGGACAGCTACTACCTCGATGGCGATGCAAAACAAGGTGAATCAAAATTTGAAAAGTTCGAAACCGTTACCATGCAATCGCGAATGAACAGTGAAGATGAGAGTAGCTTCTTCAATAAAGATAACGATGACAGCCCCTTTTAACCGATTAAAATACATTGCACTAACGCTCGCCATCTTCTGCACGTTGCAGAGTTTTGGCGCGCGGATACTCATCCCCATGGACGAGAGTCAGAAGAACCATTTGAAAGCATACGGCATTGCCTATTGGGTACTTGAGAATAATATCGAAGTGCAATGGTTGCTCAACTATCGCGGAGGTGCCTTTCTGATCGATCAATACAAGACGATCGAAGAGGAGTGTGTCATTCGAGGGGTGTCTTACCAAGTGATTGCCGATGTGCAGGCTTCGAATATACTGGTAGAAATATCTCATCCGGAGTCAAATATGGAAACCGTAAAGCTTGAAAAAGCACCAAAGGTCGCCGTGTATTCGCCAAAGGCGAATATGCCTTGGGATGATGCGGTGACCTTGGTAATGACCTACGCCGAGATTCCTTACGACATAATTTACGATACCGAAATCATCAATATGATGCTTCCGCGATACGATTGGCTTCACTTGCATCACGAAGATTTTACCGGTCAATACGGCAAATTTTATCGCAATTATAAAAATGCATCCTGGTATCAACAGCAAGTAAAGGATGCCGAAGCTGATGCTCAAGCATTGGGGTTTTCAAAGGTTTCAGAACTCAAATTGGCTGTAGCCGAGCGTATTCGCGAATACACCGCCGGCGGTGGTTTTCTCTTTACCATGTGTTCGGGCACCGATTCGTATGATATTGCCTTGGCGGCAGCCGGAATCGATATTTGCGAAAGCATGTACGATGGCGATGGAGCCGATCCGGCGGCACAGTCGAAGCTCGACTTCGCCCAAACTTTTGCCTTCACCGATTTCTTGTTGGAGCGAGACCCCTTGGTGTATGAGTTTTCGAATATCGACGCTACAGATATTCACAACAAGGTGCCGCAGACCCAAGACTTCTTTACGCTATTTGACTTTTCGGCAAAGTGGGATGTAGTGCCAACCATGCTTACCCAAAATCATCAATCGGTGGTGAAAGGCTTCATGGGGCAAACCACGGCATTCAAAAAGCAAGTGGTTAAAACCGAAGTCCTGATTCTCGGTGAAAGCAAGGCGCAGGGCACAGTGAAATACATTCACGGCAACTTTGGGAAAGGGCAATGGACGTTTTACGGCGGCCACGACCCGGAAGACTATCAACACCGCGTAGGCGATCCACCCACCGATCTTAATCTTCACCCCAATAGCCCCGGATACCGATTGATTTTAAATAATGTGCTATTTCCGGCAGCGAAGAAGAAGCATCAGAAGACTTAGGAATTCGGATACCTCCATAAGATCCGGAAACTTATGTTAAAGTTGGAATTTCTTTTCCAAAGTAGCAGCTAAAACTAATTACAACTAACGGCAGTTTATAGTAATAGCGGTTATTGTGGCAACGAAAATCCGAAGTTCGCCTAAACACATGCTATAACTACCAACTTTTTATGCCAACGAACTCAGGCGGCTTCATCTACAACAGCGGCTCCAAAATTTCCCAAACGTTCTCAGCAAGAATTTTGGCTCCTTGTACATTTGGGTGGATGCCATCATCTTGATTTAAACGCGCTATGCCTCCCACATCCTTCAGCAGAAACGGGATTAGAAAAACTTGCTCCTGCTCAGCAATTTCAGGAAAGATACGCATGTAGCGGTCGCTGTAATCCTGCCCCATACTCGGCGGAACCATCATTCCGGCAAGAATAATTTCTGATTTTGGATATGCTTTTTTCACCTTACTGATTATGCTCTTCAGATTTTTTTGGGTCTCGGAAGGCGGCAATCCCCGCAAACCGTCATTTGCACCCAGCTCCAAAATAAACACCTCAACAGGTTGATTTTCCAAAACCCAATCTATTCGGCTTAGGCCTGTGGCTGTGGTCTCGCCGCTTACACCAGCATTCACTACTATATAGGGCAATTTTAAAGAGTCGATTCGCTGTTGCAATCTCGCAGGAAATGACTCAGTTGATTCTAAGCCGTAACCGGCAGTAAGACTATTCCCAAAAATCAGAATCGCTTTTTTCCCGACATTTATAGCTACAGTTGCAGATGGCTTGGTAAGAAGGTCAGATTGATTTTCCGCGCCGTTGGTCGATTGGGAAGCACAGGAAACCAAATGGATACAAAAAAGGAAAACAATTAGTCTATAGATGAAAGTCATGAAATCAATATACTTGTAACGCGTTAACCGGAACATACCTGCCCAAAGGAGGTTTTAAAGGTATTGAAATAAAAATCTGTACTTGAAAGATATTCTCGAAGTAGACCAGCTCACCAAAATATATAGAAGTGGCGATCAATTGCTAACCGTGCTCGATACTGTGAGTTTCCGCGTGTCAGCTGGTTCCGCCTGTGCCATTGTAGGGGCATCTGGTAGTGGTAAAACCACTTTGTTGGGACTTTGTGCAGGGCTCGATTCGGCTACGTCTGGCTCGGTAATGCTACATGGGAGCCCACTGGAAAACCTGAGCGAAGATGAAAAGGCGAAATTGCGCAACGAGCATGTGGGTTTTATTTTTCAAAACTTCAACCTACTGCCAACCCTTACAGCATTGGAAAATGTAATGATACCGCTGGAGCTTCGGAAAAGTAAAAATGCGAAGTCGCGCGCTCTGGAACTCTTAGCCGAAGTAGGCTTGAAAGACCGCGGCGGTCACTATCCGAGCCAGCTTTCGGGAGGCGAGCAGCAGCGCGTATCTATAGCCCGGGCTTTCGCCAATTCCCCATCCATCCTTTTTGCCGATGAGCCTACAGGCAATCTCGATGGCGAAACCAGTGCGGGTATAGAAGCACTCCTCTTCGATCTGAACAAAAAATCGGGCACGACATTAATTCTTGTCACCCACGATTTAGATTTGGCTTCAAAAACGGGTCGAATTCTACAGATGAAAAATGGAAGAATTGTGACAAACCAAGCAGAAGGTCAGGACGCAATCATCGAAAAGCCAACTTTTTGACATGAACATCTGGTTGCTCAAAATGGCTTGGCGCGATGGCCGTAAAAACGCCGGTCGGCTCTTGCTCTTCACGGCCAGCATCGTATTGGGTATCGCCGCCTTGGTAGGCATTAATTCTTTTGGCGAAAGCCTCCGTGGGCAAATTGAGAGTGAAGCCAAAGAACTGCTCGGTGCCGACTTAGAAGTGAGTAGCCGTTCTCCTATTCCCGAAAAGGTATTACAACGCTTTGACTCCTTAGGCTTTAAAAGCGCCAGCGAAGTGTCGTTCGCATCCATGGTATATTTTCCAAAATCTGGTGGCACCCGATTGATAAATGTCCGAGCCATGGCCGGTGAATTTCCTTTTTATGGAAAAATAGAAACAAACCCCAACAGAGACCAAATCTATTTCGACAAGGCACAGAAAGCGCTGGTGGATCAGACGCTTTTGATGCAGTTTGATGCGATGCCTGGCGAAAGTGTTAAAATAGGCAAGCTAATTTTTGACATTGATGCCAGCGTGCTTAAAGTGCCGGGGCGTTCTGCGATTTCTACAACAGTGGCCCCGCCTGTATTTATTCCGCTAAACCTGCTTACTGAAACTGGGCTAAACGAATTGGGGAGTAGGATGAACTATAAGCTGTACGCGAAATACCCGTCCGGATTTAATCCGGCGGAAATCGAGAAAAGCCTAAGACCCTGGCTGGAATCTCAAGAGCTGGAAGTGGACGATGTAAATGACCGGAAAGACAGTGTTGGCAATGCCTACACCGACCTTACCGGCTTCCTGAACCTTACGGCCTTCATAGCCTTGATACTTGGATGTGTGGGTGTGGCAGGTTCCGTAAATATCTACATGAAAGAGAAGCTGCAATCGGTTGCAATCTTGCGTTGCCTGGGTGCATCGGGTGTCCAAGCCATGAGTATTTATCTCATTCAAGTCATTGCTATCGGACTGGTGGGTTCTATTATCGGGGCCGTTTTGGGAGCTTCGATTCAGATGTTACTTCCGGGGTTATTTGCCGAATTCTTGCCTTTTGAAGTTGGCTTAAAGATCAGTTGGACAGCTATTATTCAAGGCATTGTTACCGGAACCGTGGCTGCGTTGCTGTTTTCCCTTTTTCCACTGATTAAGATCCGGAAAATCTCGCCGCTCAAGGCTATCAGGGCATCTTTTGAAAATAGGGAAACGGATAGACTTTCCATCTTGATCTACCTGCTGATCTTGCTTTTTGTCATTGGGTTTGCGTGGTTGCAACTAGACTCCATTGGCCAGGCCTTGATATTCACAACAGGATTGCTCGTGGCTTTTGCTCTACTAGCGGGTACTTCGGCACTGATCATTTGGTTGGTGCGGAGATTTTTTCCGAGAAATGTATCTTTTATACTTCGCCAAAGTTTGGCCAATCTTTATAGGCCAAATAACCAAACGCTTTTGTTGGTGGTTACCATCGGGCTTGGCACAGCCTTGATCTCTACTTTACTCATCAGCCAAGATTTGCTTGTGAATAAACTCAAGTTTTCAGCTTCTGGTGCCAACAAGCCCAATATGGTACTATTTGATATTCAAAGCGGGCAGATAGACTCGCTAAGAGTATTGGTGCAGCGCGAAGGCCTTCCGGTAATCAGTGCAGTGCCCATCGTGACGATGCGGCTGGAAGGAATAAAAGGACGCAGTATCGGTGAAATTCGTAGTGATAGTCTCAACCCAGTCGATGAACGTTTCCTAAACCGGGAGTATCGCGTGAGCTACCGCGATGGACCCAGCGATTCTGAAACCCTTATCAAAGGGACTTGGCCTAAGGCCGTAAAGGACAATAAAGATTCGATTTTCATTTCCATTGAAGAAGGTATTGCCACGGAACTTCATGCTGCGCTTGGTGATGAAATTGATTTTAACGTTCAGGGCGTGATGGTGAAAACGTACGTTTCAAGCATCCGCAAGGTGGACTGGCAGCGCATGAGCACCAATTTTTTAGTGATGTTTCCTACAGGCGTACTTGAAAAAGCGCCGAAATTTCATGTTCTTCTCACACGGTTTGATTCCACGGCTCAATCGGCTAATTTCCAAAAAGCCGTAGTTACACAATTCCCAAATATTTCGATTATAGATTTGGAACTGGTGCTGAACACCGTGGATGAAGTATTGGGAAAAGTATCTTTTGTAATTCGGTTTATGGCCTTTTTCAGCGTTTTCACAGGTTTGCTTGTGCTGATAGGTTCTGTTTTAATCACCAAGTACCAGCGCATCCACGAAAGCGTTCTGCTGCGCACATTGGGAGCTTTGCGACATCACGTTCTGCGCATCAATGCCTTGGAGTATATCTTTTTGGGGAGTTTGGCAGCCTTGGCGGGGATTTTGATTTCGCTTTTGGCGGGCTGGCTCTTGGCCTGGCTGAGTTTTGAAACAGCGTTCCGTCCCGATATGCCGATGCTCATAATTGTTTACGCAGCCATTACGAGCATTACCTTGATCATTGGTTTAGCAAGCAGCGGTGGTGTATTCACCAAGCCACCTTTGGAAGTGTTGAGGAGGGAGTAGATGGAAACTATATCGCACTCTGTAATGGTGATCGCAACATCATTCAAATCCTAATGAGTAGTTGATTCATAAAATTCTCAAAGCATAGGCTAGGAGCGAAATTTGGAGGAAAATTTTCTCGTGCTAAAATATTAGATTCTGCGGTGAAGACAGAATGGAACCCGATTCTTTATTTCTTTAAAAAGATTCCTAACAACGACTGCGATTTTCACTTCTATGCGACACCGAGATCAGAAGTCAACAATCACAAGCTTTGCTGAAGAAATTAACTGACCAGCGTTTGCAATTATGAGTGTGTAGAGACCTTGTTTTAGGCCATCTCGATTTATCAAAAACTCGCTACCGCTGAACTCCATTTTCTCGTATACAAGTCGACCCCCAAGATCATAAATTTGCATTGTGACTTGGTTTAACTGAGATTCGAACACTACCCGACTTTGCGTATGGAAGGGATTAGGATACACCGTTGCTCTCTCAGAATTATAGCTCTTCACAGCGGACGTAGAACAGGATATTAAGTCATTTGAGTACGAATATGACGTTATCATATTGGGCAGCCCGAATGAAGAGTATCTACCGCCTAAATAAGTGTTTGCTTCAACGTACTGGCAAATAATGCCACTTTCATTTGGCTCATTAATTGCCGATAAATATTGTTGGCCTGCGACAGCGATGTAAATCACACCATCGGGCCCAAGCTGATGATGCCGCGATGGTTCGGAGATCGAAGCAATAACTGTTTTCGATGCTAGTATATCGGTTAGATTGCCGGATGTGATATCATATTGGTAAAGCAATGCCGGAGTAATGTTAGTGCCACAATACAATTTTGTGTTATCGGGCGAGAAAGAAGTACCCCATTCACCAGTACCACTGGAAAGCAGAAGCACGTTGCTAACTTCCCCGTTCTGTGAATTGAAATCGCAAATGTAGGAATATCCAATATTGGCTGGAGTTGTATAAGAAATTGTTTGGCCATTGGGCGAAATAACGAGTTGTCCACCCCAACCCAAGCTCTCAGTTGGGCCAACTATTGAAATAATCGTATCTTCAATACCCTGTTCCGTTAAATGGAAAGCATAAAACTCATTTGAGCCATAGCCATGGCTTAATATCCAATAATCCGTTTGGTTGGAGTGTCGAACACATGCAAGTTTTTCGGCGACATCGTCGTACAATGAAATATTTTTCATTTCCGATACTACATCGCCGCGCCCTTCATTTAGACAGATATCAACAACCGAGTATTGCAAGCCATTCTCAAAACTATTCTCAGAAGCGTCTGTGGTAAATACATAAAAAAATTGGGATGAATTAGGTGAAGGAACGATAAGACTCGATGCCGATGAAGAACTGTGACCCATAAGGTCATTTCCATTTCCCATTACATCTTGTTGGCTATCCCAAATTTTCTCGCCGTTAGAATAAAAAAGCAAGGCTCCTGAACTATCGCTGATGCACGAACTACCTTCGTTCCAGCCAAGTGGCGGCGCAAAATCTGTTAGGCCATCTAAAAGTGGAATGGGCGATCCAGAATTAAAGCTAATACCAGCGTGATTTCCAAAATACCACACATTTCCTTGCTTTTGAGCAGACAAAGTGAAGATCCCACAAATAAGAAGGATCGCGAGTAATAGTAATTTCGATGGGTGGAGAGTCATTGACCGAAGATGGGATAGTAAACTTACAAAATGATTGGATTCGCGCTTGGGCTACCTGGTGAAAAATACAGGGCCAGATAGTCTTAATCACTCAGATAAGGGACTTGTTTAGCTCTTGGTCAGGACCATCAAAAAAATGAAAATTGGGTTTTATGCTATTTGAAGCCAACGTAGTTCGCGACTCAGCACTTCCCAAAGTCAATTCGACGCACGGAAAGGAAATGGAAGTAGATCAATGCTTTCCTATCCAAATTAATTCTCATATGAACAAAAAAAATCCCCAACATTTCTGTTGGGGATTTTTAAAATTGGCGACGACATACTCTCCCGGAATACCAGTACCATCTGCGCTAATGAGCTTAACTTCTCTGTTCGGAATGGGAAGAGGTGGACCTCATTGCAATAGTCACCTAAAGCGGTTAATGCTTTATACACATCAATAAGAATTGACGTATTGGTCTAGTCAGTATTTAAAGTCTACGGGTAATTAGTATTGCTCGGCTTTGACATTACTGCCTTTACACCTACAACCTATCAACGTCGTCGTCTACAACGACCCTTAAAAGAAATCTCATCTTGAGGTGTGTTTCGCGCTTAGATGCTTTCAGCGCTTATCACATCCGCACATAGCTACCCTGCGATGCAGCTGGCGCCACAACAGGTACACTAGAGGTGCGTCCGCCCCGGTCCTCTCGTACTAGAGGCAGGTCCTCTCAAATTTCTAACGCCCACTACAGATAGAGACCGAACTGTCTCACGACGTTCTGA
>JBBQFC010000055.1:0-21726 GCA_038321615.1 Flavobacteriales bacterium | reverse complement strand
GAGTTTGCCATCGGCATTGATCGCAGCACCTACTATTTGTTGTACACTGGCACCGATTAAGGTGTTGGCACCCCAAACGCTGGTAGCAGGGTCAAGCGTGCGGTACGATCCATCGGCTTTACTTACGGCGTAGATCAATTTGTCCATTTCGTTGAAAGCAATGTGTACTTCAATTTCGCTGGTGGCAATAAGGCTCATTGCTGCGCCTGCACCTGTAATATCGAGGTCGTAGATGTTAGTAGTACCACCGGCGAGGATGTCGGCCAGGTAGTAACCATAGTCCACACATTCGCCAGGGATAACGGGTGTACATTCGCAATCAATGAGTGTTCCGGTAGAACCATCTTCGAGTGAACAAATGGTCCCGTTAAGGATACATGTGTCATCGTCATCGGTAGCTTCTTCGTTGAAGTTGCAAGCCAGCGTGTTAGTACAGCCAGGTACTTCGTCCGCGTCACACACACCGTCGCCATCGGCGTCGTTATTGTCCACACCACCATTGTCGTTACATACTTCACAAGGCCCATCAGCATATACGCAAGAATCATCGTCATCTTCCGCAGATGGGTCGAAATTACAGGCCGCTTCATCGGTGCAACCTTCTCCTGGTATATTGCATTCTTGACGCACTACTTCGATAGAATTCGACAAATCGAAGCAAGCTCCCGAGATGTTTGCAAGCGCACTTCCAACTTCCAGCCCAAACAGTGAGCCTGTCCAAGTAAGATTCCAGATAAGGCATGTACCTACTCCGGCTCCGCTAAGGTCAAAGGGACCCATTGCTGGAAGTGCCAAAATTTCGCCATCCAAATCAGTAATAACCCATTGTGAGAATTCGCCGTCAATATTTCCGCTTAGGGTCACATCAATTGGCTCTGGATTCTGATCTATACATAAGTTTGTCGGGCTAGATGTGGAGATTTCCCCAGCATTTATGTCGCAAACGAATGATACAAAGCTATCGCCTTCGATAAAAACACCAGAATCCAAATTGCCGTCTCCGGCGTCGGCTATCGCCAATCGAATGGTGTAGGTAACTCCGGGGACTACAACAATGTTTGCGCTAAGCGGCACTGTGTAACCGTCATACTGGGTATTTAAACCGCCTGCATTATCTACAAAGAAAGCGGCATTCGCAAGCTGTGCTGCGGTGCAATTGCCAGCCGAGCCGGCGCTCCCTATGGAACCGTTATTTACATTGTTGATAGTAACTGGTACAGGAGGAACGGTACCGGGAAGCAGGGCAATGTTCGTATTGCTGTAGATACCTCCGCTTACAAAGAATGCGAAAACATCGTTGAATGAAGAGCAAACAAATTCATTGTATTCTTCCGATCCAAAAACGTAGGTGAATTCTAAAACATCACCATCTGGAACAAAGGAGATTTCCAAAATTGCCGCATTCTGCGTGAGAAAAGGGGCAGACAGCAAATCTAGGTCGGGATCTCCTGGTGTACCAGAATTAGCTGAAGTACCTTCTCCATTATTTGGTCCGATGGCGTTAGTGGCTGCACCGGAAGTAAGAATGATTCCTTCTGTGATACCGAATGCTCCGCCCGAAAAGGATCCCGAAGATAATGAACCACCTGTATAAGTGGCTGATAGAATAGTAACCCCGCTTGCCTCGCCGATAAGGGTATTGGCGAGTGCAGTGGCATTATTGCTCGGTGTTACTAAAAGTTGTGCTGAAGACTCAAATGACAAGAGTGTGGCAGCAACAACGCTTAAAATCGTGTAAAACTTTTTCATTGGTTGGTAGTTGAAGATTGGTTAATACTCTGTGTATTGCGCACCTTATTGGCGGCGAAGTATGCATTCCAATCGGCGGCAGACCAGGTTGGCTGACGGTTTACTTGAAGGAAAACCATAATCTCACCGTTTTGCATCACTGGGCGGTAAGCCACCATTTCCGTGTGCTTTTGAGCAAAATAGGCAATGGCTTGTTCCTGCGTTGCAAAATTGAATGCGGACGCGGGCATTACATAGCTCGACTTTAACGGCTGCGTTTCGTCGAGTACAATTGCTCCATTATCGGAAACTTGTAAACCGCTTGACTGAGACATTGCTACAGTACAAATGGAAAAGAATCCTACGAAGAGTAGCATTTTTAAACCTGTTTTCATTGTTTTTCTGTTTTGGTTAAAATAATACTGGTTAAAAAGATATCTTTAAATCAAGCACTTCGGTTTTTTCAGAGTGTGCTTTTACTCAAAGTTTGCGCAAATGTAATCTTTTTCGTCGGCAAAAAACAAGCGTTCGTGGAAAATTTTCAGCGTCCTAGCGAAAATTGGTGATGAAAACATCGGCCGTTTACGGTATTGGTCGCTAAACTGGGCATTTTTGAGATAATTAATTTAGCCAGGTTGACCAATTAAATATGACCTTCTGGATCACGGAAATATTTCTCTACAGGTATGCATGCGCTCGCCAGATGGTAAAAATTCTACCTTTAGCGCTCAGCCTTACGCACACATGAAAATTGGAATTATCGATCTGGGTTCAAACACCTTCAACCTGCTAATTGCCGAGATTGACGATCGAGGCGGGTACAAACCATTGTATCGGTCGAAAGTGGGCGTTAAATTAGGCGAGGGAGGATTCGAGCGCAACTACATAACCGAAGCCGCCATGGAGCGTGCATTTGTGGCGCTTCAAGCTCAATTGGCCGCTATACAAAACCAATACTGCGATCGGGTTCTGGCCTTTGCTACTTCGGCTATTCGCAGTGCTTCAAACGGGGCACAGTTTGTTGAGAAAGTAAAGGAAACCCTGGGCATTACCATACATATAATAAGTGGAGATCGGGAAGCGGAAATGATTTACCACGGCGTACAGCTTTCTGGTTCGCTTAGCCAGGAAGCTCAGTTGGTAATGGACATTGGTGGCGGGAGCACCGAATTTATCATCTGCAATGAAGATGAAATTTTCTGGAAACGAAGTTACGAACTTGGGGTAAGTAGATTGCTCGAAAAATTTAATCCCGAAGACCCCATTTCTCCCGAAACCATCGCAAGGGTAGAATCTTTTCTCGATGTACAGCTGGTCGATATGTATAAAGCCGCCGCTGAATGGAAGGTAAAAGGCTTAATTGGTAGCTCGGGCTCCTTCGATACTTTCTCCGATTTGCTCTCCATGCGAAAAGGAGATTATGAGATTCAACTAGAGCAGCCCAGTTGGCCGTTGGAAAAGGCAGCCCTTCGCTCTGAGCTCGATACCTTAATAAGGAGTACTCGCCACCAACGCGAAATGATGCCCGGTATGCTGCCATTGCGGGTAAATATGATTGTGCTTTCTGCCCTATTTGTGCGCCTTATGTTTAAGCATTTACCATTTGAAAGCGCGCGGCTGTCGCGGTATTCGCTGAAGGAAGGTGTGCTTTTTGATGTTTTGAAAGGAAATTTATAATCCATGACCCGAATCTTAGTCGTCGACGACGAGCGCAGTATCCGCAATACCTTAAAGGAAATTTTAGAATTTGAAAAGTTTGCTGTCGATCTGGCTGAAGACGGCCCTTCGGCTTTGCAGAAAATTAAGGATAACAGCTACGATGTAGTGCTTTGCGATATAAAAATGCCGAAAATGGATGGCATGGAAGTGTTGCAGAAGGCCATAGAAGCGGGAATCGATACGCCGATTGTAATGATTTCTGGCCATGGCAATATCGAAACGGCGGTAGAGGCTATAAAGCTTGGCGCTTATGATTTCATCGAAAAACCTCTGGATTTAAACCGTACGCTTGTGACCCTTCGCAATGCGCTCGATCGATCTCAATTAGAACAGGAAACCAAAACACTTCGCAAAAAAATTAGCCTGATCAAAGGATCGGATATTATTGGCGAGTCGGAGCCGATTATGCGAATCAAAGAAATGATCGCTAAAGTAGCTCCGAGCATGGCGAGGGTGCTCATTACCGGTCCCAATGGTTCAGGAAAGGAATTAGTCGCCCGCCAACTTCACGATCATGGTTCGCGTGCGAAGTCCCCTTTTATTGAAGTAAACTGCGCGGCTATTCCTTCCGAATTGATCGAAAGCGAATTATTTGGCCATGAAAAAGGTGCGTTCACTTCGGCCATCAAAGATCGCAAAGGCAAATTTGAATTGGCCGATGGCGGTACACTCTTTCTCGATGAAATCGGCGACATGAGTCCTTCGGCTCAAGCCAAGGTGCTCCGTGCATTGCAAGAGAATAGGATTACACGAGTGGGTGGCGACAAGGAGATTAAGGTCGATGTAAGGGTTATCGCTGCTACTAACAAAAACCTGCAAGAAGAGATCGCAGCGGGTCGGTTTCGCGAAGATTTGTTTCATCGATTAAGTGTGATTTTAATACCTGTGCCATCGCTCAATGAGCGCCAAGGGGATATCCCCATATTGGCCGATCACTTTTTAAATGTCATCACCAAAGACCAAGGTGGAGCTTCTCGTAGTTTTGATCAGTCGGCTTATGAAGCGCTGAAAGCCATAAACTGGACAGGTAATATACGCGAACTCCGCAATGTGATTGAGCGACTTACTATTCTTTGCGGCACTGCTATAAGCGCTAAAGACGTGGAGCAATATGCCAATAAAGCGTAAGCTTTTTGACCGTCGGCATGATGAAGCGATCGATAATGCAGCTTATCGGGTAACCATAAACTTCCCATTTTCGGTCACTGTTTTACCCATCAATCGATAGAGATAGATACCGTTTGGCAGTGAGCTGATATCAGCCACCAGCTTATGTACCGTTTTCGGATCGAGCAAACCCGACGACAGGTTTTGCATTAATTCACCCCGGGTCGAAGTAATTTGAATGCTTACTTCGTCTTCCAGATTCAATTGAAATTCGAAAGCTATGGTATTTCCGGAAGTGGGGTTTGGATAGGCTGTGAGCTCAAAAGGCTGCTCGGTGAGTACAGCGTCGGTGGGTGAATTGTTTGTGGGCAGTGTGCAGCCCGAAGCCAGATCACCATCGCTCGTTATGAAGGGCTGATCATTAAGCATTAAAGCTAAGCCCGATGTCATTTCACTTTGGATATTGTAGAGCGTCAAAAATTCGGAATCACGCTCCGTAAATATCAGTTCTAAATTTTCAGTAACAGCCATTCCGGTTACAAGCGCAGGGGCATTGACAAGAAGAATATCAGCGCCATCGGCAGAAGGAACGGCCCCATAAACACCTCCATTGCCTTCACGAGTGGCGAAGTAGGTATTATACAGATCGCCACCAAAACCTTGAACAGCACCGAACACCAAATCGCCGCCCAGGAGAGGCGCGTAAGCGTCGTGCACACTGACGGAGCCTGAATTCGGATCCACTCTAAATATTTGATTCATGGATTGGCTCATGATCAGGATGTCGCCGTTATCAGCCGTGGCTGCACCTGTGATTTCGGTGACAGCTAGATCAAGGTTTTGTATCAAACCTTGTATTCCTGTTGCAGGATTAACCGTCCGGTAAGCACCATTGAGTTTATCAAAGGCGTAGATTAAGCCGGTTTCACCGTTGTAGGCTATATGGGCTTCGGCGTCGAGCGTTGTAATTGGCGTCAATTGCGCTATTTCGTCAGCAAATTCGAGACCGTAAATAGTGGTGTTGCCGTCGGCACCTAAATCAGCTAAAAAATACTGGAAAAGGTTGCAAGGAGCATCGACCACTTCTTCTTCATTGCAAAGAATGGTAATTTCTTCTTCGGTCAGGGCTCTGTCCCAGTAACGGAAATCGTCGATGGCGCCGTTGAGGTAGAAGGGTGGGGTAGGGTTTGGATTTGCCCTTTTTCTGCATAATGAACCTGGGGCATCTGTATAACCAATTGAAGTGGCAAATCCTTCATAAAAACCCGTGAGTAATTCACAACCGATAAAGATATCAATATCGTTTGGGCCGTTAAAAATGGCTGTTACTTGATACCAAGTATTTGTTTGAAGGGAGAAATTGCCAAACTTATTTCTTCTACTGACAGAATTAAATCCTCCGTTGGGTGAGCCGTTTCCGAAGGCTGCGGTAATTAATCCATTTGTGGAAACTTGCAGCCAAGCACCACTATGAACGTTGGTTGCGAAATCGGTGGTTGCGATAATTTGAGTTCCTGAAATTCCATTGAAATTAACCCTTGCAGAAAGTGTTAATGGAAAATCGACTTCCAAAGCTGGATCTTCGGGAAAATCGACATAGCGGTCAACTCCATTTGCAAATAGAGCAGATTCTGCATTGCTCGTATAATCGGACACATAGCTGACAGAACCAAGGGTAGTTCCGTTGTAGTTATTGCCGGAAACGTCGTTTAAATTACCGTTTAGGGAGTAGTGAATTAAAAGGCCTTCTGATAGCTGTGCATTTAACGGATGCCAGAAAAGAGCTGCTACGAATACAAAAATGGAATAAATTGATTTCATGATAATGGTTGTTAATTGGAACGTTGCCAAAATTCGTGTTGAAATTACGATATCATTACGATAGATTCAATACAAAACTAGCATCGGTTTTATATTCGCGAATATTTGAAGGGAAAGGTCGTTCGAAATCGGAGTAAAGTATTTGACTATGGAAAACTATCAAACCAGTTAAATGCAAAAATAAATTGGATAATTTTTTCGAAATCATTGATTTAGGAGCGATTAGATCGTAAAATCGCCATGGAAAAGAGACTGCTACCCTGCTAATTAGTTATGCTAAGCTCGAAAGCCCACACAAATATGACCTCTAGTTTGAAATCAACTTCATCTTGTTCGATCCATCGAAAGCATGACCTGATGTTTTGATAAAACTGGCGAATAGTCAATTTCAAAATGTGCGGGATTTCTTTGTAGGTCGCCGTTAGGAAACTGAATTTCCCTAACTTCGCGTTACATACTTTCAATTTATGGCATTGAAAAGGCGCGTTTTGGTCGTGCTCAACAACGATATCAACGTTGATGTGCGCGTACTTAATGAACTTCGCATTCTGAAAAAGGCTGGTGCAATTCTTGGGATCATCTGCACAGGCAGAGAGAGAGAGCTGGAAAGCGAGCTAGCGGATGTTCCTATATGGCGTGTCGATCAATCAAATCCTGTTTACAAGTTTAAATTCATTTCGGCTACCACAAATAGCCTTTTCCGCAAATTGTGGAAAGGAATAATTTTGGGAGTGGCAGAGGGTTTTCAGCCTGATATCATACATACACACGATCTCTATATGGGCTTCCCTGTGGGCGATGCATGTGAGGCACTTGGCATTCCTTTCATTATCGATTTGCACGAGAATT
The DNA here is from genome assembly GCA_038321615.1 of Flavobacteriales bacterium. Lineage (GTDB taxonomy): Bacteria > Bacteroidota > Bacteroidia > Flavobacteriales_D > Cryomorphaceae > JBBQFC01. Next base: position 14,502 of record JBBQFC010000055.1, on the reverse strand, counting down.
ATCCGGTGGCGTTTAGGGGTTATTCGTGGACGAAAAAACTGCCGCATCGCTTATTTGTGAATAGCGATTATTGGTCGCTCAAGCGTTCCACCATCCTCGAACGAGCCGCAGGAATTGTGGTGTTAGATGCCCAATATGGCCGCAATTTGAAAGTTCAATATCCGGAAATTAGCCACGTACCACTATCAGATTACCCAAATGTGCCCAATCTCACGGAGTTTAAAACTACGGTTCAGGCCAAAGCACATTTCGGATTCAAGATCTTCTATTTCGGCATGGTTTCTCCGGTTCGCAATTTACATGTGGTGAGCCGAGCCGTTGGGCAGCTTCGAGCCAAAGGTGCTGATGTCGAATTACTGGTGGCTGGTAGCGTTACCAATCACGATCGAGCCTATTTTCAGAAGGAAGTGATGGGCGAAGGTGTTCGGCATATTCCTTGGATAAATCTTCCTGATTTGGGGAAGACCATCGCAGAAGTGGATGTATGCATTTGCCCGATTGAGAAGAATGCCCAACATGAATCTGGAGTAGCCAATAAGGTGTTCCAATATATGTATTTCGGGAAACCACTGCTCGTAAGCAATTGTGCACCACAAGAAGAGCTTGTTCGCTCCACGGGTTGCGGTATTTCGTACGAAGCCGAAAATGTGGAACAACTCGTTTCAAAAATTGCTTGGATGATGGAAAACCGCGCGGAAATCGTGGCTATGGGCGAGCAGGGGAAGGTGGCTGTGAATCGCACCTACAACGCAGATGTGCAAGGAGAAAAGTTAGTTCGCCTGTATCAGAAAATTTTTGAAGTTCAAGAAACGAATTCAAAGAATATAGGTGAGACGAAGCAGGTAGAGCTGCTTTGAAGGGCGCGTGCGAGATAAAAGGTCTTAGCCTCGAATTCTCGATAGGTAATTTTGGTCAGGACTTTTAGAAGTTTCTCCTTTTAGTTTCCTTTGTTTGAAATCGTAGAAAATAAGGGTTCGTTAGATGAGTCGACAAGAGGAAATTACCAACTGTAAGGTAGGATTAGCTATTCTGTTATTTTCTGGAGTTTATGCCAGTATCGGTTTGTTCGCTATTGTGACGCACAAAGCGACCGAAATCTTCCCATTCTTTTCCTTCAAGCTCTATTCAAAAATTCCACAGAATTTTGTGCACTATGATTTGATTTTGAATGAAGATATCGACCACCCCCAACTTCTTCTACATGGTAATTCATACTTAAATTCGATTGAGAAAAAAGCACTTGCGCGATTTCTTAGGCATAAGCGCGCTGAATCAAATGGCGCAACAATACAGCTCGATGAAGTGGTATGGAACGGCTATTCTGGTAAGTTGGTACTGCTTGAAGGTAATTATTTAAGCTATCTCCAAGATGGTAGCATGAGCGTTATACCATTTCGCAAGACAGTAGAAGATGAAAAGAGTTATTGAGTTGGTTCGCTTTATGAATGGTTTATTGGAAGTCTTATCCAAGCAATTTTCTTCTGTCGATGCTGAAAGGCTCAAGCAAATACTGGGTGTGTTTTATTTTCTTCAGCTGGCCATCAGTTATCAGTCGCTCAGCTACAATGCTCAGATGCCTTCCTGGCAACTACTTGTAGATTCGAAGCGTTTTTTTGATCCCCTTTGGCCTGTGGTTTGGGCTGGCAGCAGCAACTACCCCAATGCTGTGATGTTTATCTTATTAGGATTTCTGATAAGCTCGGTATTAGCCGCGTTTTTCTGGCAAAAGTACAGGTGGACACGCATTCTAGCTTTTATATTCTTTTTGAATTATATCGCATTGATTTCTTCATTTGGCAAAATTGACCACTATCTGCATCTTGCTCTAATTGCGTCATTACTCTTAATCTTCTTACCAAGAGGGTTTGAGACAGACAAGAAAGTCAAGAATGCACTTCAAATATTCTGGGGAGTCCAATTCTTCATTTTCATGACTTACTCCATTTCGGGTTTCTTCAAGATTTACGGCATTTTTGACCAGCTCATCAAAGGCCAAGTCTCTGCGCTTTCACCAAATAGTTTGGCATTGAATGGAGCCAAAACAATTTTCCAATCGGGGCAACGTCCACTTCTGTTTAACTTTATTTCTGAGCACCCCGGTTATTGGTTTTCGATCCTTTTAATTGCGGGTTACTTTCTGGAATTTTCTGCGTTGGCGTTTGCTTTTTTGCCCCGCTTTCACCGCGCTTATGGTATGGTTTTAATGTTGTTTCATGTGGGAATATTAATCACTGTTGGCCCTGATTTCTATTACCAACTCATAATCGTCGGTCTATTTATCTTCTTCAGCCCTTTCCAGGATGTGAGAGACAAACCCGCCAATTTGAGGGCTTGACCAGTATAGAAATGCCGAATAATTTTCTCCCTGCTCCGCTGGGTATCCACCCTGTGGTTCTTATTTGCCCAAAACTAATCTTAGCGACGCAATCCAGCTTATTCCAATGCTTGTGGGCTAGTGAAAAGAATGCTACACGCTTGATCCAACTCCAAAGACGTAATGATTTCCGCAGGGTTGATACCCCGCGGAGCAGAATGCTGTGGGCTTGGTCCAACTCCAAAGACATAATGATTTCCGCAGGGCTGGTACCCCGCGGAGCAGCATGCTACACGCTTGATCCAACTCCAAAGACGTAATGATTTCCGCAGGGTTGATACCCCGCGGAGCAGAATGCTGTGGGATTGGTCCAACTCCAAAAACGTAATGATTTCCGCAGGGCTGATACCCCGCGGAGCAGAGTTCGCAGTTTGGTGCGTCAAGACGGGCTGTCGGGCGTTTGAAAGTCCCTTTCTCCAGCCGTTTGTACAAGAGCACCAACCCGTCAGTATCCCAGTAAAGTATTTTGGCCTTGTTGCGAGCTCTGCTCACAAATACAAACAGGTCGCCACAGCGCACGTCCATCTCCATGGCATTCAGCGCCAAGCCATGCAGCCCATTGAAACCTTTGCGCATATCGCAGGGCTTGCTGTAAAGAAAAACCTTGCGGCGGGTGTCGATACCAAACATTACTTGTAAATAACAACGCGAACTCCCGATGGCGTGGTGAGTTCCATACTGACAGCTTGATGGCAGCCTTCGCCCAAACCTTCGGAAACCACAAAGGATTTAAAATCTCCGGCAAGCGGCGCGGGTAATAAGCTTGAATGCCCTTGGGCTTTCTGGTACTTGCTGAGCCAATAGTTAAACTTGGATAGGCTGATGGCTTGGTCGGATAGAAACTCCGATCTCACCATTCCGCTTTCGTACCATGATAGAATAAGCGCAAACATTTTTTCTTGTAACTTCATCATCTTTTTTGACAAAGATCACGCGGAAGCTCAGACTACGCAATATAGGGCGGTCGGGTGGATACGAATAACGCAGTTTTTAACATAACATATTCCCTATGCTTGGAGTCGATTTTAGCATACGTCACGATTGATACGCGAATATTACTGTCTTTCAACTCAGGGATGCACAGCGGCCAGTTCTTCCCTTGTTCTTAATTAACTTACCTTGCTGAATGATTCGGAAACTTCTCCTTCTTACGTATTATTGGCCACCAGCGGGCAGTATAGGGGTACACCGTTGGCTGCGTTTTACACAGCATTTAAGTTCACTTGGTTGGGAAGTGGTGGTCTTCACCGCTAAGGATGCGAAATATCCCATAGTCGACGAAAATTTGCGGACAGCCATTCCACCAGCGATAAGAGAATGGACCTTGAAAGTGCCCGAACCAAATAATTGGATAAGCAATTTGCTGTTTTGGAAAAAGTCGAGAGCAGCGGCAATCTATAAAAATCAGCAGCAATCAGGGGATTCCAAGCGATTCATCCGAAAGGTGTTGTGGTTTATTCGGGGAAATCTATTCATTCCCGATGCACGATTTTTATGGATCAAACCGGCAGTACGGTTTCTGAAAAAGAAACTTCGGGCTGAGTCATTCGATGTAGTTGTTTCAACGGGACCTCCGCACTCCATGCATTTAATCGCCAGAGAGTTAAAAAAAGAATTTGGCATCCCCTGGATTAGCGATTTTAGAGATCCATGGACATCTATGGACTATCTAGATGAAATGTTCTTAACGGCTAAGGCACGTTCAAAACATGCGCTATTGGAAGAATCTGTGCTCAGGAATTCAGATAAGGTAGTGGTAGTGGGACGCACAATGCACAATGAATTTCTCTCAAAATATTCCGTCCATTCTGAAATCATATGGAACGGATATGAAGGAAAACCAGCAAGTCCGGAAATGGAAACGTTGGATAGAAAGTTCACCATTGTGCACATAGGTAGTTTTCTCTTCAAGCGGAATTGCGATGATCTTTGGGGAGTCCTTGCATCACTTGTTGCACAAAATGAACTGTTCCGCATGCATTTAGAAATAAAGCTTGTAGGTAATGTGGCTGAAAATGTTTTAGAATCCATCCGGAACTTTGGGCTTCAGTCCTATTTGAATAAAATTGCTGTAGTGCCTCATAGGCAAGCAAAGGAATTTCAAGGATCTGCCCAAGTATTGCTTTTACCCATTGATAGGATACACAATGCCGAATTTGTTCTCACGGGAAAGCTTTTCGAGTACCTTAAATCAAAACGACCAATACTGATGATTGGTCCAGAACGGGGAGATGCTGCAGAAATAATTTCATCTTGCAAAGCCGGCTACTGTTGTAATTTTGGCGATGCTGAGAAAATCAAATCCAGTTTACTTGAAATGTTCGATCTCTTCCTGAAAAATAAGAACCACCTTCGATCCGAAAATGTTGAGCGATACTCGACAGAGAACTTAAGCCAGATTTACGCGAACTTATTACACGGTGTGATCGCAGAAAGATCTCGGTCAAAGAACAGATTGGATGATTAAAATACTTACCATTATCGGAGCTCGTCCGCAATTTATAAAAGCGGCAGCCATAAGCAGAGCAATACGCGATCATTACTATTCTGAAATTGACGAAGTAATCCTTCACACAGGCCAGCATTACGATCCTAATATGTCGGATGTTTTTTTTACGGAGCTTGAGATCCCTAAGGAGAAATATAATCTGCGCATTGGGTCGGGAAATCATGCTAATCAAACGGCAAGCATGATGGTGGAAATAGACAAGGTAATAAGCGCCGAAAGTCCAAGTGCCGTGCTGGTTTATGGGGATACGAACTCTACTCTCGCAGCATGCTTGGTAGCAATAAAAATTCACCTGCCGGTAATACACGTTGAAGCAGGTGTTCGATCATATAATAAAGCCTTCCCGGAAGAAGTGAACCGGTTGATATGCGATCATATGTCGTCGATGCTTTTCGTACCTTCTGATGCGGGAATAGATTCGTTAATCAAAGAAGGCTTTGATACAGTTTCTCGATTAAATGAGCCGCTTTCTCCAAATCGTCCCAAAGTTTTTCGCTGCGGCGACATTATGTACGATAATACTTTGTATTTCAGAGATAAAATGGGGGAAACCGATTTTTTCGAACGGAAGGGGCTTCCAAATACGAATTTCGTATTATGCACCATGCATCGCCCGAGCAATGTAGATCACCCCGACATACTCGAAGGCATTCTTCGGGCTTTTCGTACTATCGTCGAGGAGCTAGGTGTGTGCATAATTCTTCCGCTGCATCCTCGCACAAAAGAAATCATTGCCAAGAATGAAGCGCTGGATGCACTTTTGTCGCATAGCCGGATCTTCGTTACGCCAGCAGTGTCATTTTTAGAAATGATTTTGCTGGAGAAACACGCATTGCTGGTAATTACAGATTCGGGTGGAGTGCAGAAAGAAGCTTATTTTATGAAAAAACCCTGCCTTATTATGCTCGAAGAAACGCCCTGGACGGAGCTCATCGAGTCGGGGACGGCCATTTTAGTAGCATCCGATCAGGCGCGAATTGAACACGGTGCTCGATATTTTTTAAAGGATTCGCCAGTTCTTTCCTTTCCCGACTTGTACGGCGATGGGAAATCTGCAGTGTACATTTGTGAAAAAATAGTGACCCATTTAAATTAAGAGAATATGCTACTCTCGGGTATAAAACGCGCGTTGATACTTGCCCCCCATCCCGATGATGCCGAATTTGGCCTTGGCGGCACTATCCAAAAAATGAATGAAGAAGGAATTGAGATTCATGTGGCAGTTTTCAGCCTTTGCGAAAAATCGACTCCCGAAGGATTTGAAGTAGGTGTTATCGAAAAGGAAATGCACGCTTCGCTGGAATTTCTTAAGATTCCTAAGGACCAGATCCACGTATTCGATTTTGAAGTGAGAATTTTCCCAGCTCTTCGACAGGAGATATTGGAATCTTTGATTCTTCTCAAAGCCAAATTAAAGCCAGATTTGGTCTTTATTCCGTCGTCGAGCGATCTGCATCAAGATCATCAGACCATTCATCACGAAGGTATTCGGGCATTCAAGCATTGCAATTTGCTCGGGTATGAGATGCCTTGGAATAATATTGGCTTCACATCGTTTGTCTACTTTGTCCTAACAGAGGCTCACATTGAGAACAAAATAGCCGCCATAAAACTTTATAAATCTCAGGGAAAAAGGAAGTATAGCTCTCCAGCATTTATCAGATCGCTGGCTACAATTCGCGGCGGTCAAATTCATCAGGACTTCGCAGAGTCGTTTGAACTTATACGTTTTATTCAACCTTGAAATCAATATGATGATCCCGATTGGAGCTATTGTGGCCTGGTTTGATGGCAGGAGAAATCAGATTGTTGGTGAAATCGACGATTCAGTCCAAATCTTTGCACCCCGGGCTATTGCCGAAGCTAAAAATGATCATATCACATTCGCTACCACCAAAGTCAGAAAAGAGTTTGAATCGCTTCTTCACAGCACAGAAAGCAAGCTCATCCTGGTGGATAAGCAGCTCTTTACTGACTTTAATCTATCGGCTATACCTGCCGGAAAAACCTTGATTGTCTCCCAAGATCCAAAGGCCGATATAATAGCATTCTGCGCGCATTTCTTGGATTTTCAAAAGTTAGAAGAAACCGGTAGTATTCATGCCTCGGCGGAGATAGCCGCCGATGTTATATTGGGAAAAGGCGTGAATATCGGCGCATTTGCAGTGATTGGCCAAGGGTGTAAGATCGGCGATTATGCAACTATTGGATCCGGCACGAGCATTAATAACGCCGAGCTTGGGCGTTACGTAGAGATTGGAACAAACTCTGCGATCGGTGGTACTGGTTTCGGATATGCTAAAATGAAGGATTCCGATGCCTACACCCAATTTCCGCATTATGGCCGCGTATTGATTCACGATTGTGTTTCTATTGGCAGCAACACCTGTATTGATCGGGGTTCTCTATCGGATACTGTGATTGAGGAGGGCGTTAAAATAGACAACCTGGTACATATAGCCCATAACGTTAAAATCGGGAGAAACAGCTTAGTGATAGCCTGCTCGATGGTGGCCGGAAGCACGGTAATTGGCGAGAATTGCTGGATTGCACCTTCAAGCACCATTCGCAATGCGGTCGTCATTGGCAGAAATGCCACGGTAGGGCTTGCTGCCACAGTAACGAAAGACGTGGAAGAAAATCAAACGGTAATGGGCAGCCCCGGGATGGATATGGCCGATTTCCTTGATCTACGAAAGGCTCAAAAGGCCGCAATCACTGCATTAAGAGGTAGTCCAAAAGAATAAAATCCGGCCTACAACTCCGAAGCCCTATGTCATAGTGCACTCGGTGGCCAGTAATACGTGATGATTAATACCTTCTTCATTCGCGGGAAGCGACCGAATCAGCTGTCTGCCCGTCGCCTTTGAATCGCGCGTAGAGCATGGTGCCGAAGAGTAAAATGATCAGGCAGGCCGCTATCAAGCTCACTGTCGAGGCGGTGGCAAAACTTGCTGGTTCGAACTTAAATTCGATGGTGTGGTTGCCGCTCGGCACAATCATTCCACGCAGCAAATAATTGGCTCTGAAATGCTCCGTTTCAACCCCATCGACAAAAGCATTCCATCCTTCCGGGTAATATATTTCGGAGAAGATGACGGCTTGGGGCACCGACGACTGATAGGTGTATTTAATATAATTAGGTAGGTGATCTACTACTGCAATCGCTGCATCTCCGTTAGCTGTCCGGGCAGACTTTTGAAAACTGAAATCCTTTACTAAATCGCTGAATCGCTCATCTACAACTGCTTCATCTGCGAAGTCGAGATTTCCGATTGCCTGGATCTCTTCGTCGGCATCGGCCACTTGGCGTAAACTGCCTACAAACCAAGCGCTGCCAATATTCGACGGATTCTCAAGTGGGGGAGCCTGCGGATTGTAGATGATGTATTTCACATTGAGCATATTCAGCGCCGGGCTTTGAAATAAAGCCGTATTGATATCGGCTACGGTAGGCTGATTTTGAAACACTGTATTCAACTTTTGAATTTCCGCTACTATGTGGAAATCGTAGAGCTCCTGAATACGCCTGAGCTTGGCGCCGTGATACCCTCCCAGGGATTTGTGAAAGTAAGCTGTGCGCGCATCCTGAAAGGTTCCCGAAAGGGGAAGCACCCGGTAATTTGTCGCAAAGCGCAATGCGGCGAACCGCACATTTTCAATTTCCGCCTGTGCGGGTTTCGATGCCCTGTTTTCGGCTCGATATTCAGCTACAGCCTGCTCGACTGCATCGGCCACCCTCGGATTGGCTTCCATCTCAGCTCCGATTATAAATCGATCGGCTTCAGCCGACATGTAGGCCGCGGTGCCTTCTTCTTTTAGCTGCCAGGCCACGAGTTTCCCGCGATCTTTTTCATTGTTGAGGTAGCGCTTATCTACCAGCCATAGATCGGCAATGATCAACACGCCCAAAGCTGCGATGGCTATAGCGGGCTTAATTTTGGCTCTACCTACTGCCCACACAATGGCTGCTGTAAGCAATATGAAGAAGAAAGAACGCCAGGCATCGGCTTGGAAAAGAGCCATTCTTGCTGCTTTGAGTCCTTCGATATAATCGAGCATTTGTGCGGCGTTGGGGCCACTCATTTGCTCGGCGAGCATAGCGCCTTCCTGCGCGCTGACGAAGCTCATAAAGGCAGCAGGCGCCAAGGCTAGTAGGGCCAATATGCCCAAAACGATGCCCGAAATGATGAAGTAGGTTTTTTCCTTCGCTCGAAATGCGGGGATGTTATCAAAAAGCTGTTTTAAGAATAGGAAACCGAGCAAGGGTATGATCAATTCGGTAATAGCTAAAATGATTGTGACCGCACGGAATTTGTCATAGCCCGGTACGATGTCGAGAAAGAGATTGGTAAGCCCCATGAAATTGCTACCCCAGCTTAGGGCAACAGTGAGAAGTGCCACAATGAGTAATGCCCATTTTACCGGCCCTTTTATGAAAAAAGCACCCAGGACGAATAAAAAAACCACAATGGATCCCATGTAAACGGGACCCGATGTGAAGGGTTGATCGCCCCAGTAGGCGTTGCTCTGGGCGACGTTTTGCTGCATCGGTCGGCTCACCTTCTTGATGGCATCGCTGTCGGCACCGAATACACCCGAAGGGCCGCCTCGGGCATTGGGAATCAAGAAAGAGAGCGATTCACCGATGCCATAACTCCATTGGGTGACGTAATCGCGATCCAGGCCGCCAGTGGTATTGTCCACATTGGAAGAGCCATCCGCGGCAATGGTCAATTCGGTAGCTCCGCGGGTGGTGTATTTACCATATTGGTAGGTATTGTAGAGCATATTGGCATTTGCCAATAAGGCTAGCACGCCAGCTACTGCTAGTAATCCGGTGGTTTTTGCAAAAGTGGGCAGCGTATGGTTACGGACGGCTTCCACCAATTTTGCAATTGCGAAAGCGAGCAAAAGAAAGCCGAAGTAATAGGTAATCTGCACGTGGTTGGCATGAATTTGTAAAGCGACAAAAAGGGCAGTTACAGCAGTGCCGAGCAATACCTTTCCGCGGTAAGCCCATATAAATCCGGCTAAAACTGGAGCCATATAACCAATGGCGTGAGCCTTAGAATTATGGCCTGCCTCAATGATAACCAGGAAGTAGGATGAGAGTCCGAAAGCCACCGCTCCGATAGCGGCAAGGCCGGGTCGTGCTCCGCAGGCTGCAAGCAACAGGTAAAAACCAAGAAAATAGAGAAAAAGGTAATCGGCTGGCCGTGGTAGTCCGAGCGTAACCACGTCGTCAATAAAACCCAAAACGTCGTTGGGATATCTTACGGAAATCTGGTAGGCCGGCATTCCGCCAAACATGGAATTAGTCCAAAGCGGTTCTTCGCCATACATATCGCGAAAAGCGGCTATTTCTTGCGACATGCCCTTAAAATGGGTAATGTCACCCTGCCGCAGCTGATAACCATTGAAGGCGGGGTAAAAGTAAATGGCGGACAATGCCGCAAAAGCCGCGACCACAAGAATATGCGGGATAATTTTGTTGAGAAATGGTTTCATAAACGGGATTGCGGGCTTATTCTAATTCTTCGAAATCTACATATTCTCCTTCACCTGTATCGGATTTTTTCTTTTTGGCCTTTTCCGGATCGGTGTATTCTACGCGGACTTCACCTTCCCTGCGACTATCGGGCGGTGCATTGCCACCTTGACTGGGGTTGGGCTTACGTTGACCCAGAATGGGCATCAAAAGCCTGCCAACGATACGAAATATGAAATAAAAAACAAGAATTAACGCAATGACGCGGAGCATGGCTTCGATTTAATTGAACTCGCAAAGTTAAATTAGAATTCAGAACCGACCAAGGGAAGTGCAGGTACATCAACATTCTCTCTGTGGTTCTCTGTGCTTCTTTGCCCCTTTCTCTGTTTGCTCTGTGTAAAAAAAAGAGTCAAAGCGTTCACAAAGGTTTCAAAGAGTTGCACGTAGAAACTATTCTCACAACACTTTTTCTCTGTGATTCTCTATGCCTTTCTCTGTTTGCTCTGCGTAAAGAAAGGAGTCACAGCGTTCACGAAGGTTTCAAAGAGAGACCATTCTCACCAACCTTTTTCTCTGTGTGCTCTGTGTAAAAAGAAGAGTCACAGCGTTCACGAAGGCTTCACAGAGTTCCACGGAGAGATCATTCTTTCCGGACGTAGTTCGTCATAAATTCACAAACTATTCGTGTTCTTGAACTTACGGAATCCGATTATATCACTGGCCAAGTCATTGGCGCTGCAATTGAAGTCCATAAGCATATCGGGCCGGAAATGCTTGAGTCCGCCTATCAACAGTGCATGGTATTGAGCTACCAGAGCTTGGCCTTTCTGTGGAAGAACAAATTCAAGTGCCGATCATTTACAAAGAAATAGAAATAGAATATGCCTACAAACTTGATTTGCTCATAAACGGCGAGCTCATTGTTGAACTCAAAACCGTTGAAAGTATAATGCCCGTGCACGAAGCACAAATTCTAACCTACCTTCGCTTCGTGGGCATTCACCGTGGACTGATAATCAATTTTCGAAACACCGTATAGAAAAAAGGCATCCGAAGATTTGTGATGAGAATTTTTAGCCCTTCATCAAGTCTAAAATTACCTACTCAAATATAAATTCCGTTCGCTGTAAATCTTTCGGAAAAAGGGATCCATCAAACTGTCAATGAAATAGATCGCTTCGCCAGTCGATTTCATTTCCGGGCCCAGTTCCTTATTCACATTGGGGAACTTATCAAAAGAGAATACCGGAATTTTTATAGCATACCCATTTTGGTTGGGTTTGAAATCGAAATCCTTTACCTTTTTCTCTCCCAGCATCACTTTAGTGGCGTAGTTCACGTAAGGCTCGTCGTACGCTTTTGCAATAAATGGCACGGTGCGCGAAGCCCGCGGATTGGCTTCAATTACATACACCACGTCGTCCTTTATCGCAAATTGAATATTGATTAGGCCAACGGTGCGCAGTGCAACGGCAATTTTTCGAGTGATCGCTTCTATTTGCTCGATGATTAGGTCGCCCAAATTGTAAGGAGGAAGCACCGCATACGAATCGCCGGAGTGGATACCCGCAGGTTCGATATGCTGCATCACGCCGATGATGTAAACATCTTCACCGTCGCAAATAGCGTCGGCTTCGGCTTCAATTGCATCGCTTAAGAAATGGTCAAGCAAAATTTTATTGTCGGGCAAATCGCGCAGTATATTCACTACATGCTTCTCAAGGTCTTCCTTGTTGATTACGATTTTCATTTGCTGTCCACCAAGCACGTAGGAAGGGCGCACGAGCAGTGGAAAGCCAAGCTCGTCGGCCAATTCGAGCGATTGCTCGGCATTGGTTACCACGCCAAATCGGGGGTAGGGGATGTTGTTTTCTTTGAGCAGGTTAGAAAAACTTCCACGGTCTTCGGCCAAATCAAGCGCCTCGTAGCTCGTACCCATAATAGGTATTCCGTAGCGACTTAGTTTTTCGGCCAGCTTCAAAGCCGTTTGGCCACCGAGCTGCACAATCACGCCGACGGGCTTTTCGAGCAAAATAATGTCGTAGATATGTTCCCAAAATACGGGTTCAAAATATAGCTTATCAGCTGTGTCAAAATCGGTAGAAACCGTCTCCGGGTTGCAGTTGATCATGATCGTTTCGTAGCCACATTCCTTTGCCGCAAGCACCCCATGTACGCAACAATAATCAAACTCAATGCCTTGGCCAATACGGTTTGGGCCTGAGCCTAGCACCACAATTTTCTTACGATCGCTTGGCACGCTTTCGTTCTCTCCTTCGAATGTGCTGTAGTAGTAGGGGGTTTTTGCTTCGAATTCGGCAGCGCAGGTATCCACCAATTTGTACACCCGATTGATCTTCATCTCCTGCCGTTTGGCAAAAACTTCGCTTTCTAAGCAGCGCAGCAGGTGGGCTACTTGCCGATCGGCGTAACCTTTTTGCTTGGCTTCGAAGAATAATTCGCGGGAAATATTGTCGATACTAAATTTCTCAATCCGCTTCTCGAGCTGAATTAAATCTTCAATTTGTTTCAAAAACCAGTAATCGATTTTTGTTTTCTCGTGAATAGTCTTAAAGGGAATTCCGAGTTTAATAGCGTCGTAAATATGGAAGAGTCGGTTCCAGCTCGGATGCTCCAAACTTTGCAAAATCTTGTCCTGATCTTTGAGTTCCTTTCCATCGGCACCCAAACCGTTTCGTTTAATCTCCAGCGACTGACAAGCCTTTTGGAGTGCTTCCTGAAAGGAGCGACCGATGCCCATTACTTCTCCTACCGACTTCATTTGTAGGCCAAGGCGGCGATCGCTGCCTTGAAACTTATCGAAATTCCAGCGCGGAATTTTCACAATTACATAGTCGAGCGTGGGCTCAAAAAGGGCGGAAGTGGTTTTGGTAATTTGATTTTTCAACTCATCGAGGTGGTAGCCTATGGCAAGTTTAGCCGCTATTTTGGCGATGGGATAACCCGTGGCCTTCGATGCCAATGCCGATGATCGCGAAACCCTCGGGTTGATTTCGATTGTGATAATGTCTTCTTTATCGTCGGGACTTACGGCAAATTGCACGTTGCAACCACCGGCAAAGTTTCCGATAGATCGCATCATTTTTATCGCCATGTCGCGCATGCGTTGGTAGGTGCGGTCGCTGAGGGTCATGGTCGGAGCTACTGTAATGCTGTCGCCGGTGTGGATACCTATCGGGTCCATGTTTTCTACCGCACAGATAATTACCACGTTGTCGTTGCTGTCGCGAAGGAGTTCCAGCTCAAACTCTTTCCAACCCATCAGGGCTTTGTCGATCATCACCTCGTGTATAGGCGATGCATGAAGGCCGCGGGTGAGTAGGCTGTCAAATTCGGATTGTTCGTGCACAATAGCTGCTCCGGAGCCTCCAAGCGTGTAGCTGGGGCGAATACAGAGCGGAAATCCGAATCGTTGGGCGATTTCCTTTCCTTCCAAAAAACTATTGGCCGTAGCCTGCGGAGCCATCGGTATTCCGATTTGACCCATCAACTTCCGGAACTCTTCCCGGTTTTCTGTGACATCTATGGCGCGAATATCAACTCCGATCATACGCACCCCATACTTTTTCCAAATGCCCATTTCATCGCACTTGATGGCGAGATTAAGCGCCGTTTGGCCACCCATGGTTGGGAGCACCGCATCGATTTTATGTTTTTCGAGAATCTCGATAATCGACTCGGGTTCGAGTGGTTTGAGAAAGATATTATCCGCAACCACCTTATCGGTCATGATAGTAGCCGGATTGGAATTGATGAGTGTTACTTCTATTCCTTCTTCCCGCAGTGAGCGCGAGGCTTGCGAGCCGGAATAGTCAAACTCGCAGGCTTGACCGATCACAATAGGGCCGCTGCCAATGATCAATACCGATTTTATGCTTGTGTCTTTTGGCATAGCTTAAGGAGTAAGAAGATTAAAAAATAGGTGGAAGGGGAAATCCAGACTTTGAACGGGAAGAGACTAAATGTGCTGAGAGTATGCGTCATTTAGGGCGCAAAAGTAGGGTAAAAATTGTGTTTTGATTCCGATGCAGGTAGCGTTTGGATATGCTATTTATTCACAGATTGTTCAAAATGATCTTCGCGCAAAAGGTTTTTTTCTTGAAA
>JBBQFC010000054.1:0-22048 GCA_038321615.1 Flavobacteriales bacterium | reverse complement strand
AGCGATGACCGCTTGACCAATGTGCTTACAGGGGCATTTATTACCCTGCCAGCTACAGAGATCAACGGTGCTGCTATCCTTGAAAACGGTAACCTATTGGTATCTGATGGTAACGGAGCCGGTCTCTTCAAAGAGATCAGCCTAAGCGATGCTTCGATTGTAGCTACTTATGAAACAGGAATCCTGTTGGATAACGGCGACTTGGCAGGAATTTGCACAGGCCCTGGACTCAACGACGGCGGTGATGAAGAATGTACGAATTTCAGCACCTTCTATGTAAATCATGGCCCAGGCTTGAGTGGTTCCACACTTTACAATGTGGCGTACTCCGGCGGCAACGCTATGATGACCTTAGAGACTACTGTGCCTTTTGAAACACATATCGCCTATAACGCGGAAGACAACGTGGTTTATTTGGTAAATGCTTCGGGAGCTTTCGTAAGAAGCTACGATCCTACCTTGAATACCTTCCTTGGTGACCTAACTATCCTTGGTGGAATCAATCAACTCTACGCGGTAGCTTACAACCCGGCTGATGGACTGCTCTATGTGGGCGATGCTAACGATGACAAAGTCTACACAGTTGATCTAGTTTCTGGCGCGTCAACCTTCTACGGTAATGCTCCGATCGAAGGGGGAGATTTAGCGATCCAAAATGGAAAGCTTTACCTCGCAACTCGTGCAGGTAATAAGTTGTATGAAGTGATTGCCGGTGGCGATGCCGTATTGGTTGGTAATATTCCAGCAAATGTAAACGGTATGGCTCAGGCTAACAATGCTTCCGGATTAGTACTGGCTAACTTTGGTGCCACAGCTTTTACAGAGGTAAATTCGGCTACAGGTGCCATTGTGGCTCAGTACAACACCATGCTCAACGGTAGTCCATTCACATTGGTGAACGGAGATATGGCTGCTGGCTGTGGTGATGACAATACAGTAGTGGATGTTTGCGACGCTCTGGAAACGGGTGAATGCTACGCTACTGCAGTTACCTACATTCAAGGTACTTCAAGCACAGGTGGTATGATCGCTGGTAACCGCACCGATGAAACCAATGCCCTTGGAGCTCCCGAAGGAACCGACAACTTGGTATTCGTATCATTGGGTTACGGCGGTAGCATTACCGTAGGCTTCAGTGGAGCTGTACCAAACGGTCCAGGTGCTGACATCCGCGTAACGGAGACTACTTTCAACAACCCTATCGGTTGTGCTACCTACCGCGAGTATGCCGATGTATCGGTATCGCAGGATAGTATTGTATGGTACTATATCGGTACGGTATGTAAGTCCGCAAATATGGTGGATATCAGTGCTGCGCTTGATGTAAATGGCGATGCTGTTGCACTTGAGTGCATCCAATATGTGCGCGTTGCCAACAACGATGCGGAGACTTTCACACCCGACGGATTTGATGTAGATGGTGTAACAGCTATCCACAATTGTGCTGCTGGTATTGCCGATGCTCCTGCATCTGACAACGCTACGGAGCAACTTGGTGTATTGGAGTCTTATCCGAACCCAACCAGTGGTCCATCGCAAGTGGTATTCGCCACTGGTGCAACAGGTCGCGCGCTGCTTGAAGTGTACGATATGAATGGCCGCAATGTAGCTACCCTGTTCAATCAGGAAGCACAAGTTGGTCAGGAGTACCGTGCAGACTTCGATGGTGTGGCCTTGCCAAATGGCGTGTACATCTACCGATTGACAACTGTGAACGAAATCATTATCGACAAGTTCATGATTGCTAAGTAATCCTATGGGCTAAGCCCTTGAAAATAAAAACCCCTGCTACTTGGCGGGGGTTTTTTGATTTAAAAATAAATTCAAAAACTTGTTGTAGTTGTAATTACGCATTGGCAAGCCGCTTCGCCCAAGATTAAACACACCGAAGCAGCGGTAGGAGATGGGACGTAGAGCAGATTCGAGAACCGCGCCGAAATACCTACCTTTACGAACTAATAAATCTATGTATTCGGCACTTAACCATACCCATTCTTTACTGCGCTGGTTCGCCCTGATTGCAATAGTTATAGCGATTTTTCGCGGTTTCTCCGGAATGCGTGAGAGCAGGGTTTACACGAGTATTGACAAGCGTTGGGCATTAATTACCTTGATTGTGTTTCATCTCCAACTTCTAATTGGGTTGGCACTCTACTTTTTGGGTAATTGGCATACCGAATTGGGAAATATGAAAGACCCTGTTTCCCGATTTTACTCACTCGAGCACGCTGCCGTTATGCTAATAGCCATCGCCTTGGTGACTTTAGGTTATGGAAAAGCCAAGAGAGCTCGCATAGATTTAGCCAAGCATCGCACCACTTTTCGTTTCTACATTATTGCTTTGATACTGGTAATCATCAGCATACCCTGGCCGTTTCGAGAAGCCATCGGAAAACCTTTATTCCCAGGTTTATGAGCAGAATGGTTCTTGTGCTTTCATTGCTCTTATTAATCTGGGCAGCCTGCGATTCCGGAAAGCCTTCAGCGAAGGATGCATCGGTAGATCCAAAATCGCTTTATACTACCCATTGTGCGCTTTGTCATGGAGCAGATGGCAGAAAAGGCTTGGCCGGAGCCAAACATTTGCCCGATTCTAAACTCGATCTGGCTCAACGCATCACTATAATCACCGAAGGAAGAGGAACTATGGTTCCTTACAAAGACGTGCTCACGCCCGATCAGATAAGAGCGGTAGCAAATTACACCCTATCATTCCGCTAAGGAAATATAACACCTATGTCGAAAGAAGTTACCACAGCAGCAGTAAAAGAAAGAGCCGTTCTCATCGGATTAATCACCCGCGACGAAAGCAGTGAGCAGGTGGCCGACTATTTGGAAGAACTCGATTTTTTAGCTGAAACTGCTGGTATCGACAGCGTGAAACATTTCACCCAAAAGCTCGACAAACCAGATGTCCGAACCTTTGTAGGGAAGGGGAAGATGGAAGAAATTCGCGCTTATGTCGAAGACAACGCGATTGATGTATTAATCTTTGATGATGACTTGAGTCCTTCACAGCTCCGAAACCTGGAAGATGAATTCAACAAAAAAATCTACGATCGAAGTCTGCTAATTCTCGATATTTTCATGTCGCGTGCACGAAGCGCGCAAGCAAAGGCGCAGGTTGATTTGGCCCGCTCACAGTATTTACTTCCACGACTTACGCGCATGTGGACCCACTTGGAGCGTCAGCGCGGAGGAACAGGCACACGTGGTGGAGCAGGGGAGCGCGAAATCGAAACCGACCGGCGGATTATTCGCGATAAAATTTCGAAGCTAAAGGAGCAGCTCAAAGTTATCGATAAGCAGATGCACACCCAGCGGAGTAATCGCGGTGCTATGGTGCGCGTAGCTTTGGTAGGCTATACCAATGCAGGTAAATCTACCTTGATGAATCTTTTGAGTAAGTCGGAAGTATTTGCCGAAGATCTGCTTTTTGCCACCCTAGATACTACCGTAAGGAAGGTAGTTTTGGAAAATTTACCCTTCTTGCTTACAGACACGGTGGGGTTTATACGCAAATTACCCCATCAGCTCGTCGAATCTTTTAAAAGTACACTCGATGAAGTTCGCGAAGCCGATTTACTGGTTCACGTTGTAGATCTTGCCCACCCCAATTTTGAAGATCATTACCACACAGTAAATACCACTTTGACTGAAATCGGGTCGGCAAAGAAGCCCACTATCGTAGTATTTAATAAACTCGATGCGTGGCGCCCAGCACCTATCGATCCGCAGGATATTGATCCGGACGTAGAAACCGATCCGCTCGAACAATTAAAGCGATCTTGGATGGCCAAGCTGCACGAAGAAGCCGTTGTATTCATCTCGGCTGAGAAAAAAACGAATATCGATGAACTGCGGTCGGTACTTTATGAACGCGTGAAAGAAATCAGTTTAGAGCGTTTTCCACACAACCAATTTTTATATTAGCCATGGCTTCTATCCGTCAAGAAAAAATTGCCCGACTTATTCAACAAGACCTTGCGTCCATTTTTCAAGAGAAGTCGCGTGAGCTTTTTGGAGGGGCATTTATCTCGGTGACGCGCGTGCGTATGAGCCCCGATCTGAGTGCTGCCAAAGCCTACATCAGCATTTTCGCAAACAGCGGTACCGATAAATCGGAAGTTTTGGAACTGGTACGGTCTAAATCATCGGCTATTCGCGGGCTTTTAGGTAATAAGGTGGGCAAACAACTGCGGATCGTTCCGGATCTACAATTTTTTATTGACGACAGCCTAGACTATGCTATGGAGATTGATAAGCTCCTAAAACCGTAGTCGGTGAATCTCCCTTTTTTTATCGCCCGTCGCTATTTGGTATCGCGAAATTCGCTTTCCATAATTAGTTTGATGAGCGTAATATGCATGGTGGTGGTGGCCTTGGTTACCATGGCCATGGTAATTGTGCTCTCCGCATTTAATGGTATTGAAGCATTAATCGACGAGCGCTATAGTTTGTTCGACGCAGATATAACGATCATTCCTTTGCAATCGAAGGTTATTGCCGAAGATAGTTTGCCCTTGGCCGCAATTGCGGATCTTTCGGGTGTGCGATCCGTAAATAAGGTTATAGAGGAGCGCGTTTTCGCGCGAAATGAGCGGAGTCAGCGCATTGTGAAGCTAAAAGGGTTACAGCGCAGCTACCTCCAAGCTTCAGGTATCGACAGCCTGGTTATCGACGGTGATCCCAGCCTTTCGCTAGGTGGAAATCCCGCCGCTCTGATTGGTATAGGTGTGAAGTACGATCTGGATCTTCGACTCTTCGAACAGCAATTTAAGCCACTCCAGCTTTCGGCCATAGAGCGCGGAAAGAACCTACGCCGCAATATGGAGTCAGCCCTGCGCAATCGATCGCTTCCCGTATCAGGGATATTTTCTATAAATATCGACTTCGACTCCGATTACGTGCTTGTGCCTTATGAGTTTGCTCAAGATTTGCTTGCCTACGATGATGAATATTCGGCTGTAGAAATTCGCGCCGATGCAAAAGCCGATTTAGCAGCATTAAAGGCAGAAATAGAACAGGTCTTGGGGGCTGAATTCCAAGTGCGAACGCGTTACCAGAAAAACGAGATTATATTCAAAACCAATGAAACCGAGAAGTGGGCTACCTTCCTCATCATGGGTTTCATCTTACTCATCGCAACATTCAATATCATTGCAGCGCTCAGCTTATTGATCAATGAAAAACGTGCAGATATCAAAGTCTTAACCAGTATGGGCGCTGAGCTGTCGTCCATAAAGCGGATATTTCTGCTTGAGGGAGCATTGATTAACTTGCTTGGTGCTGGAATCGGTATAGGTTTGGGGTTGCTATTCGTACACCTTCAACGCACCTATGGGCTGATAAGATTGGAAGGTGGCCTTGTAGACTTTTATCCGGTTGCTATATCGTTGAAAGATTTAATGGCAGTTTTTGCCCTTGTTGTGCTTTGTGGATTTTTATCGTCGATTGGGCCAGTGCAGCTACTCACCAAGCGTTATAGCAACACTTAGGCATATGCGAAGTCGCTGAATGTGGCGGCAATTTCGTCCAATAACGCGTGTAGAACCACTGGACTTTCTTCGGTGACGAGCTTTATACGGAAATCTTTGAAATCCTTGATCCCGCGGAAATAATTGGCATAGTGCCGGCGCATTTCTACCACTCCAAGTCGTTCGCCTTTCCATTCGAGACCCATCTGAAGATGCTCCCTGGCAGCTTCGACCCTTTCGGCTAAAGTGGGAGGGTCGATGTGAAGCCCAGTGGCCAAAAAATGCTTGATCTCTCGAAAGATCCATGGGTAGCCGATGCTCGCCCGGCCTATCATCACTCCGTCAACGCCATAAAGCTGCTTGTATTCTTTGGCCTTCTCGGGCGTGTCAATATCTCCGTTTCCGAAAACGGGGATCCGCATGCGCGGGTTTTCCTTTACTTCTCTTATAAGCGTCCAATCGGCTTCGCCTTTATACATCTGCTGGCGGGTGCGACCATGAATACTGATGGCCTGAATGCCCACATCTTGCAATCGCTCAGCAACTTCAACTATGTATTTGGTAGTATCGCTCCAGCCTAATCGAGTCTTTACCGTTACAGGCAATTTTGTCGATTTAACCACCGCTTGGGTAAGCCGAATCATTTTGGGGATGTCCTGAAGAATCCCGGCACCTGCGCCCTTGCAAGCCACCTTATGAACGGGGCAGCCATAATTTATATCAAGTATGTCGGGATTGGCCGCTTCCACAATCTCTGCAGAGCGCATCATGGGCTCCAGGTCGCTTCCGAATATCTGTATCCCGATTGGGCGCTCGTATTCGAAGATGTCTAGCTTTTGAACGCTTTTAGCAGCATCACGGATAAGTCCTTCCGAAGAAATGAACTCTGTGTACATCAAATCGGCACCGTGCTTTTTGCAAAGAGCGCGAAAAGGTGGATCGCTCACATCCTCCATAGGTGCAAGCAAAAGTGGGAAATCACCCAAGTCGATATTACCTATCTTTGCCATTCGAGCTGCAAAAATACAAAATCGAACTTCATGCGTTCAAGGCCTTTCGCACAAGCCGATCCCTTTCTTCAATTTATTGTTCTTTTTCTCATCGCTTTTAGCTGTGTTTCGATTTTTATGTTTGGAGCGTCGGGCTTCGTAAACCTTATTTGGGGGTTCAATTTTCTTACCGATCCCGGAGCTATTGTAGATTATACCAATCCGCAAATGGTCCACATCAATCGGCTTCTATTGCTATTTCAGCATATTGGATTATTCATAGTACCGGCCTTTATTTTCGCCCAGCTTATTTCTAACAATTGGAAAATCGTTTTAGGGTTTCGCCCTGTACGGCCTTCGTTTAAATTTATAGCCGTAGGGGCTATGATTTTGGCGCTTCCAGGTATAAATGCCCTAGCCTGGTGGAACAGTGAAATGAGCCTTCCCCCATTTCTCTCAGAGCTGGAAGCAGCCCTGGCTGGCATGGAGGCACAAGCCGCCGTGCTTACCGATGCTTTAACCGGTTCAAATGAGGTTTGGGTCTTGGTATTGAATATTATCATTATCGCTTTTATTCCTGCACTTGGCGAAGAGCTCATATTTCGGGGTTTATTGATCCCTATTTTGCGCAAATGGACAAAGAATATCCATTGGGCGATTTGGATTGGAGCTATCTTGTTTAGTGCGATGCACATGCAATTCTACGGGTTTCTGCCCCGCCTTCTGCTCGGAGCTTTCCTCGGATATCTATACGTGTGGAGCGGTTCTATTTGGGTACCTATCTTAGCGCATTTCACCAACAATGCCATGGCTTTGATTCTATTATTTGCTGTTAAGCGAAGCGCATTGCCACAAGAAGTAGATAGTTTTGAACCAACGCCAGTCTATTTTGGCGTTGTGATAGTTTCGACCTTGGCCTTTGCAGGCGTTTTGTTAATGGCCTACCGCAAGGCGGTAAAGCCTATCGATTTGCAATTTCCAGCGTTTCTTCCACCAGCGCCGACTCCCGAAAACTAAGTTCTTTCCGGGTAGTAATCAAACAAAAAAAAGTCGACCGAAGTAGACTTTAAACTATTCTTCGAAAATCCCAATTCTCAGTTATCGATAACCGAACCTTTATTAACGGAGTAATTGATTTTCAACGCTTGCGCTTCGCGTAATTCCTGCTTAATATCCGTCACGATACCCATTTTGGTATCGCGATCTACTTTAAGGGATGTAGTAATCGCAGGCTGTTCCGCTTCATCGCGTTTGTCGCGATTTGCTTGTATCCAGACTGCGATGTCGGATATCTCTGCAAATGAATCGTCGAGCTGCATTAATGGCTCAGAGCCCAAACGCTTGTCGATAGGCGGCCCGACGTTGATGTAGTCCACCAAAGACTTTTTCTCCAGCTTTTCGGTTTCTGTCGCATTTGGCTTAGAAACCTTCACCTTCGGATCATCTTCGCGCATTACCGTAACTACCATGAAAAAAAACAGCAGCATAAAGATGATATCGGGCAAGGAAGCCGTAGAGATCGCTGGACTCGCTTTTTTTTGTTTTCCTGAAAACTTACCCATAACTATCCTCCTATGTCTTTTGGTTCAGCTTCCGAAACGCGTTGTGGATAAACGGCTCGAATAGCTTTGATCTTTGGTTTATCTTCGTCTTTCGCAGGATTCAACTTGCTGTAAGGCACGCCAAATTTCTCTTCTGAGAGATTGTTGCGAAGAGTATTAACAGCGGCGCTCAACTCATTTTGAACTTTGATGTACATCTCGTACGAAGTTCCCCGGTCGTTCTGAAGCGAGATCAAAGCCGATGATGGCAACTCGTTGAAATCGCCAATTAGGTTAATAGCCACTAATTTCTCTTCCCAGGTGGCGATCTTGTCTTTCAATTCCTTACTGTCTTTATTTTGGCCAAGCGCCTGACGGAGCAGGTTGAGATTTTCCTGAACGGTATTTCTTGTTACGCGCGTCATTTGCGGCAAGTCTTCGCTATTCCTAGGATTAGTGTAGAAGTCAATAGCCCCTTCTTTAAGGTTTCCAATATCCATTGGCTGCCCTTCGACCAAAAGCTGATTGTTTGAGTTTACCAGTACTTCGTAAACGTTGCGCATTTTTACCGGTGGCGGATCTACCATTTCGTCCGGAACGGGTGGCGGCAGTTGCCGTAAAATCCCAATATCCTGATCCATGGTGGTAGTCACCAAAAAGAAAATCAGCAGAAGAAAAGCGATATCCGCCATCGATCCTGCATTGATTTCTTGTAATGGTCTTCTTGCCATTTTGAATATTATTTAAAGAAACGACTAACTTCTCCAACTACTGCGGCTATAACGGCCGCGATAATCAGAATATACATAATCAACAAACCCGTTTCACTCAGCCTTGAAGCAGTAGGAGTGATGTCATCGTCGTATGAATTGAGCACTTCGCCTGAAGCGAGGCTATAGCACACAAAGGCTAAAACTGCAAATACTATAACGGCGATAAGGGTTGGCATATTTTTCTTGATATTTCCCAAAAAATGAAAAAGACCAAAAATCAATGCTGCTCCCCCGGCCACCACTAGCAAGCCCAAAGTGAGGTTAATTGCGGTACTTACCATGCCTTCGTTTCCGACCATGATAAGGATACATAGAATCAAACCAATAATGCTTATCGCGAAGGCACCGACTGTCAGCGCCGTGCCTAGAGTTTTATTTTCCATAGTATGTTTAAATTCGTGCGGTGCGGTGACGAAGCAACATGTCGATCAAGGAGATAGAAGCGTCTTCCATATCATTCACAATACCGTCAACTTTAGCAATAATGTAATTGTAGAAAACTTGCAGAATCATAGCAACCACTAGACCGGCCACTGTTGTGATCAAAGCCACTTTGATACCACCAGCTACAACTCCTGGAGAGATATTGTTCTCAGCAGCAATTGCATCGAAGGCACCGATCATACCTATTACGGTACCCATGAATCCGAGCATCGGAGCTAAGGCGATAAATAGAGAAATCCAAGAAAGACCTTTTTCTAAAAGACCCATTTGAACGCCACCATACGCAACAACTGATTTTTCAACCATTTCGATTCCTTCGTCATAGCGCTCCAGACCTTGATAAAATATGGCGGCTATAGGGCCGCGGGTATTGCGACAAACATCTTTGGCCGCTTCTACACCTCCCGATGCCAGGGCATCTTCTACATTTTGTAAGAGCTTTGCTTTGTTGGTGGTAGCCATATTGAGGTAAATGATACGCTCAATGCAAAGAGCCAGACCAAGAATAAGACAGATCAATACGAACGACATGAAGAAAGGACCACCATCAATGAACGTATCCTTAATTCCTTGGGTAAAATTGCGCTCGCCTTCTACGGCTACATTTTCATCGGCAGAGACGGAAGTTTCTTCGCTTTGGGCATAAATATGCAAAGGTGCAGCTATGCTGAACATTCCAAAAAGTGCCAGGACGGTGAGTAATTTTTTCATGGGTTTGAAATTGGTTTGAACTTTTTTAGGGTTTTTATTAGTAGTTAATGTTAAAAGCACTCAAATGTAATTAAACTGCGGAGAGGAAGGGATTCGAACCCTTGATTCCCTTTCGAGAATACACGCTTTCCAGGCGTGCGCCTTAAACCACTCGGCAACCTCTCCAAAGCCCGAATTAGTTATTCCCGTAGGGCAACGGCGGCGCAAATTACAAAAAAATGTTACAGCCAAATAAAAACAATGTTACCAAAACATTAAGCGGATTAATTGTCGGATTTAACGGTCATTTCGCCGCGAAGTGCGGAGGTGAATTTCTTCCGAAACGCTTCTCCTCGATAACCTTGCCCCAGCAGAGCCATGGTTTTGGTGAGCGCAGCTTCGATCAGCATATCGCCAGCCGATATTACTCCCATTTCCTGCATGCCGGTGCTCGTTGCGTACTTGCCCTGATTTACGCCCCCAACCAAGCATTGGCTGACGTTAATAAGGAGTAATCCGCCATCGATCGCATCGCTCAAAAGTTTTAAAAACCAAGCTGCCGAAGATGCATTGCCGCTTCCGAACGTCCGCACTATCAATACCAGATTATGGGGAATAGACGCGGCGGCTTGTACGATGGAGCGTGAAATGCCAGGGAAAAGCGTGAGCACCGTAACTGAATTATCCATCGAAGTGTTGAGCTTCATGGATTCCGAAGGACGGGCGGAGATAAACTCGCGATTGTATTTAATATGCACGCCGGCCTGTGCCAAAATAGGATAATTGGGCGAACGGAAGGCTTGAAAATTCTCCGCATTGTGTTTGTAAGTGCGGTTTCCGCGATATAATTGGTATTCGAAATAAATAGCCACTTCTGAAATAAGGGGCTCGCCATTTTCCAAATGTGCGGCAATCTCAATGGCGGTGATAATATTTTCCTTGCCATCGGTGCGCACCACGCCAATAGGGAGTTGCGAACCGGTTAGAATAATAGGTTTCCCCAGATTTTCGAACATAAAGCTCAAGGCCGAAGCGGTGTAAGCCATGGTATCGCTTCCGTGCAAAATCACAAAACCATTATAGTTCTGGTAGTTTTCCGCAATTATTTCGGCGATCAATATCCAATCTGTTGGCTCCATATTGCTGGAGTCAATCGGTTTTTCAAAGGCTTCTATCCCTACTTCGATATCCAAAAGATCGATCTCGGGAATGCGTTCGTGCAGCGATTCAAAATCGAAAGGAGAGAGAATACCGGTTTTTGGGTCTTTGATCATCCCAATAGTGCCGCCAGTATATATTAGAAGTACCCTGCGCTTACTTGACATTTTGGAGATTGAAGAGTTTAAGAGCATTTTTAGTGGTTTGTTCTGCTATATCATCGAGTTCTGCACTCCTTATTTTTGCCAATTCTTGCGCCACCTTTAGTGTATAAGCTGTTTCGTTTCGCTTTCCGCGAAAGGGCACAGGGCTCAGATAAGGTGCATCCGTCTCCAGCAAAATCCGATCGATGGGCAATTGGCTGGCCACATCGGCCATGCCTCCGTTTTTAAATGTAATTACCCCACCCAAACCGAAATAAAAATTCCCGATTTTCGATGCTCTTTCCACGTCGGCCATATTTCCTGTGAAGCAATGAAAGACTCCTTTAAGGCCTGGAAAAGTATGGCTTTCGAGCGTGTCAAAAATTTCCGGAAGGCTTTCTCTCGCGTGTACGCAAATGGGTAGGTCCAGTTGCTCAGCCCATTGCAATTGCTGCACAAAGGCATCAATTTGCCAATCGAGTGTGGTTTTATCCCAATACAAGTCAATTCCGATTTCACCGATCGCCACAAAATCGCCGTTCCTCAGCACCGTTTCAATTTGGCGCAGTTGGTCGCGGTAATCGGCCTTCACATAGCAGGGGTGAAGGCCCATCATGGCGCGGATTTGCTCGGGCCAACGCACTTGCATAGCCGCCATTTCGGGTATGGAGGTGCCGTCTATATTCGGGAGAATGGTAAGCCCGACGCCTTCATTTAAAGCGCGCTCCATGCATTCGGCCCTATCGTCCTTGAATTCGTCGGCGTACATGTGGGCGTGGGTATCTATGAGGTAGGGCTTCATGGTGGGTGCAAAAGACGGAAATCCATTACATTTGAAAAAGTTTATCAAGCCGTTTGACCAAAGTTCTCCTTATTCGATTCAGTTCCATCGGCGACATTGTCCTTACCACACCCGTGGTACGCGTGATCAAGGCGCAATGGGAAGGTCCAGTCGAAATACATTACCTCACTAAGAAAGCTTTCCGTGGAATTCTCGAATCCAATCCCGCTATTGCAAAGGTTTACACCATCGAGAAAAGCACCAATGAGGTGATGAATGAGTTGAAAGCGGAAGGTTACGATTATGTATTCGATCTTCATCACAATCTCCGTTCGGCGCGTGTAAAATCGGGATTGAAGATGCTTTCCTTCAGTTTTCGCAAACTGAATTGGGAGAAATGGCTGCTGGTCAATTTTGGAATTAACAGGTTGCCGGCCATCCACATTGTGGACAGATACCTCGAAGTGCTTAAACCATTTGGCTTGACCGATGATGGGCGAGGCCTCGATTTTTTCATTGATCGAGCTGACGAAGTGGACGGACTGGATTTCCCTGTTCCTTTTCGCAGCGGTTTTACTGCCGTGGGTATAGGAGCAGCGCATTGGCGCAAGAAGCCGCGCGAAGCCCAATATGTGGAAATATGCAAAATGATCGACGGACCTATAGCCCTGCTTGGAGGGCCCGCCGAACAGGAGCTTGGCGAGCGAATTGCTCAATCCTTCGGCGCTCGTGTTTGGAATACCGCAGGAAAATTCCGGCTAGGTCAATCGGCTTCGCTCCTCAAGTGGGCTGAGGTGTTAATCACTCCCGACACCGGTATTATGCACATAGCCGCTGCTTTGAAAAAACCCATTATTTCGCTTTGGGGAGCCACGGTACCGGCCTTTGGTATGGGGCCTTATCGCAATGAAGCGCTCGACATTCGGCTTCAGGCCGACCATCTGAAAAAGCGCCCTTGCTCGAAATTGGGAACCAACTGCAAATACAAGCCCTGCCGGTGTATTGATGAGCTACCCCTCGATAAATTACCGGCTATTCTTGCTTCTCAAAAAGGGCTTTGAGTTCGGTGGCTTCAGAGGGGCTCATCTTCCCGGCCAAAATAAGCCCGAGCTGACGACGCCGCAATGCCCCCGCATAGCGTTCCTTTTCAAGATCGGTTTCGGGTATTAACTCGGGAACGTGGATGGGTTGCCCCACTTGATCTACGGCTACAAAGGTGTAGATCGCTTCATTGCATTTGGTCCGCTCGCCGGTGCGATGATTCTCGACAAATACATCGAGGAAGGTTTCCATCGATGAGCCAAATGCCCTTGAAACCTGCGATTCGATGGTGACAATATCGCCGAGTTTGATAGCCTTATTAAAGCTCACATTGTTTACCGCGGCCGTTACTACCACCCGCCGGCAGTGACGCTGCGCCGAAATGGCGGCGGTAATATCCATCCAGTTAAGGAGTTGGCCTCCCATTAGGTTGCCGAGGGTATTGGTGTCGTTGGGAAGTACGATTTTCGAAGAAGTGGCAAAAGTTTCTTTTGCGCGTTTTTGTTCTTTCAATGTTTTCTTGTTTCGGGGGCAAAGATAAGGAGGGAAAAGCGGCTTCAGGGAGATTCGCGCCTTATGTCTATTTTTGCGCCATGGAAGGCGAAATACTTTTAACATCCAAAGCTCTGCACATTATTTTTGTGGTAGCTTGGTTTGCCGCGCTCTTCTACATGCCCCGATTGCTAATTTATTTTGTGGAAGCAGCAAACAAGCTGGAACCTGCGAAGGAAGCCGTTCAAAGTCAGATCATTGTAATGGCCGGCCGGCTTTGGAAAATCATTGGTTGGCCTTCTGCGGTGCTCACTTTTGTTACCGCTATTTCCATTCTTTGGATCAATCCTGCCTACCTTTCCATGCCGTGGATGCACGTAAAATTGGGCTTTGTGCTTCTTCTTTTAATTTATCATCTATCGCTGAATGTGCTCTACCGCAAGATGGTTGCCGGAAGGTTACAGTGGAAGGCCTCGCAGCTTCGATTTTACAATGAGCTGGCCACTTTACTGCTTTTTGCGATCGTTTTTACAGTGGTGTTTAAGAACACTTTGTCGTGGGCATACGGGGTGGGCGGTTTATTACTGCTCGGTATAGCCTTAAGTGTGGGAATAGTCAGTTACAAAAAGTACCGCAAGGCAAGTGGTTAGGCTTCTTTCTTGAGCATCCAACTTTGGGCAAACTGCGGTATACTTCGCATCTCGCCCAAGTCGTGAAGTGCTTGTTGGTAATCGCCAAAATCGCGAATGCTTACGCGATAAAGGCCTTTATGGTAATCGAGAATACTTGCTCCATGACCCATTGCAAGAAGTTCTCGGACAAATTTCTCCGCATTTTTTTCTTCGCCAAAGCACCCTGCGATAATGTGGTATTTGCCGATAACGCGTTTTTCATTCGCTGGCGCTTCGACTACAATTTCAATTTTTTTCAAATTGATCCAAACTCCGGTGCTATCTATTTTTTCAGACTCGAAAGAATAGGGGAAAACAGTAGCTGTATCTGGCCAAAACGTGGCTGCTTCATCGCTTTGACCGAGGTCGGCTTCTTCACCCCGCGGGGTGAATGCTGAAGTAGCTTTTTTATTTCCAGAAATGGGGAAAAGTTCTGCCAAACTTAAGTCGGTAGGGCTTTTGAACTCGGTAGTAAGGCCCATGTAAAGGCTCATTCCTAAGAAGGGAAGCATGGTAGCCGCAGCCACCCAATAAATGCTCCGACCCTTGCGGTGCACGGTCTGATTGTGATGACTAGCGCTTATCGGCTTCAATTTTTCGACGGTCTTTTCCGCTTCAGCCGGTATGATCGGCTCAAATTCGATACGCACAGGCATTTGGAAAGCGTCAAATCCGAAAGATGCCTTTAAGAAGTTGATCTCCTGCGAAGGTTCGAAGCGTAAATTGCGGTCGGTGTCGAGAAACAAAACCCCGATTTTTTGCCATTTTAGCGTCTCGCCCTTTCTGAGTTTAGCCCAGTACTGCTGCACTTCGGCGCGCAGTTCCGTATTGGCTTCTTCGAAAGTATAGCCGTGGGCCTTTTGCAAAGCCTGTTCTAGAAGGCCATCGCTGCGGGTCAGGTTTCGGTTGAAACCCAAATCCTTTTGAGCTGGGTGGGCAATCCCCGATCGTTCATCGAGCCGGGCCGGACGATGATTGGTGACAAATCCACCCAATTGAGGTACAATTACGCAATCGTAATCATGGAGTAACTCAGCTATATATCCGTCAATCTGCATAGTGAAAATACGCATTTAGCCAATTCGAGTAGGCGCCCTGCGGCTTCAAAGTAAAAGCTTTTTTTTGATTGCTCGTAAGTCTTCGGGTGTATCGATGCTATCTGCGCGTTCGCTCGATATATCGGTGTAGATGGCGTACCCATTTTCCAACCACCGCAATTGCTCCAGCGATTCGGTGCCTTCGAGCACTCCGGGGCTGAGCTCTGAAATATCGGCCAAAACATCGGCTTTGAAACCGTAAATGCCCAAATGAATAAGGTAAGATTCGAAGTTTTTTTTGCCCGTCCGGTCATAGGGTATCGGGCTCCGCGAAAAATAAAGTGCTCGGCCCATATAATCGGTTACTGCCTTTACACGGTTCGGATTTAGCACTTCTTCGGCGCTTTGAGCAGGGCTTACCAAGGTGGCAATTCCTACTTCTGTGCGATGGAGAAGATGAAGTACCTGATTGATTTGCTCCGGATCGATGAAAGGTTCATCGCCTTGAATGTTGATCACATTTTCGCAATTCCAACCAATAATATCGAGTGCTTCTCGGCAGCGATCTGTACCCGAAGGGCAATCGGGCGAGGTGCGCACCACCCAACCGCCAAAACGCGCCACTTCATCGGCTATGCGGCTATCGTCGGTAGCCACCAATACCGCATTGAGCTGCGATTGGCTCGCCTGTCGGTATACGCGCTCAATCATGGTTACGCCACCTATATCAATAAGTGGCTTTCCCGGAAACCTTGTCGAGCCATACCGCGCAGGGATTATTCCTAAGTTTTCAATATGTTCCATATCCACGTCAAGTTTAATTATTTTCGGCTTTCCGCAAATGAAAATTCAGAACGAACCCATTCCTTCTATTCAGCTCTCCCAAACGGAAGTGTACTATCAACTCGCCCTGAGCAAAGTACCTCAGATTGGGGTGCTGAATGCCCGAAAGTTGATTAAGCATTTTGGTTCGGCGGGAATAGTATTTGAACAGAAAACCCGCGATTTGGTGCAGGTTCATGGCCTCAGCCATGCCCGGGCTTCGGCCATTCGCAATTTTAATGGCTACGAGGCGGTCGATCGGGAGTTTGCTTTCGCGGAAAAGAAAGGAATCGCTATACTATCCTTCCAGGAAACTAGTTTTCCGCAAAGGCTGAACCACTGCTCAGATGGCCCGGTGGTTCTTTTTGCCAAAGGCGATGCAGATCTCAATGCTCGCCGGATGATCAGCATTGTCGGCACCCGGCATATCAGCGATTATGGCAAGCAGATCGCTCGCGATTTGGTTGAGAGTTTCAAACCATACGACATTTCGGTGGTGAGTGGTTTTGCTTACGGGGTAGATATTCATGCCCACCGCGCCTGCCTGGAAGTGGGCTTGCCGACTATCGCAGTGCTTGGCCACGGACTCGACCGTATTTATCCCGCCGATCATCAGCGGTACGTCGCCGATATGATCGCCAGCGGTGCTTTGCTCAGTGAGTTTACCACCGGCACCAAACCCGATCGGGAGAATTTCCCCATGCGAAACCGCATTGTGGCGGGTATGAGCGATGCCACCATTGTGGTAGAGTCGGGCTTCAGCGGCGGCTCCATCATCACCGCCGATTTGGCCAATGGCTACAGCCGCGACGTATTTGCAATACCCGGGCGTATCGGCGACGAGCGATCGGCAGGCTGCAATAGGCTCATAAAAACCAATCGGGCCGCTCTGCTCGAATCGGTTAAGGACTTGGAGTATATCATGGGTTGGAATGCCCCGGCTAAAGAGAAGGCAGTGCAACGCAGCCTTTTTATGGATTTAACGCCCGATGAGGAGCGGATTGTCTCTGCGCTGCGCGAAGCCGGTCCGGCGCATATTGATGGTCTCTGCCTTGGATTAGAGATGCCTATGAGTGCCGTGCTCGTTCAATTACTCACCCTAGAGTTGAAAGGGGCTGTAAAGGCACTCCCGGGCAAGCGCTACCAAGCCATTTGATACCTAAGTGTACCTTTTACACATCTTAGGATCGTTCTGTATTTGGGCTAATAAATTGAATTTCAATGCTTAGAGTGCCCTTTCGGAAGCCTTTGAGACAGCCTTTACGGAACTGTATTTTGGCTACATTTGACGCCTAAATCTAAATCTTTTAGCTCCTATGCAAGTAGCCGCGCATACATCGCTTGTCGATGAATTTATGGAAGGCGTTCGCGCCAAAAACCCCAATGAGCCCGAGTTTCTTCAGGCGGTGCATGAAGTGGCCGAGGCCGTTGTGCCTTTCTTGGAAGAGAATCCCAAATACAAAAAAGCAAAAGTGCTTGAGCGTATTGTGGAGCCCGAGCGCACCATTATATTCCGTGTGCCATGGCTCGACGATAAGGGTCAAGTTCAGGTCAATCGCGGTTACCGTGTCGAGTTCAACTCGGCAATCGGCCCTTACAAAGGAGGTTTGCGCTTTCACCCATCGGTGAACCTGAGCATTCTGAAGTTTCTGGGCTTCGAGCAAATATTTAAAAACAGCCTTACCACTTTGCCTATGGGTGGTGGAAAAGGTGGTAGCGATTTCGATCCGAAAGGAAAATCGGACAATGAAGTGATGATTTTCTGCCAAAGTTTTATGACGGAACTCGCTCGCCATATTGGTCCCGATACCGACGTACCTGCCGGAGATATCGGTGTAGGTGGTCGGGAGATAGGCTATATGTTTGGACAGTATAAGCGCATTCGAAACGAATTTACGGGTGTGCTTACCGGAAAAGGTCGCAACTGGGGTGGCTCGTTAATTCGTCCAGAAGCTACCGGTTACGGCTGTGTTTACTTTGCACAGGAAATGCTCCAAACGATGGGCAAAAAAATTCAAGGTAAGACCGTGGCCGTCTCAGGTTCTGGAAATGTGGCACAGTATGCTTTCCAAAAAGTGTTGCAGCTGGGCGGAAAAGTAGTAACGCTTAGCGATTCTGCAGGGTACGTTTACGCCGAAAATGGATTTAGCAATGAAGCTTTCCAGTACTTACTCGATTTGAAAAACGCACGTCGTGGCCGCATTTCAGAAATGGCCGAAAATTTGAATGGTGTTCAATATTTCGAAGGGGAAAATGCATGGTCTGTGCCTTGCGATATCGATATGGCTTTGCCTTGCGCTACCCAAAACGAGTTGGATGAAAATGATGCGAAAGCATTGGTTAAAAAGGGTTGTATGCTTGTAGCCGAAGGAGCCAATATGCCGACCACGCCAGAAGCAATTACCTATTTTCAAAGCAAGAATGTAGCCTTTGCGCCAGGTAAAGCGAGCAATGCCGGTGGCGTGGCCACTTCGGGACTCGAAATGAGCCAAAACTCACTTCGCATGAGTTGGCCTGCGGAAGAAGTGGACGCTAAGCTCCACGACATTATGAAATCAATACACGCTGCTTGCGTAAAATACGGCACCGAAAACGGTAAGGTAAATTATGTAAAAGGTGCCAACCTGGCCGGCTTCGTAAAAGTAGCCGATGCCATGCTGGATCAAGGGGTGGTTTAAACCACATAATCCACTGTAAATGAAAACCCCCACGCCGGATAGGTGTGGGGGTTTTTTGTTTTTGAGAAGAATTTATGAGCGTCCTACTTTTTAAACTTCACTTTGTAGAAAGCCTTGTTCTTGCCTCGCACGGCAAAAAGAATGACTTCATCCTCTGCGACTTGCGAGCTCAATTTAGGCTGTACGATTACCTTGTCCACTTTTGTGGACATGAGTGCTTCGCGAAAAATGCGGCCGTCGGAATCTATAGTAACCAGCGACGCGAAAGCGTCTTTAATGCGCATTTTATCTATTTTGCCGTCGCCGTTGTAAGCCAGATTTTCCGGATTATCGTTAAACACAATGTAAATTTTGTCGTCAACCACGGCACTCAGGTAAGACGAAAACTGACCATTATCATTGGTGGTAATTTGGCGCTTGGGTATCTTACTCGCCCATTCAATATTTCCTTTTGGATCGATACTCACCACAATTAAATCGTTGTAGTGGTAGGTATAGGTGGTGATAGTACCCTGTTGGGTTCGGGTGGTAGTTCTGACTACTTTGTAATATTCGGCGATCATCACAACTCCTCCATCATTGCGAAGTATAAAATCGTGCAAATCAAAGTTGGAAGAAAGGCCTACGTCCTTTCCGGCTTCTTCTTTTTTCTCCAATTTATCGGCCTGCCGCTCTGTCAAATCCTGCTTCATAAATTCTACACTGAACTCCTTTGTGCTCTCGTGAATCACTGATTTTGACGCGCGGTCGAGCTTAACGAAAAAGGAGCCTTGAATTCCTTGTTTCTCCAGTGTGAGATAGAACCCCGCGCAGATTACTTCTTCTTTGGTCATGGCAATGTTTATGTCAGAAACGAGCTTGCCATTCAAATTTATTTCATATTCATTGGTCACGGCACCTTGATCTTCATAAGTGATCAGAATTGTTTTGTAGTTTTTCTCTTTGCGCTCTGTGTCGGCCTTGTCGCGCGATAAATTGCCCACCACCACTACGTCGCCTTCATTTGTTACCCGATAATTATTGATCGAAAACAGGTCGTCATTGTACGGGAGAACGATGGATTTTGACCAGAGCCGAGTCAGATTGTCGTCGAACACATTGAGTTCAAATCGTTCGGGTTCACCTTTGGTAAACGGCAGATTGTGCTCGATTAAAAATTTGGAACTATCGCGCGACATACGCGTGTTAAAGCCAGAGCGTCTCAGGTCTTTGGCATTTTCGCCACTTATCTCACCGAGCATGGTCGATTTGGGATTTAACGTGAGCGTCGTTGCACTTAGCTCGTTCAAATACAGGGTGAGAGTCCCTTTTTTCTTGTCTTTCTGAGTGCTTAGCACGATGAACTTTTTGCCTACTTCCAGAATCTCAAAGAACTGTCGGTCTTTCTCAATGTCTTCAACGTCGAGCTCCACTTCGAAATCGAGGTTTAAATCGCGGTTGTAATGAGCCAGGATAATCTCTCTCGATCCAAAGCCAAGTTTGACTTTTCTGACGTAGAAGCCCGATTCGGAGCTAGCCCATATTTCACTGGGGATCATACCCTTGCTCTCTCGGTAGGTTTCGCCGGCAATTACTTCTACTTTCTTGCTGGGCTCAAATGATTCATTTTTTTGAGCGGAGGTTATGGCGCTTGCGGCTATGGCGCATGCCAAAATGATGATTTTTTGCATAAGTTGACTTGTGTGATGTTGGAAATTAAATGGCTCTTTCTATGAAAAAGTGCTTTTTTGGAAAGGGATGGATAGTGAAAAGAAAAAATTTAATCTGGAGTTC
This sequence comes from Flavobacteriales bacterium, assembly GCA_038321615.1. GTDB lineage: Bacteria > Bacteroidota > Bacteroidia > Flavobacteriales_D > Cryomorphaceae > JBBQFC01. The sequence goes on along the minus strand of JBBQFC010000054.1, from coordinate 1,538 downwards.
TGTGGCTTTTAACAGGGCGCAGGCCGAATGAAGGCGCCAAGTCTTAGTTTGGTTATTTTGGTTTTGTTGTATATGAAATTGGCTGAATAGCTATGTTGAACGATTCTAGTTTGGTTAGCTCATTTTCGGATTATCCTTTACCTGAAGCTCTTCCGATTCGTCTAATGTTTTTGGAAGTGCGAGACGTCCGCCAATAAGCGCCATGGGGATATAAGCGATAACCAAGTCGATGGCCGAAGGGACTATACCTGTGCCCAGCAGAATTACATTGATTATACCCATTATGAGGAACCAAACACCAACGATGATGGCAAGGGTCATCTTCCGGGTTTTGCCCAAAAGACATGCCAAATAAGCTCCTACCAAGGTGCCAATGGCATGCGCCAAAAACGGAAATATATAATGCTTGAATTCGAAGGCACCCATTGAATTCTTGATCGACTCGATATCTTGTAGGTTTACATCGCCGGGTGGTGGTATAAGTGCCATACCCACTGCTGCCAAGCCCAAATTAGCGAAACTCCCGGCAAGAATACCAACTATTACGGCTACTATATTTCGAATTAGGGGGTTCATTTACAGATATTCTTTAAGGATTAGCGGAGGCGAATGTAAAAGTTTGTCGCCGAATGAAGCCCATTTTACTTGGGAGATTTCGAAAGACCTTACTTCCACCTTCTTTTTCTACGCCGTCGATTCGTACTTTTGCGCTAAATTATTTTCCTATGTACGGTGCACTAAAGAATCATTTACAAACAGAACTTCAATCCATTCGTGAAGCTGGATTATACAAGAAAGAGCGGATAATTGCTTCGGAGCAAGGCGCTGAAATCACGCTTCAGAACGGAAATAGAGTTTTGAACTTTTGTTCTAACAACTACCTCGGTCTTTCGTCGCATCCCGATGTGGTGGCTGCTGCCGCCGAAGCGCTGCACACGCGCGGCTACGGCATGTCCAGTGTGCGTTTCATTTGCGGCACGCAGGACATTCACAAAGAACTAGAACATCGAATTGCAGCGTTTCACGGCTGTGATGACACTATATTATATGCCGCTTGCTTTGATGCAAATGGTGGTGTTTTCGAGCCCCTGCTCGGCGAAGAAGATGCAATTATCAGCGATGCCCTAAACCATGCTTCCATTATCGATGGCGTGCGGCTCTGCAAGGCGGCCCGATATCGCTATGCGAATAACGACATGGCCGATCTGGAAAAACAGCTCATTGCCGCCAATGAAAAGGGGGCGCGATTCAAATTGATCGTAACCGATGGCGTTTTCAGCATGGATGGCATAGTAGCAGATATTAAGGGTATTTGCGACCTGGCCGATAAATATGAAGCCTTGGTGATGGTTGATGAATGCCATACTGCCGGATTTATTGGCAAAACGGGTCGCGGCTCTGTAGAATTCGGCGATGCTATGGGGCGCGTCGATATTATTACCGGCACGCTCGGCAAGGCTTTGGGCGGCGCTATGGGCGGCTATACCACCGGACGGAAAGAAATTATCGAACTCCTCCGTCAGCGCTCCCGGCCTTAT
>JBBQFC010000053.1:0-22126 GCA_038321615.1 Flavobacteriales bacterium | reverse complement strand
GTTAGCCGCAGCTGGCTGGAATTTTAAGAAATTGATCGAAAAAATCAGAAAAGAATCATCCGAAAAGTTGGCCTTTATTTTTCAGCGATTTTTAGACCGATATTTTTCTGCTCTCGCTGTTAGTTAGTAAGGATCGACTATTTAATAGTTTCTTATCCCGTGGTCAAATCATAACCGATAGTGCCTTCGTCCATCATCAGATCGTATCTGGAATAGATCAGGCCGAATATATTTTCGAAGGTGAAGTTCTTTCGCTTCAAACCTGCTACAACCCCGCTCAAGACTTTATATACACTTCGAATACCGTCCGCGTAAACCAAGCGTGGAAAGACAACGACAAACCGGTTCGATCAGGAGACCTTGTTGAAATCATAACGCGGGCGTGATTGTCTATCATTGATGAATAGTTCGGATTTAATTGGTCTTTTTGGGGGTCCTAATCTGAGCCAAAAAACAGGGCTGTCTTATTTTTATAATCCTGACTGTCAAAGCTTTTATAGTGCCGGTGAGATTTGCGAAAAATGCATGGTCATCGAATTGACCGATGATGCCATGTTCTCTAAAATGTCTTTTCCGACATATTGAAAAAGTCCCAATTTCAATGTGCTATCGTCGGGCATAAAATGGCGCGGCAGCGCGCCATCGAACCTACAACGCGGGTTGGATAAGGGGAAGTGAAGCTTTATGAAATTGGAACCTGTTTGCTTAACTTTGAGTAACTGTAGATTGCGCAATCACTAGAAAATTTAATCGTTCATTGCCACACCGTGGAAACGATCACCATTGAAGTTAGAAATCAAAAAGCCTTGAATCTCTTGCACGCGCTAGAGGAGCTGAAGCTTATAAGAGTTAGAAAAGGAAATATCTTGCGAGAAGATGTTAATTTGGTTGCTAAATACAAGGGGGTATTTACCGCGGAAGATGCTGAGAATTTTGAGAAGTATATCCGTCAAATGAGAAGCGAATGGGGGGATATTTAATTGACACGAACGTTATCTCCAGCTATTTTTCTGACAAATTTTCCACAGATGCAGCACATTTTATCACTAGTCGCATTAATGAAAGCCCCTATTTATCCATCATTACCCAAATAGAAGCACTTTCTGGGATAACCCCTGATTTGACTAAAGAGAATTTTGTAAAGATGTTTGTCAGAGAGCGTACCATTCTCGGTATCGACAGCGATATTGTGGAGAGATGCGGACAACTGAGAAGGGAAGCCGGAATAAGAACACCTGATGCAATTATCGCGGCTACACCAATGGTGCATGATTTAATTCTCATTACAAGTGATCGCGATTTCGATAAATTATAGGGTTGAAGACTTTCAATCCAGAAGAAATCCGACCGAATTAAAAGCAGTAAATCAGGCTTCCGGGTTTCTCAGGTTTATTACTCGCACTTTAGCGATGCGCAGAAGTAAAAATTTCGGGTCTGCGGAAAGGAGATAGTTGCCCACCGGCGATCCGGCTTCAACCCCCATTCCACAACCTCTTGTTAAAGAATTCCGCACTTTCTGAAACCCTAAGTTTAGATAGCAAGTACCTTACGGTAGTGTAATCACTAATCTTAAGTATTATGAAATTATTCAATACTACCGCTATTATTTGCGTTTTGGCCACTATGAACTTTGGAAATATCCACGCCCAAAGGCTCGGCAGTTTCTCAAACGGGGTGCCACAGAATGCCGCAAAAGCAAAAAACTACATTGGCTTAAAGCCAACTGCACCCATTGCCGGTGCCAAGCAAGTGTCAGTGCAGGCCACTGCTACCAATGGCTATGTGGCCGGTGGAACGCATAATGTCTATTTCTCCTTCAACATTAACAACACCGACTTCGAGTACGGCGATTCTATTTCACTGACTTTTCCAGCGGGGGTTACCATTAATTCGGTTTCCAATTCGGATGTATTTGGCCCGGCATTCGACCCGGGAGGAGCTCCCGAAGCCTTTAACGGCATCAATGGCCAAACGGTGAGTTGGGGCGATAATGACAATATTTACGGGGGCATTACTTCGCAGGGTAATGTATATGAATTCAACATTAACTTAACTTTTGAAGCAAGCATCAATGGAGATATTCCGGTGGTGCTTCACCTATCCGGCGACGGTTTTGGCGCAGCGCCAGGAGATGTCGATCTTACTTTTCTCATCGCTCCCGACTTGAATCCGCAAGCCTTGGTACAAGTCATTCACAATTCGGCCGATCTCGCCGCGGCACAAGTCGATATTCGCTTAGATGGGGTTATTCCTAACGTTTCGCTCGACGATATGGCTTTTCGCTCAGCTACCGATTTCTTGACCCTTCCAGCAGGTACTTCTTTCGAGCTTAGTATCAATGCTGCATCGAGTGTCGATGCATCCAGCCCACTTTTAGCCCAGATGGTTACCCTCGATCCAGGACAAACCTACATTGTGGTAGCTCAAGGTATCGCTTCCGCATCTGGGTATGCTCCTGCTCCGCCGCTTGCTTTTGCCGTATATCCTACGGCTCGTGTTTTGGCTGCAGACCTGGCTCAAGTAGATGTATTGATGGCTCACAATGCTACGGATGCGCCCAATGTAGATATTAACGAGACACTCTTAATGGCATCGCTCAGCGAAAACTTAGCCTATGGCAGTTTCGATGGCTACGTAAGTTTAGACCCTGATGATTACACCATCGAAGTGGCCATAAGTGGCAGCGGCAATACCGTACAATATTACAACGCTCCGCTGGCAACCTTAGGTTTGGATGGAGCTGCAATTACTGTCTTGGCATCCGGATTTGTGAATCCTTCGGCCAATAGTAACGGCGAATCCTTCGGTCTTTGGGTTGCGACTTCAGGCGGCGGCGGACTTATTCCGCTTCAAATTGTCGATTTAGCTCAGATACAGGTCATACACAACTCTGCCGACTTGGCACTTGCCACCGTAGATGTGCGCATTAATGGAGCATTGCCTGAAGCCCTGGATGATATTACCTTTCGATCGGCCACAAACTTTATGACCCTTGCCGCTGGCGAAGCGCTCAATATTACCGTACACGAAGCCAACAGTGTAGATGCGAGCAACCCGATTTACGAGCTGTCGCTGCCAGGCGGCCTTTCGGCAAATGAGAAATACATCGCAATTGCCCAAGGTATCGACTCCGAATTTAGCTACCAGCCCGGATCGAACGAAGTGCCATTTGGAATTACCATTTTCGCCGGAGCCCGCTCGGATGCAGACGAAGGCAACACCGCTGTATTGGTTTACCACGGTGCTACCGATGCGCCAACTGTGAGCGTCAATGAGCTGTCCGTTCCAGTACCTGGACTAGTTTCCGATTTAGTGTACAATAATTTTACCCCTTACATCGAATTGGCGAATGCCAATTATGTATTGGAGTTGACCCAATCGTCGAATGAAGAGGTAATAGCCACCTATGCTGCGGCCTTGCAGACCCTGGGATTAACGGGTCAGGCCATTACGGTGCTGGCTTCGGGCTTTGTACTTCCCGAAAACAATAGCGACGGACCGGGCTTTGGACTTTTTGTAGCTCGCGCCGAAGGAGGCAATCTTATTCCGTTACCGCTTTACAATTTCAACGATATACCTTGCTCAGCTTTCGTCATAGCAACCGATGGAGTACCTGTAGCGGGCGATAATTTTGGCGCGGGGATCGACCCGGGCGAAGTTGTGCCCCCACGTGGAGGCTGCAGCAATTTTATGGAGTGGTGCGACGGTGTTTTTGGCACCGAAAACGCAGAAATCACCAACACTGTTTGGTACGCCTTCGATGCACCGGCCAGTGGAGGTGTTGAAATATCGACTTGTGGTTTTGCGACGGCTTTCGATACGCAGATTGCGCTCTATCAAGCCGCAGATTGCGCAGATTACGAGAGCTACGACCTGCTGGCTGCGAACGATGACTTCGACGCAGATCTGGATTGCAATGCCCAAACTATTTTTGCTTCAAGGCTGCAACGTTGCGGCCTGGCACCGGGCCAAACGTATTATATCCAAATTGACGGGTATGCTGGTGGCACAGGAAATTTTGAATTAATTGTATTACCACTTCCTGATAATAGTTGCTCCGCCCGCGTTCAATTCGTGCACAATTCGGCTGATATTTCTGCCGCGGTGGTTGACATTCGCATAAATGGTGATTTCACCGAACCCGAAATGGACAACCTACCTTTCCGAACTGCTACTCCTACCTATGATGTATTAGGCGGTCAGCCAATCGATATTACTGTAAGTGCAGGCAATAGTGTGGATGGCACAGATCCCTTCTTATTTCTAGAAGGCATCACTTTTGAAGCAGGTGGTTCTTACCAGGTTATCGTGCAAGGTATAGCCAGCGATGCCGGATACGCCCCTGGAAGTGATATTGCTCCATTAGAAGCGGTGATCATTGACGGATATATCGAAACAATTGCATCGCCGGTAAATACCTTTTTGGCGGTAGTTCACGGTACCACGGACGCACCAGCTGTGGATGTAGATGAGCAATTCATTATTGGAAATGAAATTTTTGGAAATCTGGCCTACGGAAATTTCGATGGCTACAGTTCTGTACCTCTAAACAACGATTACGTTTTGGCGCTTACTGCCGCTGGTCAATCCGATATTATTGCGTCGTATAGCCTACCGCTCAGCGACCTAAATCTTGGCGGAAAGGCTACCACAATCTTTGCTTCCGGCTTCTTCGATACCCAAGCAAATAGCAATGGGTCGGAATTTGGACTTTGGATTTCCTCTCCAACCGGAGGGCCGCTCATTCCGCTTTCAAACGTTACTTCTGTGCGCGAGCGCGAAGCCGTTTCGGGATTAAAAACGTATCCAAACCCGGCTGATGGTGGATTTACGCTGGAGTTCAGTTCCAGCACAAACGAGTCCGTACAAATGGACGTGTTCAATGTGCACGGCCAACAAATCGAGTCTTCTAACTATCCATCGCAGCAGACGCAACAACGCACCATAGCTACAGATGCATGGCCAGCAGGAGTTTACACCGTGGTGCTGAGTAATACGCAAGGACGAAATGCCACCCGCGTTGTAGTAATCCACTAAGACCTATTTTAAAAATTTCAGCCCGCTTTTCGCAAGGAAGGCGGGCTTTTAAATTCCAAGAAGGCCAGAAATATAGGATATTTTTTAACTTACTGAAAATCAGGGCATCATGCAGAATTTGACGATTCTTAAGTATGCGGCAAAAGGTTGACGATTCCACTTAGCATTCCTCGTTCTATCGATTTCTTGTTTAATGTGTGGTGGGGGAAACTTCCACAAAATTGAACTTATGTTGTCTTTAAATAACGACAAATTCTTTTTTTCAAAACCTAAACCCAAAATCATGAGAAAATTTCTTCCCTTATGCTTAGTCTTTTTTGGACTAAGTACCATTCTGAAAGCACAGAGTATCGCCGATATAGTCGCTGGTAGTGATGTGCACAATATCCTTGAAGTGGCTATCGATGCGGCTGGTTTGCAGCCAACTTTAGATGGCCCCGGAACTTTTACCCTTTTTGCACCTACAGATGCCGCTTTTTTAGCGCTTCCGCAGGGTGTTATTGATCTATTGCTCGCCGACCCTACCGGTGCATTAAACGATGTATTGCTTTACCATGCAGTAGGAAGCGTGGCTTTGTCAACCGATTTGAGCGATGGGCAAGATATTGTAACCATTAACGGTCAAAGCGTAACCGTTACCATTCTGTCCGGCAATGTTTTCATTAATAATGCTCAAGTCACTACGGCCAATATACTTGCGGATAATGGCGTGGTTCACGTAATCGACGCGGTACTTGTGCCGGAAGGTATTATTTGCACAGATTTCGAAGCAGGTCCCTTTGGCGACTTCAATACCCTTTTCGATGGTGCCCCGCAAACTGTAGGTGGCGTAGGTGAAGTAAACCAAATCACAGGTTTTCAGGTTTGGGCAAGCGAACGATACCTGGTCAATAACTTTGTACAAGGCACAGAATACACGTTTTCCATTTGTAATGGCCCTGGAGCTAATACTTGGGATGCGGAATTGACTATTTTTGGCCCCGGAGGTGGATTAGTTGCTATTGAGCAGAATTGTAGCATTACGTTCGTAGCTCCTGTAGATGGAACCTATACCATCGGAATCCAAGAAGCGGGCTTCTGCGGAGACGAATCCTCAAATCTAGCAGTGAACAATGGGTTTCCGACCCTATCGAGCAATGGCTCTATATCGGTTTACGACATAATCGCAACCAGCGATGTGCACAATACATTGGAAGCGGCGATTGACGCAGCTGCTTTAAATGGTACCCTGAGCGGTGATGGTTCTTTTACTGTTTTTGCACCGACCGACGCCGCGTTTGCAGCCCTACCAGCTTCACTAGTTGGAGCTTTGCTCACGGATCCTTCTGGAGTATTGACCGATATTTTACTTTACCATGTGCTCGATGGCCAAGTGCTTTCAACTCAACTTCCTGCCACGGCGACCGTTCCAACGCTGAACGGTCAAACGGTAGATATCGAAGTAACGGCAGATGGGGTAACCGTAAATGGTGCTCAGGTAATTATCGCCGATCTTATTGGAAACAATGGTGTAGTGCACGTTATTGATGCAGTATTAATACCAAGCGATGCTACTACCGTATATGATGTGGTTGTAGCTAGCCCTGACCATACTACACTCGAAACAGCGATAAACCTGGCCGATCTCGATGAAACACTTGACGGGCCTGGCACCTTCACCCTTTTTGCTCCAACCGATGCGGCCTTCTCAAATCTTCCTGACGGGTTGTTGAATTCGCTGCTCGGGGATCCTTCGCTCCTCGGCGATGTATTGCTATACCACGCCCTTGGAGATATCGCTCTTTCAACCAGTTTGGTGAACGGTCCTGTTGCCACGCTGTTTGGCGAAACCGTTAATATAACGGTGAGTGGATCCGGAGTAATGGTAAACAACGCTATGGTTACAGTAGCCGATATTGTTACCATAAATGGCGTAGTGCACGTGATTGACGCGGTGCTAGTGCCCACAACTCTGGGTGTTGAAGAGATTGCATCTCTCAATACATTAAGCCTTTTCCCAAATCCAGCTGTGAATCAAGTGAATTTAGAATTTGACTTGGCTACAAGCGAGCGCATCGCAGTAGATGTAGTGAATCTAGCTGGACAAGTAGTGAAAAGCGTTGAATTTGGTCAGCGATCTGTTGGTTTCAACCGCGTTACTTTCGACGTGAATGACCTGGCTGGTGGATTCTATTTGGTTAATATCCAAGTGGGTGCCGATCAAATCGCACAGAAATTGCACGTTTCCAAATAAGTCGAAACGTTTGAATTGGAAAAACCGCCTTCGGGCGGTTTTTTTATTTTAACAAGAACCCTTTTTCAGTGTTGCATACTCCTAATCAGCATCGTGCAAAAAGTTAAAAAGCAACATCTTCCTACCAAGCTTTGCCCCATATGCGGACTATCATTTGCCTGGCGCAAGAAATGGGAAAAAAATTGGGATGATGTGCGCTATTGCAGCGAGCGATGCCGGAAAAACAAGACCCATGCCTGAAACCGGAATCGTTTGGCTTCGCAGTAATTTGAGATTAGCCGATAATCCACCATTGTTTCGTGCTTTCGGCGAATGTGGAAGCGTACGCGTGGTGTTTTTACTCGACCCAATTGAGCTGAGAAAGGATGCACACGGTGCTGCCAAATGGGGTGCGCGAAGACTGACGTTCACGATCGAAGCCTTAGCCGATATTGATGAAGCTTTGCGAAAAAAAGGAAACGCCCTGGAGATCATTCCTGGTGGTATAGAAAGCCTTGCGAAAAAGGCAGAGGAATGGGGAGCGAAGGGAATTTACTACGATGGCGGGGTTACTCCCGAAGAGCAATTGCTTGAAAAGGAATTGCGCCAAGCGATTCCAACAGACGTGGCGATCCATTCCTTCTGGGGTCATACGCTTTATCATCCTGACGATATTCCGTTCGCGTCGAATGAAATACCTCCGATTTTTACCCAATTCCGTAAAGACGTAGAAAAAAAATCCCTTGTGCGACCGCCACTTCCTATTCCCGAGATTTCGCCTTTGGCCGGAATCGGCGAATCGCGGGTGCCCACGTTAGATGAACTTGGTTTTCGCCCGCCTAACCCAGACGATCGGGCGGTAATACGTTTTAAAGGCGGCGAAGAATCGGCAGAGGATCGGTTACAGCACTACACATGGCAGAGCGGAGCTATCAAAACTTACAAGCTCACGCGAAATGAACTGCTCGGAGCAGACTATTCTTCCAAATTTTCGCCTTGGCTGGCCATTGGCTGTATTTCGCCCCGAGCTATTTACAGCGAAATAAAAGCTTACGAAGCGACGCATGGAGCTAACGAATCGACCTATTGGCTTTACTTTGAATTGCTTTGGCGCGATTATTTTTGGTTCGTAGCGCGCCAATTTGGATCCCGCTTCTTCCGTCGGGGAGGCCCGCGTGGAATGGAACCGGAAATCAGTGAAAATGCAGAATGGCTTGCAGCTTGGAAAACGGGTGTCACCGGAGTTCCGTTTGTCGATGCCAATATGATAGAATTAAACCAAACTGGTTTCATGAGCAACCGCGGCCGGCAAAATGTGGCCAGTTACTTAGTGAAAGATTTAAAACAAGATTGGCGAAAAGGAGCTGCTTATTTCGAGCAACAACTTATCGATTACGACGTGCACAGCAACTGGGGCAACTGGGCTTATGTGGCAGGGGTGGGCAACGACCCGCGCGAGAATCGGTATTTCAACGTGTTGAGCCAAGCCCAGCGCTACGATGAAGATGGTGCTTTCGTAAAGCATTGGTTGACTCAGTTGCGCGATGTTCCTACCAGATGGATTCATACGCCCTGGCTGGCGTCTGTGGGCATCGATAAGCCCATCTATATTCCGCATCAGTGGAACGTAGGCTCATAATTTGCCGATAAGTTTGAAGTAATCTTTTAGCGTCATCCGGAGGTTTTTGCGCTCGGAATCTGTAAGTGTTTTGGTCTCGCCCGTGATTGGATGCACTAATTTCAGCTCCCCTTCTTGCTTTAATTCTTGAAAAAGGCGGTACGCGAAAGCGTATTGTTCTTCGTTTCCGTCAGTGGGCCAGTGAAGTGTATCGACCTTACTTGGGCTGAAGCTCAGAAGAACCGGTCGGGGTGCGGACAAGTAGGCGCTATCTATGCGAATGAAACCCTCATGCGCTCGCCAATTGTGGTAAATAGCCAGCGGTAAGGATGAAACCTTCCCCTCGTCGAAAATGCTGTTCAGGCGGTACACTTCCAAAATGCCCTCTGCTTCATCGGTTTTGGTGTAGTAGAACGCCCGAACATTGCGAAAGTAGAGTTCGTCGGCAGCCCTCGTAGCATAGCCCGGTATGGCCATTTTGTCGGGTCGCTCATCAGGTACCGTGGCAAGAATAATCGCAACCATTATTAGAGCCCAAAGAATAAGTAGTTTTGCCACAGGCGAAGGCCTCATGGGATATAAACAATTTTTAAATGCCCTTGTTTAATGAATCTAATTAGCTTAAAATTATGGGCTTTATCACCAATCGTGGGGAAGATTTAGATGTGTTGATGGCCGAAGAAAAAGTTCTTCTTGTTTTTCTTCGACACTTTGGCTGTACTTTTTGCCGGGAAACTATGAGCGAATTGGCCAAGGCAAGGCTCGAATTGGAGCGTAGCGCCGTCCATATAGTAGTGGTACACATGGTCGATTTTGAAATGGCCGCAAGAATGCTTTCCGTTTACGATTTGCAGAATGTAAATCACATTTCCGATCCTACCCAACAATTATACACCAAATACGGCTTGGGTAAAACTGGTTTCGTAGCCTTGTATGGCATTAAAAATTGGTGGAGGGCTTTGGTTGCAGGTTTGGTGAAAGGCCACCTTATCGGCAAACCGGCTGGAGATCCTTTTCAGATGCCCGGCGTATTTTTTTTAGAGCACAACCGGATAATGAATAAATTTACATACCGGTATGTGTCCGATCGCCCAGATTTCGTTCGGCTCGCTTCGATAAAGTTATGATTGCAATTAATGTTTTCATTTCCATTGCTACCTTCTTGTTCATGGAGTTTATGGCCTGGTTTACCCATAAGTACGTCATGCACGGTCTTGGCTGGTATTTCCACAAAGACCATCATCAGGTACAACCAGGATTCTTTGAAAAAAACGATGTGTTTTTTCTAATTTTCGCAATCCCGTCCTGGCTCTTTATCATGTTTGGGATGATGGCCGACTACGATTGGCGTTTTTACATCGGCTTGGGAATTGCACTTTATGGCCTCTGTTATTTTCTAGTGCACGAGGTGTTCATTCATCAGCGTTTTTCATGGTTCAAGCGCAGTGACAATGCTTATCTTCGAGCCATTCGTAAAGCCCATAAGGTGCACCATAAACATCAGGGCAAAGAAGATGGTGAATCATTTGGAATGTTGATTGTACCGCTCAAATATTTTCGCGCAGCGCGGCAATCGGCCCGAGCCTAAAAGCCACCCTGAGCCGTGGAACACTACTATTATCTCTTAATAGATCTTTTTACCCTGAGTTTTCCGCTTGCCCGCAGTTTCGAACCAAAAATTCGATTTGTGCGATTCTGGCCAGGTATTTTATTGGGAGTGGCAATTATGTCGATCCTTTTCATTCCATGGGACATCTGGTTTACCCAAAAAGCCGTTTGGGGCTTCAACCCCGATTATATTACCGGCTTTCGAATCGCGGGCCTTCCCGTAGAAGAGTGGCTATTCTTCTTCTGTGTGCCATTTGCTTGCGTATTTATTTATGAAGTCTTGCGCTATTTCTTCCCAGTCTCGCCCGTTGCGCCCTTAGAAAGATTTGCAACCATGGGGCTCATCTTCGTCAGCTTTGTGGTATCGGTGGTATTTGTTGAAAATATCTACACGTTTATCACTTTTTCGCTGCTTTGCCTGATGCTTACCTACCTCTTTCTGAACAAGAGAATAACCTTCATGGGCCATTTTTACTTCGCCTATATCGTAATTTTAGTTCCGTTTTTGTTGGCAAACGGAGCATTGACCGGGCTTTTTACCGAAGCGCCGATTGTGTGGTACAATAATGCGGAGAATTTGGGCATACGTGTACTTTCTATCCCGCTCGACGATTTTGCCTACAACATGTTGATGCTTCTCCTTGTTATTACCACACATGAATGGTATAAAACGCGATATGTGAAAGCCGATTTATACACCATAGCTAACTCTGAATTACCAGCCGATGCAATTGTCTGAGCGTGACATAGACCGAATTATTGAAATGGCCTGGGAAGATCGTACTACCTTCGATGCTATCGAGCTGCAATTCGGGATATCTGAAAGCGAAGTCATAACTTTGATGCGGCGCGAGATGAAAGCGAGTTCCTTTCGAATGTGGAGAGCTCGTGTTCAGAACCGTAAAACGAAACATTCCGCCAAAACGATGGTAGATGATCAACGATTCAAATGCTCCCGACAAAGACAGATATCGTCTAATAAAATTTCCAAACGCCAATGACCGCCCAACAGATAGTTGAAAGGAGTGTGCTGCACTACGAAATCCATCCCATAGAAGGCCCTGCGCCTTGGATGGTTTTTGTGCATGGCGCTGGCGGGAGCACCCGCACGTGGTACAAACAAGTTGAATTTTTCAAAGGAAAATTCAATCTGTTGCTTGTTGATTTGCGTGATCATGGCTCTTCGAAAAATTTGGATGGCGATGGAACCGTTTTTGACTTTGAGTCCATTGCCGAAGACGTGGTGGTGGTGATGGATGAATTGAAAATCCGAAATGCACATTTTATAGGTGTTTCGATGGGAAGCATCATCATTCGTCAAATTGAGAAAATGTCGCCGGAAAGGGTGCGCTCTGTAGTGCTGGCGGGAGGTATATTCCGAATGAGCAAGAAGATCAATGCCCTTTCTTATCTGGCTCGCACCTTGACGCATATTTTACCCTTCAACACGCTCTATCAGCTCTTTGCATTGGTGCTGCTTCCGCGAAATAATCATACAGCCAGTCGCAAACTATTCATTCGCGAAGCCAAAAAATTACAGCGCTCAGAAGCACGCAAATGGCTTCGACTCATTAAAAAGCTTGACCGCACCTTGCGCGAAATGTTTGCGCAACGCATTAACGCTCCTTGCCTGGTGGTAATGGGTGCTCAGGATCATGTTTTTTTAGAACCGGCAAAGCAATATGCCGAAAAGTACAAGGGCATTTTCCTGGAGGTAATCGATAAATGCGGCCATGTATGCAATATTGAGCAGGCCGCCGCATTTAACGGACACTGTTTCAATTTCATAGTAGAATTAGAAAGTAAATCCACACAAGCAATCGTATAATTATGGCAACTGCAACGAAATCAAGCGCATCAACAAATGGTCGCAAAGCGGGATCTACCAGTGGCCGTGCGAAGGCCAAGCCTACCGCCGAAACCATCCAAAAGAGTTACATCAACTATCTTTTAGAAGAAGGTGAACAGCCTAAAACGATTTATGCTTTCGCGAAGATTCTCGGCATGGAAGAAGCCGAATTTTACAATTTCTACAGCAGCTTCGAAGCTATCGAGCGCGGCGTGTGGGATGGCTACATGCAGCGCACACTCGACGCCTTAAAAAACGATACCGCCTTTGAAGATTTTTCGGTGCGCGAAAAGCTTCTTGCATTCTTTTACACGCATTTGGAAATACTTCGCGAACAGCGCAGCTACGTGGCCATGCGGCTGCCCGAATTGCGGAAACCACAATCCACCCCATATTGGCTCAAGGGCTATCGAAAGAATTTCGAAGCATTTGCACAAGAGCTCATCTCTGAAGGTATTTACAAGAAAGAAATTAAAGAGCGCCCCATGCTCACCGATCGATACCGCGCTGCTATGTGGCTTCAGCTCCTATTCGTCCTTGACTTCTGGGCCAAGGATAAGAGTGCCGGATTCGAACAAACCGATGCCGCCATAGAGAAAGCGGTGAATTTTGGTTTTCAACTCCTTGGCGAATCAGCTTTAGATAGTGCAATAGACCTCGCCAAGTTTCTTTGGCAATCGCGATAAAACATGAAAGAACAAGACAAAATACCTGTGACCAAGATGGAGCGGGCGGCCAAGTTTATGGGCGCCGGCGTAAAGATGGGCGGCAACTACATGAAGTACTACGCCAAGAAGTTGGTGGACCCAAACCTATCGCGCGATACACTGGATCAGGCAAACGCCGCCGACGTGTATGAGTCGCTTAGTGCGCTCAAAGGAAGTGCCCTGAAGGTTGCGCAGATGATGTCGATGGACGATAGTCTCCTGCCCAAGGCATATACCGATCGGTTTCAAATGGCGCAGTACAATGCCCCGCCTTTGTCGTACCCCCTGGTTGCGAAAACATTCCGACAATTTTTCGGAAAAACACCGGAAGCAATTTTCGACAGCTTTTCGAAACAAGCCAAAAACGCAGCATCAATCGGGCAAGTGCACCTGGCTGAGAAAGACGGAAAGAAGCTAGCCGTGAAAATACAATATCCGGGTGTGGCCAATAGCGTATCGAGCGATCTGAAAATGGCCAAGCCCATAGCCTTACGGCTGATGAATATCAAAGGCAAAGACCTCGACAAGTATATGAACGAAGTAGAAGAGCGCCTGCTGGAAGAAACCGATTACAAGCTCGAACTCAAACGCTCCATGGAGCTTACGCAGCTCTGCGGGCATATCGAAGGTTTGGTTTTTCCCAAATATTACCCCGAATGGTCGAGCGAGCGGATCATTACTATGGATTGGATAGAAGGCATTCATCTGAGCGAATGGTATAAAACAAACCCCACACAAGCCGATCGAGACCGCATAGGCCAATTGCTCTGGGATTTTTACAGCTTTCAGATTCACGAGCTTAAAATGGTTCACGCCGACCCGCACCCCGGCAATTTTATCATCACGCCAGCTGGCGAACTCGCAGTAATTGACTTTGGATGCATCAAGGAGATCCCCGATGATTTCTACCGGAATTATTTTGAGCTTATGGCTCCCGGACTGAGCGATGATAAGCCAAGATTAATCGCTTTAATGCGTGAATTAGATTTTATTTTGGCAGACGATACCCCACAGGAGCAGATTTATTTTCAGGGTGTTTTCTCGAAAATGATTGAACTTTTAGCACGGCCGTTTGCTCAGCCCGTGTTCGACTTTGGCGACAAGGCGTATTTCGCCGCCATTCACGCCTTGGGCGATGAGGTATCGAGCGATAAGCAGTTTCGAAAGAGCAATGCGGCTCGGGGTTCCCAACACGGTATTTACATCAACCGCACGTATTTCGGGCTTTACAATATGCTCCACCAAATAGGCGCCCGCGTAAAGAGCGGATTACCTGATGGCCATTGGCTATTTGGAAACGATAAAATTGCCGAAACACCGGTAACGGGGAAAAAGCAAAAGGCCGCTTAAGTGTGAATTCCAAAACGCTCCGATTGGTGCTGGGCGACCAGCTTAACCGCAATCATACCTGGTGGAAAGAAGAGCCGGGAACGTTTACGGCTCTTTTCGTCGAGAGTCGGGGAGAGACCGACTATGCTGTACACCATATTCAGAAGGTGGTGGCATTTTTCATCGCCATGCGCGCTTTTGCAGACGAACTAATTGCCGCCGATCATAGCGTGCTTTACATTGCACTCGACGATAAATCCAATAAGGGAAGTATCGCAGAGAATGTGAACCATTTGGTAGAGAAGCACAGTTACCAGCGTTTCGAATACCAATCGCCCGATGAGTGGCGGCTGGATAAAGAATTGCAGGCTTTGGCCAAAACATTGAAGGTGGAAACACAGGAGTGCGATACCGAGCATTTCGTTACAAAACGCGCAGAATTAGCTGCCTTTTTTAAGGGAAAGAAGACCTATGTTATGGAGTCTTTCTACCGCATGTTGCGCAAGCGGGAACACGTCCTAATGGACTTCGACCAACCCGCTGGAGTCCAATGGAATTACGATAAATCGAATCGAAAGGCGCTGCCTGATGATCAAAGATGGCCGGAGCCGTTGGTGTTTGATCACGACGCGGCAGCCATTTTGGAAATGATTGACAAAGCCGGGGTTAAAACCATGGGACGCATGCAGGGTGAGCATAGTCTGTGGCCGGCAAATCGGCAGGACTCGGAAGCATTATTGGCGTTTTTTATACAGCACTGCCTACCCAATTTCGGAAACTATCAAGATGCGATGGCAGCAGATGCGTGGTCGCTTTACCATGCAAGGCTCAGCTTTAGCATGAACACCAAAATGCTAAAACCAAGGGAGATTATCGAAGCAGTGGAATCAGCCTGGCGCGACGATCCCGATCGTTATCCCCTGGCAGCGGCAGAGGGTTTTATTCGGCAAATATTGGGCTGGAGGGAGTACATGCGGGGCGTTTATTGGGCGCAAATGCCGGAGTATGCCAACAAGAATTTTTTCGATCATACCGCGGCCCTTCCCGCTTGGTATTGGACCGGCGATACGAAGATGAACTGCATGAAGCAGGCCATCGGTCAGTCGCTCGATTATGCCTACGCGCATCATATTCAGCGTCTGATGATAACCGGAAGCTTTGCCCTGCTTTTGGGGGTAAATCCCGATGAAGTCGACGCTTGGTATCTTGGCGTATATATCGATGCTATAGAATGGGTAGAGATTACCAATACGCGCGGTATGAGCCAATACGCCGACGGTGGCCTTGTGGCCACAAAGCCCTATTGTTCGACCGCCAACTACATTGACAAGATGAGCGATTATTGCGGCGACTGTTACTATGACAAGAAACTAAAAGTGGGTGAAAAGGCTTGCCCGTTCAATGCGCTATATTGGGATTTTTACGATCGCAATAGACGAAAATTAGAGAATAATCCACGCATTGGATTTGTGTACCCCACTCTCGATAAGATGAAACCAGCGCAGCGTCAGGAAATTATGGAGTGGGCGGAAGAGATTAAAAACCGAATCAACGATTTATAAACTCGATTTCCCGCCAAATGACCCGCGCAAGCCATTGAGTGCGGCGCGGACTTTTGCCGCCGATTAATACAGAAATTCCAACTGATCTTGTAAGCGCTTTATAAGGAGCGTAACAATTCTTTTGTTCAGTTCTATTTTGTTCGAGCAATACACTTCGTATTCGCTGATAGTCATTAAACTTACCACCGAAGCGATTAGGGAATTCTTTATGCGTGGATCTTTCTTCAACACTTCGTCGATGAAATTGCGCTGCGCACTTTGATTGTAGGCGTTGAAGGCGGGCTTAAATTTGATCAGGTACTTTTTGAATTGCGCGAGAATTATTCCATTTTGAAACTTCAAAATAGGCCGCAGTGTTGAACTTTGAAAACTTTCGATCGCTCCCGCTTCGGCGGTCGAAACGTCGATTTTTGGGCGAATGCTTTGCAGGCCTTCATCCCTTTCACTGATAATCCTTTCCATGGTCTGCCAATTTACAGACAAAACAATTAACTTCGGCACATAGTTTAGTTTTAACCCGCATTGATTAATCTTTAATAGACCGCTTCCAGCAATGAAAAGATTTTATGCTTGCTTGCTTGTTATTGGGTTGAATTTTGGAGCAAATAAGCTCTTTGCCCAGACCGAGATTAATGATGGAGCGGTGAAGTCGCTTTTCGAAGACACCACTGTTACGATGCCCGAAGCCTATGTTTTTGATAGCGCGGTTCAGATGAAACTCACCACTGACCCTGCTGGGCCAGAACCCCTTTCCGAAATGGTTTACACCATGCGCTACAAGACGGAGGCTTCATACATTGGCTTATTTCCAGAAACGATTGATCGAGTGGCTCCTCCATTGGAATCTATGGTTCTGGTTGATTTTGAAAGCAACCAAATGACCACTTTCATGCCTGCATCGCAACAGCGAATGGCCATGACCTACCAGCTTCCCGAGCAGAAGATCAATGACGAAAGTTTGTCGAATCTTAAAGAAACCGGCTTCGAACCAACGGGAAATGAAAAAGTGATCGCTGGCTATACTTGTATGGAGTATAAAATCAATAGCCCTAATGTGAAGGGCGAAGTATGGATAAGCCCCGATGTGAATATTAATTTTGAAAAATCGTTTCAAGCACTGGGCTTAAAATTTGAAATTGGCGATAAGGGGCTATCTGCACCAAAGGGCTTCATTATGCAATTCCACACCACCCAGATCAAAACAGGGGTAATTTCAAAAATGGAAGTGTTGTCGGTAAGTTTAGAAAGCCCTTATACCCTGGCCACAACGGGTTACACCTTTACTTCAATGCCCCTGATAACCGAAGAACAGGAGTAATTTTACTCACACGGAGCTACCATTGCGATAAGCCTTCGGGTTTCCTACCTTCGCAGGGCTTAAAAGCACCCTAGAACATGTCACGATTTACCGAGCATAAGCGGCTTGATATGCCGCATATAGCCCAAGCCATATTGGCCGAATGGGAGCGCGAGAAAACCTTCGAGCGAAGCGTCGAGGAGCGCCCTGAAGATCACCAATTCGTATTCTTCGAAGGCCCACCTTCCGCCAATGGTATGCCTGGTATTCACCACGTGATGGCGCGCTGTATCAAGGATATTTTTTGCCGTTACAAAACCAACAAGGGGTATCGCGTGGAGCGCAAAGCAGGTTGGGATACACATGGCCTGCCCATAGAGCTGGGAGTCGAGAAAGCATTGGGCATTACCAAGGAAGACATTGGCAAAACCATAAGCATAGCTGAGTACAACCAAGCTTGCCGCGAAGCAGTGATGAAGTACACCGATGTGTGGAACGATCTCACCCAAAAAATGGGCTATTGGGTGGATATGGAGCACCCCTATGTGACCTACGACAATAAATACATGGAGTCGGTATGGTGGCTTCTATCCCGGCTTTACAAGAAAGGTTTGCTTTATAAGGGTTACACCATCCAGCCTTATTCGCCAGCCGCAGGCACCGGGCTTAGTTCGCATGAGCTAAACCAACCCGGCACTTACAAAGATGTGCGCGACACAAGTGCCACTGCGCTGTTTAAGATCAAAGGATCGGGTCTCGAGCGCTTGCAATCTACCACGAAGCGCTCCGGCGTGCCGCATTATTTCATGGCTTGGACTACCACGCCCTGGACCCTGCCTTCAAACACGGCCTTGGCGGTAAATAATGCTTTTGATTACAGCGCTATTGAGAGTTTTAACCAATACACCGGGCAACACTTTGTCGCCATTCTCGCATCCGATTTGGTGGCCAAGCAGTTCAGCGGAAAATATAAATCGAGCGAAGAAGCCGGCGATTTTCAGGCATTCGATCTTCAGCAAAAGCACATCCCTTTTCGGGAAACAGGGAAATGGAAAGGGCGCGATTTGATAGGTATGAGCTATGAGCAATTGCTCCCTTGGGCTCAGCCCTTCGAATCTGCCGATCAGGCATTTCGAGTGATAGCAGGCGATTTTGTGACCACCGAAGACGGTACGGGTATAGTACATATAGCTCCCACTTTCGGTGCCGACGATGCCCGCGTGGCTAAAGAGGCGGGAGTGCCGCCAATGCTAGTCTTAAACGACAAAGGTAACCCCGTACCCCTGGTCGATCTTCAAGGTCGATTCATTGCCGGTTTAGCCAGTGAATTAGGAGGCAAATTCGTGAAAAACGAATATTACCCTGAAGGAGAAGCGCCCGAGAAATCGGTCGACGTACTTATTTCAATCCAGCTCAAGGAAGAACACAAGGCTTTCCGGATCGAGAAGTACGAGCACAGCTACCCCCATTGCTGGCGCACCGATAAACCGGTGCTTTACTACCCGCTCGACTCCTGGTTCATCCGCTCTACGGCTGCAAAAGACCGGATGATCGAGCTGAATAAAACCATCAAATGGAAGCCCGAAAGTACTGGAACAGGCCGCTTTGGCAATTGGCTTGAAAACCTGAACGATTGGAATCTTTCGCGTTCGCGGTTTTGGGGTATTCCCATTCCAATTTGGCGAACGTACGACGGTGACGAAGAACGCTGCATCGAAAGTGTGGAGGAATTGCGCACAGCCCTTGACGAAAGTGTGCAAGCCGGAATGATGGAACGAAACCCCCTTGCTGATTTCAAGCCTGGTGATTTCTCAAAATCGAATTACGAATTTTTCGATCTGCATAAAAATGTGGTTGACACCTATATTTTGGTTTCCCCGAAAGGTAAGCCCATGAAGCGCGAAAGCGATTTGATCGACGTATGGTTCGACTCCGGGAGTATGCCTTATGCCCAGTGGCACTACCCATTTGAGAATAAGGAAAAGATAGATAATGGTCGGGCTTTCCCCGCCGATTTCATCGCCGAAGGGGTAGATCAAACCCGAGGCTGGTTCTTCACCTTACACGCTATAGCCACCATGTGTTTTGACTCTGTGGCCTATAAAGCGGTAATTTCGAATGGTTTAGTGCTCGACAAGAATGGTCTTAAGATGAGCAAACGATTGGGCAATGCCGTCGATCCCTTCCTGACCTTGGAGCAATACGGGCCCGATGCTACGCGTTGGTACCTTATTACAAACTCCCAGCCATGGGATAATCTACGCTTTGACGAAGAAGGAATTGCAGAAGTGCAGCGCAAATTTTTTGGTACGCTGCAGAACACTTACGCCTTCTTTGCGCTTTACGCGAATGTCGATGATTTCGATTTTTCCGAAGCGCTTGTCCCGGTGGCCGATCGCCCTGAAATGGATAGGTGGATAATGAGTCGGCTACATACCACCATACAAGGAGCTGATGCAGCTTACGCTGATTTCGAACCGACGAAAGCCGGAAGATTGATACAAGATTTTGTAATCGAAGATTTGAGCAACTGGTACGTCCGTCTCTGCCGCCGTCGTTTCTGGAAAGGAGAGGCCGGCCACGACAAGCTTTCGGCTTATCAAACGCTTTACACATGCCTTGAAGCAGTGGCTGTAATGGCGGCTCCGATTGCACCCTTTTACAGCGATAGACTCTACCGCGATTTGAATGCAGGCACCCACCGCTTACCCTATCAATCGGTGCATTTGGCCTATTTTCCGGAAACGGACGAGTCGGTGATCGATAGGGAATTGGAGCAGAAAATGGAAATCGCCCAGCACCTATCATCCATGATCAGGGCCTTGCGGAGGCAAGAAAACATACGCATACGCCAGCCCTTACCCAAACTCATGGTACCGGCCGGCGATCCGCACTTCGAGCGAAGGTTGAAA
This sequence comes from Flavobacteriales bacterium, assembly GCA_038321615.1. Lineage (GTDB taxonomy): Bacteria > Bacteroidota > Bacteroidia > Flavobacteriales_D > Cryomorphaceae > JBBQFC01. The sequence continues at coordinate 1,995 of JBBQFC010000053.1, read as the reverse complement.
GACGTGGCTGAGATTATTTTGCGCGAAACCAATGTGAAGGAAATGGAGCTGCTCGACCCTCAGTCAGATTTGTTGGTGAAGGAAATCAAAGCGGATTTCAAAAAGCTAGGGCCGCGATTTGGCAAGGATATGAAGGCGGTGGCCGAAGCAATAGTGGCCATGAGCGCTGCGCAGATCAACTCCCTGGAACGCACGGGGAGCATCGGGCTAACGGTAAAAGATGGGAAAGCAGTGGAAGTGCTTCGCGAGGAAGTGGTGATTACCGCGAAGGATATTCCCGGGCTGCTCGTAGCGCACGACGGCGTATATACCGTAGCGCTCGACGTGAGTATCACTGAAGAGTTGAAAGCCGAGGGCTTAGCGCGCGAGCTTGTGAACAGGCTTCAAAATCTCCGGAAAGACAGCGGCTTGGAAGTAACAGATCGCGTGGCCTTGCGCATTGTGAATACGCCGCTCATTACCAAAGCAATCAACGATAATTTGGTTTATATTTGTGCCGAAATTTTGGCCAATACCATAGAAATAGTTGATTTTGCCGAGCCTTCAGGCTTTCAGGAAATCAACTTAGATGAAGGGATTCAGACCAAAGTTTCGTTGATTAAATTATAATTATTTGCCATGGCAGACGAAAAAACACGCTACTCCGACGAAGATTTGAAGGAGTTTAAAGTGCTCATCGATAGAAAACTAACCGATGCGCGCGAAGATTTGACCCAACTTAAGCAGTCGCTTTCTTATGCCGACGACAATAGTACCAACGATACTGCTTCCAGCTTTAAAATGATGGAAGACGGGTCGGAGACGATGTCGCGAGAGGAAACCGCTCAATTGGCTTCCCGTCAGGAGAAATTTATCAGCCATTTGGAAAATGCTCTGCGACGAATCGAGAATAAAACCTACGGGGTTTGTCGCGCCACCGGAAAACTTATCCGCAAGGAGCGCCTCCGCTTAGTGCCGCACGCTACCCTTAGTATCGAAGCCAAACAGCAACAAGATCGCTTCTAATCGCCACAAACGGGCGGCCATCATTGCCATTGTGGCGGTATTGCTCATTGACCAGGTTTCTAAATTTTGGGTCAAGACGTCTATGCACCTTGATGAATCGATTTCTGTAGCCGGAGATTGGTTCTTTCTGCACTTCATCGAAAATCCGGGGATGGCCTTTGGGTTTGAATTTGGTGGAGAGACGGGTAAATTATTCCTGAGCTTATTCCGCATTGTAGCAGTTTGTTTCATCGCCGTTTATCTGCGCAAACTGGTGTTGAATCGGGCACACTTAGGTTTTGTCATTTCCATATCATTGGTGCTTGCCGGCGCCTTTGGCAATATTATCGATAGTGCTTTCTACGGTTTGATTTTCAGCGAAAGCGCGCCGTATAGTCCCGACGTGGCCACCTTTCTGCCCCAAAGCGGTGGTTACGGAAGTTTTCTCCACGGCAAGGTTGTCGATATGCTCTATTTCCCGCTTATTGATACGTATTGGCCCGGGTGGGTTCCTTTTTTTGGGGGCGACAGGCTACAGTTTTTTCGACCCGTTTTTAACGTCGCCGATTCGGCCATCTCCGTGGGGATGGGCCTGATTTTATTCAATCAAAAGCGGTTCTTCGCATCTGAAAAAGGTGAAGAGAAGCCCTCAGTCGAGCAGACCCAAGGCGAGCAGTATAGCGAACAAGTCTGATATGCTGGCCGGCCCTTCGATCACAAAGCGTCCTTCAGCCGGATTGGCGTAAGCCCCTTCAAAAATCATATTGCCCTGCACGCTGCAAAGCACGTCGAGCGGAAATTGTGAGTCGCCGCGATAGATGCGGCCATCGGCGAAGGTGTAGGCTATTTGGCTTGAATACATGGCGTTGCCACGGTATAATTTACCGGCTCGCTCGGTATAGATAAGATCGAACATGGAACCACTGCCACCAACCATTATTTCATTGCCAATTACCGTGTACAGGGGTTGTGGAGCTACCCGAAGATCGCCGGGGAATATCCTGCCCTGTA
>JBBQFC010000052.1:0-22738 GCA_038321615.1 Flavobacteriales bacterium | reverse complement strand
ACGTGGTATCTAATATCACTATATTTGTCTGTTAATAAAAAATATAATCGCATGAAGCAACTTTACAGCTATCTCCAATTTTTAAGTGTTTTCGCAGCATTCATTTTATCGAGCCAAAGCGCATTTGCTCAGCCCGGAAATAATTGTTCGCAGGCTATATCGGTTCCTGTCAACATTAATACGTGCACGCTCACCACGGTATCCAATGTGGGTTTGAGTGCCAGCGGTATTTCTCCGACAAATTGTCCCGGCTATAACGGTGGAGACCTTTGGCTTGCGGTGGTTATGCCTCCATCGGGCCAGCTAACCTTCCGCACTCAGTTAAATTTAACTACCCCTACTTTCTCCATGGATATCAACATGGCCGTATATTCCGGCGTTTGCGGATCTCTCGTACAGATCGGTTGCGATACCGATTCTGGCCCAGGCTTCTATCCAGAGCTCGCCTTCAGCGGAACTCCCGGGGTTGCATACTACATTCAACTTTGGGACATAGGCAACAACCAAGCTGACAACATTGATGTTTGCGCAATTGGCGCCCCAACCTGCATATCGCCTACTGCTACTACCACTCGCCTATGCGGAGCCGCAAACCAATATTCCGTGAACGTAAACATTACCAACTTGGGAAGTGCCCCGTCACTCAATATCTTGAACAATGCCGGTGCGCCTGCAATTAATAACGTGACTTCAACTGGTATATACAATGTAGGTCCATTTAGCTTAGGGCAAACAGTAACCATCACCATACAAAATCCTAACGACGCCAGTTGCAATGTGGTGCGCGTACTGTCTGATGTTGGTCTGGGATGCAATCGAATTGTGACCTGTGGCAATCTTCTCAATCAAACTTATTGCTATGCGAATAGCGATAATTCTGTTTTCTTATACTCCTCGTCGAATAATTCTCCAATTACATTAACGTTTGCTTCTGGCCTTATCCAAAATGGCTCAGATATTATTACCATCCGAAACGGCACTACAGGCACATCACCCATTCTTTTTCAAGGTTCTAACGCCGGAAATTTAGCGGGTCTTACCCGCACTGCCAGCAGCGGCAGCATTTTTATGCGCGTCACATCAAACATAGCTGGCAGTTGTGCCGACAATAGCCTTGGCCTTGGTGCTGGGTGGAATTGGAATATTTCATGCGTTGGAAACACCCAATGCCAGGATGCTTCATTGGTTCTTTCTCAAACTTCTCTAGCCCAATCACTTGTTTCTTCAGATGTTGCCGATTTCTCTTACTCCGGCAATCTGCAATGCGCCGGTCCGGATGGAAATGCCGATCCCTATTTCCGTTTTGTAGCCGTCGGGTCTGTTACTTATTTCTCGGCACAAGGAAGTGGAGATTTTAATGCGGCCATTGAAGTCTTCAATAGCTGTGGCGGAAGCCAATTGGCTTGCTCCAACACAGCGGGAGCGGGTGCCCAAGAAACTTTTTGGATCGATAACTTGATTCCTGGTGCGGAGTATGTATATCGCGTTCATCACGCAGGTGCAAATCCACCTTCTCAGACCAGCTTCGTTACCGGGGTTTACCACATTCCACAGGTACGACTCCGTACCGACTTTTGCGGCGCTACCGGGCTAACCGCCAACAGTATAATACGTTCTACTAATGCCAATCCAGCTACGAATTTGCAGAATTACATTTTTGAGTTTACGGAAACCCAGCCTCCTTTTACCGTATATGAAGTCGTTTCGCCAAACGGCACCAATCCGCAGTTCCGAATGTTTTGGTTTACGAATTTTGAATACGGCCGCACCTACTCTGTCCGCACTAAAGTTGTGATGTACGCTGGCCCTAACATGGGCAACTACGGCCCTGCTTGTAATATTACGTTTGCGCCTGAACCCGTTTCTGGTTTGCAATCGATATTCAATGGGGGTAATTTCCAGCTTTGCAACACCATAAAGGCAACTCCAGTAAATGCTACAATCAATTATCGATGGTTATTCGATTCAGGTACTGAAATATTTGAGTTTAACTCAAATTCGTCCAACTATTTCTGCAACCTTGAAAATGTTCAGGGTCTTACTTATGGTACTACCTACGATGTACAGGTGTTTGTAACTGGTGGCGGCACAGAAAGCGGAGTTTCAACTCCGGGCACTATAAGCTTGCTTCCCACGGCTCCCACTACTTCGCTCAATCCTGCATTTATCGCTTGCGGTTCAAGTGTTACACTCACCGCCTGGACACAGGCTTTCAAGGTTTGTGGTGCCACTTCCTATGATTTCCGGATGACCAATTTGACCACTCCTGGAACGCCGATAGAAGTTGCCCGACCAAATCGGACCATCGCTTTCAACAGCGTCGCAGGTTTAGTTGCTGGCAACACTTACAATGTAGCTGCCAGAGCCACAGCTGGCGGGGCTACTGCTCCGTATGGTGCAGAGTGTGCTATCTCCTTCGTCGCTCCTGCGCCTGGCATCGCGCCGGAAGTGGAAAACCTAGAAACTACCCAGGTACTTACTGAAGGTCCGAATACTACAATCTATCCCAACCCGAATGCCGGCGAAAATCTTCAGGTCTTGATAAGCAACTTAGATGCGCAGCAACAACAAATACAGATTGAGATTTACGACCTTACCGGTAAATTGGTGATCCAAGAAAATTTCGGAAGTAGCAATACATCCTTCCGGGCATCTATGCCAGTTAGAGGTCAGTTGGCGCAAGGTGTTTACATTGTAAATACGCGCATCGACGGAATTGTGGTAAGTACGGAGAAACTTTTCGTGAAATAATTATGTGAACTTTAAGAAGAAACCCCGGCCATTTTGGTCGGGGTTTTTCATGACCTTCACTTTCGAATTTATCTACCTTTGAACAAAGATTGACCCTATGGAAATGGCCTTGTCCCGGCAAACTCAATTCGACCGTAAACAACTCAGCAAGAAGGAGCTTAAGCATATCTATACCGAGTTGCTCCGCCCCCGCATGATCGAAGAGAAAATGCTCAGTCAACTTCGACAGGGTAAAATATCGAAATGGTTTTCGGGTATCGGTCAGGAAGCCATATCAGTGGGACTCACATTGGCTTTGCGCGATGATGAATACATTTTGCCTATGCACCGCAACCTTGGCGTGTTCACAGGGCGTAAGCTACCCCTCGATCGTCTTTTTGCCCAGTGGCAAGGTAAACTTCATGGCTATACCAAGGGCAGAGACCGATCTTTTCATTTTGGCGACAATGAAGCCCATATCGTCGGCATGATCTCGCATCTCGGACCCCAAATGGGCGTCGCCGATGGTATCGGTTTGGCGCATAAGCTCTCAGGCGATAAAAGTATTGTGGCCGTGATAACCGGCGATGGTGGAGCCAGCCAAGGCGATTTTCACGAAAGTGTCAATACCGCAGCCGTGTGGAGTCTCCCGGTGATGTTCGTTATCGAAAACAATGGTTACGGACTTTCAACACCTTCTTCTGAACAATTTAAGTTTGAGAGTTTTACCCAAAAAGGTCCTGGTTACGGAATCGAAGCCGTGCAATTGGCGGGCAACAATATTCTCGAAGTATACCATACCCTTCGCGACTTAGCAGAAAGTATGCGCGCTAATCCCCGGCCTGTGCTCGTGGAGTGCATGACTTTCCGCATGCGCGGCCACGAAGAAGCATCGGGCACCAAATACGTTCCTAAAGAATTGATGGAATTTTGGGCAAAGCAAGATCCTGTTGAAAATTTTGAATCCTGGCTTCTTGAGCAAGAAATTCTGTCGGAAGCTGAAGCACTCGAAATTCGTAAAACGCTCCGTGAAGAAATAGAGCTTGGACTTCAAACAGCCCAAGCCAAACCGACCGTAGAGGCTGATCTAACCAAAGAGCTCACCGATGTTTATGCTCCATTTGAGCTTGAAATATCAGTTCCAAAAGGTAAGTCTACTGAAATGCGGTTTGTCGATGCCGTATCTGACGGCTTACGCGAGGCGATGAAAAAGCACCCAAACTTAGTGCTAATGGGCCAGGATATTGCCGAATATGGTGGTGTTTTTAAAGTTACAGAAGGCTTTGTGGAATTGTTTGGCAAGGACCGCGTACGGAATACCCCTCTTTGTGAAGCAGCCATTCTCGGAGCAGGCTTAGGCCTCTCCATTAAAGGATATAAAAGCATGGTGGAGATGCAATTTGCCGATTTCGTGTCGGAGGGTTTTAATCAAATCGTGAACAATTTGGCGAAAGCGCATTATAGATGGGCACAAAATGCCGACGTAGTAGTGCGAATGCCCACTGGTGCAGGCGTGCAAGCGGGTCCATACCACTCTCAAAGCAATGAAGCCTGGTTTACTCACGTCCCCGGCCTAAAAGTGGTCTATCCCGCTTTTCCGGCCGACGCTAAAGGGCTATTGCTCACAGCATTTGAAGATCTCAATCCGGTGATGTTTTTTGAGCATAAGGCAATGTATCGGAACATTAAAGGCGAGGTACCTGAAGGATATTATACCATTCCATTTGGAAAAGCCGCCCAAATATTACAAGGCGAAGATTTATCGATTGTCACTTACGGAATGGGCGTTCACTGGGCGATGGCATTTGCCGAAGAGCGTAAAGATTTATCGATCGATTTGATCGATCTGCGCACTTTAGTACCGCTCGATCATGAAGCCATGTTTGCCTCAGCGCGTAAAACTGGTCGTGTATTGGTGTTGCATGAAGACACGGGTTTTGGTGGCCTTGGTGGCGAAATTGCCGCTATAATTTCTTCAGAGTGCTTCTCAAGTTTGGATGCACCTGTGCTCCGCTGTACCAGTTTAGACACACCTGTGCCATTTGCTGGCTCCTTAGAAAAAGCCTTTTTAGCAAATGCGCGTTTGGCCGAGACGGTAGATAGATTGATGGCTTATTGATACGTGTATTCAGGCTTGCGGGTATTTTGCTCCAGTGTACATGCGGTAACCCGAAAAGCGGCATTCAATGGTGCCGTTGAGTAAATGGTGGGTGTGGAATGTTCGAAGACCTACGTTTTTCATCGCGTCGATATTTCCCGACAAAATCCATGCTTGGTAGCCAGCATAATTCTTTTTCAGTCTGTCGCCAATCTGCTTGTACATATTTTCGATAGCTGCCACTTGCATCCGCTCGCCGTAAGGCGGATTCATTACCAATATCGCCGGAGGAGCTGGAGGGTCTATTTCAAAAAAGTCGCCTTCTTCGAATGACACCAAATCTTCTAAACTCAGATGGCTCACTGCCTTCCGAGCCATTTCAACTGAAGCTCGATCAATGTCGTATCCGGTAATTTTGATGGGCTGTTCCTGCACTCTGTTGGCCGTGGCTTCGCGAATAACTTCAAAGAGCGATTCGTCGTAATCTTTCCAATGCATAAAGGCAAACTTATCGCGCAGCAGACCCGGCGCAATGCGGTGTGCTATAAGCGCCGCTTCTATGCAGAGTGTGCCGCTACCGCACATGGCATCAATGAAATCTGTTTTTCCTTCGTAACCCGCTATGAGCAACATGCCCGCGGCCAAACATTCATTAAGGGGAGCCTGAGCTTCGCGCTGGCGATAACCACGGCGGTGGAGTGGTACCCCGGAACTATCTAACGACACGCTCACTTGATCTCGGAAAATCTTGATGTGAATTACGATATCGGGATCATCGGTGTCCACATCGGGGCGCGTTCCTGTACGCTCCCTGAACTGGTCGACTATAGCGTCCTTGCACTTCAAACTTACATATTGGCTGTGTGTAAAATTATCGCCGCTCACTGCAGCTCTTATCAAAAAGGTTTTATCCTGATCGAAAATCTTTGACCAATCCATAGCCTTTATGCCGTCGTAAAGCGCATCTTCGTTGGCTGCTCGAAAATGATGGAGCGGTTTAATAATGCGTATCGCCGTGCGTATGCGAAGATTCGCTTTATACACCAAATCGAGATCGGCGGTAAACTCTACGGCACGCTTCACTGGTCGTACATCATTGGCACCGATGTTCAACAGCTCGCGTGCAAGCACTTCTTCCAAGCCTTGAAGCGTGATGGCAACCATCTGGAAGTGCCCGCGATCAATAGTTGTTTCTGCCTGTTCTTTAGCCTCCTGCTTTCTTTGCTCCATAACCTTGATTTAATAAGTAAGTCATTATTTTTTCGCGGTGGTCGCCTTGTATTATGATCTCTCCATTTTTGGCGGTACCACCCACGCCGCAAAGCGTTTTTAAAGCTCCGGCCAATGTTTTGAGCTCTTCGTCCGAGCCAATAAACCCTTTTAGAACGCATGCTACTTTACCTGCCCGGTGCCGCTCCAACCACACCCGTAGGTCTTGCTGAGAAGGTTGCACCCCGGTGGGCGAAGGCTTGGGGCGTGGTTCATAGATGTAATTGGGATTGGTGGAGTACACCATTCCTACTTTAATTTTTTTTGCCATATCTACGCTGATCGCTCTCGTATTTGTTCCGAATGTCGCTCCATGTGTTCGTTCATGAAGCTTAGAGTTTGTACAATGTTTAGCCGGCCGGCGCGCGGATGTTTGAAATACCCTCGCGAAACCATGTCTCCGTCGAATTTCCCGAGCAGCTCGGAGATTTTCCTTCGGTTTTCCAGAAAGTTGGCTTTAGTTTCCGCATAATAAGGCTTCTCTGGAACAGGAGCCAAGGAAGAAGGTACCCGAAATTTTTTAGCGTAATTCTTTAAGGCCCGGTTTAATAAATAGGAGCGCACCAATCCAGAAAACCCTGTTTTTCCTATTTCTTTCCGATCGGCCATCATTTTTTTAGTGACGTATGCAGCCACACCCATTTCCGATTGGTAGATGTGATGTAATATTTGTGCACCATTCCAGGCATCGGTTGGTGCCTGGTAAAGCTTTTCTTCGGATAGACCATCCATGTATTCGAGTGTTTGCCGGAGATTGTTGTCCAATCTATCCAATGCTTTTTTGACTTTAGAATTCATGGTTATACAGATTGCGTTCGTTTGAAATAGAACTTTTGCCAAGACCATGCCCTAAAAGCCAAACTAAGAGTGAGCGGAGCCGCCGCCGCGTGAAAGTTCTGCGGAAGAAGCATCCAAACCACTAAAATGGCGAACATGGCAATAGCATGCCCTTTAAATAAGTTGAGATTTAAGCGGTTGCGCACCAGTTGAAAAGCCAATATCAACCAGCTTGGGCTCGCCCAAAGCAGATTGAGATTCCATTTGGTAGCACTGTGGTCGGTTGCAAACCACAATAAAAACAAGGCTATCCCTAAAAAACCGATGAGACTAAAAAATACGGCATCAAACCACCTCCATCGCTCAGCTTTTCCGAATATGCTAATCGCCGCGACAAGTGCACAAAAAACCCAAAATATCCACAAAATTGATTTTTGATCTTCTTCCCCTTGTTCATTCGGCAGGAGAATATAGCCTCCATTGGTAACCAAGGGCTGGAAGACATTTCCATCGGCGAGGGCAGCTTTACCGAAGCCATTTTTCAGATAATCGGGAAGAAACATACGCTCTCGAAAATCGGGAACTTTGTCGCAGGGCATGCCTAAGGCTAAATCAATGCCCAAATCGCTCCAAGGATGTTGGGTCAGGTTGAGGTCGAGCATGTTCCGAAAGGTAGTGTCAGCCGGAGCAGAAGTGTTGGTTTCGGGATAAATTAAGGAGTCACCGAGCGCTGTCTCCAAAGCATCGCGGAGGCGTGTACTACAATTGTCGTAAAGGAAATCGTACTGATAGTTTCGATTCTCCGGCAGCAAATTGGTTTCCAGAAAAGCGAATAAAGCTTCTTTTTGTCGCCCACTCAGGTTGAGGGTTTGGCTGTAAACCCACCTGTTTTCGCGCTGGTAGGAGCGTACAAAATCTTCAAAACTCGAAACAGTTACGAAGTAATTGAGCTTTCCCTGAGCAAATAAGAGATAGAAGTTGGGTGTATCGAAGTCGAAGGTACCATAGTTATACACCCGATCAAGACCCGTTTGGCGATCTAAAAACCGTAAGGCGCTATGCCCAAATGTGGAGTAAAGCTCGTCGCCCGAGCCACATGTAATAAGGCTCACTTCAGCACTCGGGCTGAGCTCTTGAGAGTAGGTAGGAACGTAAAAGCAGAAGCAAACTAAAAAAACCGCTAAGATGCGCATGGCGCGAAAATAACCAAAATCTACTCAGCTATAAGTCTCGCAAATTCGGCCGACGATGCTTTATTCCAAGGCATGTAGATGGACTCATTCACCCGTTTCTTTTCCAACGCGGTGAGGTGCCAGCTCAATGCCACCTGTTCGTCGCTGCTAAACCGCATTTCAAAGGGAATATGGTGTATCGGAACCGTCAGGCCCGCCTGGGTAAGCCTTAAAATCTGATCCATATTAAAGTCTTGGTCGTTGAAAAGGTTTCCGTAAAAGGAGCCGATCGGGTTAAGTAATCGGTCTATGATGGTCGTTTCTAAACGATCGGGCTCAATTACTTTTTCTGTATCGCGTATTTGGACAATTATAATCCCGCTCGTGTTGGCGTCAATCCATTGCTTGAATACACGAATATATTGCGCGGTAAGTTTAATGCCGTAGTTGTCGCGCAAGCCGGCATCCATAACCTCCATACGCGGTTCGGAAGGAAGGGTGGCATAAGGGAGCACATACGGAAAGGTGGAATTAAGCCGCAATGCGCTGCTCATCAATAAATTGTCGGCACCATGTCCGGCAAAAAACCGATTGAACTCAATATTCTCATCACCCAAATTTAATCGCTGCGATTGTATGTCATCGTCATGGCAGAAATACGACATCGATTGGGATGAAATTAAGAGCCTTCGTCCGTCGTTCACCACAGTAGGAGCAAAAAGCAGGATGGGAATATTACCGGCATCCACATCTCTTTGGTAATCTTTCACCTTCTTATCGAGAATATATCCAGTGTTTGCATTTACTTGGTCTTCAAAGGCCATTCCGCGATCTACAGTATACGACTTCCCGTCAATTTCGCGCGTTCGGAAGCGGATGAACAGATCATTGGTAGCCAGACTAAATATTACCCGGTTAAGGATATCTGTGGAGATTTGATCACGGTAATATTGGCTATTAATGGAATGCGCGAGGGAATCGCGACGAAGATGAAGCTCTCGAAAGAAAGCCGCGCCCAAGGTGCCTCCCGATGATCCAGACATCAATTGGGTATTGGGCATGAGTTGTCCTTCCATCAAGCTGTCCAGGCGCTGTAAGGTGCTAAGCGTCCAAAGTGAAGAGCGGAGACCCCCACCGCTGGTATTGATCAATATAAGTTTCGGTTTGTACTCCGGATTCTCACGGTCTTTTCGGGTTTTGCTCAGCCATTTGTTTAATTGAGCTATTTGATGATCGTAGTCTCTACGAACCAACTGGAGATCTTGGTTCAAACTGTCAACTACAGCGGCAGAGTAGCGAGCAGGTTCTTTAGTGTAATCTAAACCGTATGCATAGTTCGGCGCATTGAGTGCATTCCAGTCTGCTGACGCGTAATTTATAATGATCAGCAAGGCGAGCAGAACGGTTAAGGTCCAACCTTTAAGCCATGACAAGGCTACCGATACAACCATTAAGAAAACGGTGAATAGCAGACAAGTAGTGGCTGCCGCCGGAATAATAAAATATGGGTTGAATTGAAACGCACCGACCACAAAGAAACCGCTTATGATAAGCATTTCAAAAAGCGTTGCATTGACATGATTCTGAAGAAACACTTTTTGGAGCGTTTCACTGTCGTAATGAGTAGAATCGCGCGCTAAAAGAACCTTGAAGGGATGGGTTAGATAAGTGCTGACTTTCCAGCTCAACTGCTTATTGCGTGTAAAATAATAACCCGACTTGCGCCGGATACCAGCCTTTCGCTTGTTTACTAAGACCTCCAACTCTTCCGCACTAATACCTGTAATCTTGTAAATGTTCTTATTGGTCGGGAAGAAGTAAAGTACCGCTAAGGCAATAAAAACGGCGTTTCCCAAAAGGAAGGCAAATATATTGATGGCAATTTGTTGTGGAGTGAGTAGTTCAAACCAATACTGAAATCGTACGCTGCAAAAGATATATACCACTATGAAGCTCAGCGGAATAATGAAATTATTTACGCAGAATTTAAAGAATGGCCGAGCCAAGGTTCCTAGAAACGGGAATCGGTGAGCGTGCAGAATGTAGGTGTAAATGTTGAAAGCCATAATGAAGGCGCCCAGCGAGAAACCTAAAATGGCATACGATCGAATGCCCACGCTACCTAAATATTCAGGAGCCAAGAAAAGGTAGGGGAGTCCAAATTTTAAAGCGAATTCGCCCGATATTATGGCGTATAGCAAAAGCCAAAACAAGAGCAAGAAGTGGTTGCGTTTAATGTGCAGAACAAACAACTGAAACGGAAAAAAAAAGAGCAATCGCTCTAATTTCAAATGCCGTTTGAGTTTTTCTACCATTATTGGGGTGCTTAGTGCTAAATACGCATAGCAGGCTTTATTGTTGCCCTAAATGTCTAAGGATACAGCTATTTTTTGGCGAATAAAGGTTTCTTTTTCAATGGCTTGAGCTTCGTATTCTCCAGCTTTTCGAAGAGCGCTATCTGAGAAAGCCTTGTCCGAAAAGTCCTTTAAGTTAACCCGGACGTTCATCACCGCCCCGAGTACCGCAGCTCTTGCGCAAAGTGCACCTACTCCGGCGTCGGTTATAGAATTGGGATTGCCTGTATCGACCATTGCTTCGATAAGATCGAATATTTCCAGCGATTGCTCAGCTACACTCAGGGGTACTTCCGCGGCATAACGCGTGGCAGTATCAATAGCCATTCGGCGTTTTTCCTTTTCTAAGGCATTGTCCTTTGGCATACCGAATGCATCCATGATCTTCGCAAAAGCGGCCGTGTCTTCGTCGACCGCGTAGAGCAATCGGCGCTGTAAGTCCATTCCGCGCTCTGCCCAATTAGAAAATTCTTCCCATCTGTCGTCCCAGCCGCGCTTGTGAGCGCTTAAGTTGGCTACCATAGCCCCTAGCGAAGCAGCCATTGCGCCGCAATAAGCCGCAACGGAGCCGCCGCCAGGAGCCGGCGATTCAGATGCAGTTTCTTCTGCAAAGGAGCGGAGCGACATGGAAACCAATCGATCTTGTTGGCCTTCTTTAATTAGGTACTCGATAATTTTCTTGGTGGGGTCAAATGGTCCCAGGTCGTCAAGGCCAAGGCTCTTAACGGCTATTTTAATCTTCTCCGATTCTGAAATACCCGTTGAGCGCTCTTGCTTACGCAGGAAGTAATCGGCCGCATCGATCAAACAGCTCAGGGGAATTAAGCCCACTAATTCGGAGCCGGTAACCCGAATGCCGCGTTCACTTGCCAATCGGCAGGCTTCGTCGAATGCCACGTGGACAGGGGTAACCCGAATATTTGTGAGATTCAGTGAAAGCTGGGCTATTCCGTACTCTTCAATGTACCAACCTATTCCTTTTACCGATTTCAAAGTGCCCGGAGCGCGAAGGGGTTCGCCTTGACTATCGAGCAAAACTTTTCCAATTACGGGGTCTCCCTCTCGAAGTACGCGCCCTGCTTCGCGCATATCGAAGGCTATAGCATTGGCGCGCCGCGTAGAAGTAGTGTTCAAATTGATGTTATACGCCACCAGGAAATCGCGCGCTCCGATTGCGGTGGCTCCTGTTTTGCGCACAGAATCGTTGAAATTTGCTGGACCAAAATCGGGTTTTCCGAAATCTGAACTCAATTTATCCAAACCTTCATACTCGCCCTCTCGGCAAATGGCCAGGTTCTTCCGCTCCGGCCGCTGGGCGGCATTTTCGTAGTAATAGCCTGGTATATTTAATTCTCGACCCACGCGGTAGCCAAGTCGATGGGCCGCAGTGGCTGCATCGTCCATTGTTGCGCCCGACAGGGGTATGAAAGGGCATACATCAGTAGCGCCCATGCGCGGATGCGCCCCCGTATGCTTGCGCATATCAATCAACTCCGAAGCTTTTTTGATGAGTTGGAAGGCTGCCTCTTCGAGTGGTTCGGGTTCACCTACAAGCGTTATAACCGTGCGGTTGGTACTTCGACCGGGATCGACATCGAGCACCCGGACACCTTCCACAGCCTCGGCCGCTGCAGCTATGGCCTTAATCTTGACCAAATCGCGGCCTTCACTAATATTGGGTACGCATTCTAGCAATTTTCTCATAGTAGAAGTGGTAATTTTCAGCGTTCGAAGGTAATAATTCGGCTCGCTTTGCATCTGACCGAAGTTTTTAGTTTTCTGCAGGCGTCCCTTCCGATTTAATTAGCTTTGCGCGAATGTCGAGCGATGTAAAAAAGCGACCCACCATTCTCGTTACAAACGATGATGGGATTACCGCAGGGGGAATTCGCAGTTTAATTGAAGTAGCAAGAGGATTTGGCGACGTGCTGGTAGTAGCACCCGATAGCCCGCAGAGCGGTATGGGGCACGCTATTACGGTACACGACATTCTCCGAATTCGAGAAATTAAGGATGTGCCCGGCATACGTGAGTTTAGCTGCTCGGGAACGCCCGTAGATTGCGTGAAAATGGCCATCTACGAAGTACTCAAAGCAAAACCTGATTTATTACTTTCCGGGGTGAATCACGGAGCAAATAGCTCTATCAATGTGATTTATTCCGGTACCATGTCGGCTGCAGTCGAAGGGGCGGTGGAAGGCATTCCGTCTATTGGTTTCTCCCTTTTAGACCACTCCCCGGATGCAGATTTTACGGCGGCGCAAAGAGTGGCCGAACGGATTATTGCGGACGCGCTAAGCAAAAAAATTCCACAGGAAATTTGCCTCAATGTAAATATTCCCGCTTTGCCGTACGAGCAACTAAAGGGCATTCGTATTTGCCGACAGGCCAAAGCTAATTGGGAAGATGAATTTCAATTGCGCACCGATCCTATGGGCAATAATTACTACTGGATTACCGGTAAATTTATCAATAACGATCTCGGCGAAGACACCGATGTTTGGGCTTTGGAAAATGGTTATGTATCGGTGGTGCCTACCCAGTACGATCTTACGGCGCACCACGCCATCAAGACTTTGAACGATTGGAACCATGAAGTATAGTTCGCGAAAGGAATTTCTATTGGGATTAGCGCTTGGTCTACTTTTTCCGCTGATGGGCTTTACAGCCTACGGCCTTTTTTGGGCAAGGCGTTTCAACAAGTCGTTTGAATATTTCGCTGTCGATTTATTTTGGACCATCCCGGGCTTCAAGTCATCTATTCTGGCGCTCAGCCTACTCGCCAATCTCATCCCCTTTTTATGGCTCGTGCGAAAGGATCGCTATCAAGCCGGGCGAGGTGTCTTGGCGGCTGTCTTTCTGTTTGTTCCCTTTGTCATCTACTTTCGGTTTTCCTGATGCGCTACTACGTAATTGCTGGTGAAGCTTCGGGCGATTTGCATGCTTCAAACCTTATGAAGCAATTAAAATTGGGCGATCAATATGCTGAATTTCGTGCATGGGGTGGAGATTTGATGCAGGCCCAAGGTGCTGTGATTGTGAAGCATTATCGCGAATTGGCTTTTATGGGGTTTCTGGAAGTGATTATGAACTTGCGCACAATACTTAAGAATATCGACTTTTGTAAAAAAGATTTGGGTGCGTACAAACCCGATGCGCTCATTTTGGTCGATTACCCGGGTTTTAATATGCGAATTGCCGCGTATGCCCACCATCAGGGAATTAAGGTTTTCTACTACATCTCTCCCCAAATTTGGGCTTGGAAACAAGGAAGAGTCAAAAAGCTCAAAGCCACAGTCGATGAGATGTATGTGATATTGCCATTTGAAAAAGACTTTTATCAGCGCTTTGGTATGGACGTTCACTTCGTAGGGCATCCACTTATCGACGCGGTATCCGATTACCATACGTCTCATTTGAGCGATTCATCTCAAAGGTTTGTCGGAGCTGCCGATCAAAGGCCAATCATAGCCATATTGCCGGGCAGCAGAAAGCAAGAAATTTCAAAGATGCTTCCCATCATGCTTGCTGTAAGCGAGAATTTTCCAAACTATAAATTTGTGTTGGCTGGTGCCCCGTCTCAGCCGCTTTCGTTTTATCAACCTTTTCTCCGCGATTTCCCAGGGGTTGAAATCGTTTTTGGCAAAACCTACGATCTCCTCGGTCAGGCCTACGCAGCCGTGGTAACCAGTGGTACGGCAACTCTTGAAACGGCCATTTTCAAGGTGCCCCAAGTGGTTTGTTACAAGGGTAGTTGGTTCTCTTATTTAATTGCGCGCCAGCTTATTAAGGTTAAATACATTTCCTTGGTCAATCTTATTATGGATCGCGCCGTGGTCACCGAACTGATCCAAGGTGACTATGACACCGACAGCCTAAAAGCCGAACTCCAAAATCTGCTGGATTCCAAAGCATACCGCGCCAACTTATCGGTCGATTATGACGCTCTCTATGCGAAGTTGGGTGGTGAGGGTGCATCTCGGTTTACTGCCGATTTGATGTTGAAAAATCTTCATGACTCGCTTGATATGTCTGCGAGTTCCATCTAATTTCGCTCTATGCGTATAGTACTATTGGTTTCAGCCTTATCCATGGTCTGGTCCCAAGCTTCTGCTCTTAGTGAGCGTATTGATATCGGAATCCTTCAGCCCGTAAAGCCGAAGTCAGTGCAGATTATCGTCACAGAAGGGCAATATGAAATCTTGGCCGATGGAAAGGTGGTGCGAAACCTGGCACCTGGAGATAGGGCCACTTTCCAACTTCAAGGATCATTGGTGAAAGTGAGTAACGCGGCTGGTCAATTGGCCCTGAGCGCCCGTATTTCTCTGCGATCTACAGCATCCGATTCCTTTTTTCGCTTGTATGTATTGAGCCCCAACCGCGTGGAGCGTGTTTACGACGACGACCTCCTGATCCATGCCAGTTCGGGGGTGCTGAAATTGATAAATAGAGTCGATCTGGAGAAATATGTGGCGGGAGTGGTAGAAGCAGAAACCGGAAAACAAAAACCATTGGAGTTCTACAAAGTGCAAGCGATAGTAAGTCGCACGTATGCGCTCAACAATAAGCGCAGGTACTTGAAGGAAGGGTTTAATTTGAATGACCAGGTGAGCTGTCAGGTGTATCATGGAAAGTGCCGCTGGGAACCGGAGATTCTCTCGGCAGTCCTCATTACCACAGGTAAAGTACTTGTAGATAGCGACATGAAGCTCATTACCGCAGCATTTCATAGCAATAGCGGTGGAGAAACTGTGGCAAGCAATGCCGTATGGACTGGGAATCTTGCTTACCTATCGCCCAAGCTTGACGAGTATTCTTCTTTTGGCGATCATGCCAACTGGTCGGCCAAACTGCACAAACAAGCCTGGCTCGATTACCTTCAAAAAAAGTATAGCCTCAATACTGCCGATAAGTTGGTGGCCGGAATGGCTCTTCATTACGAACAGCCGAACAGACAAATCTATTTTCTCGACCCGGCCTGGAAGATTCCACTGAAGGATATTCGAAAAGATTGGAATTTCAATTCCACTTTTTTCAATATTTACCCGCTCGGAAGCGACTCTTTAAAGGTGGAAGGCAGAGGTTTTGGCCATGGCACTGGGCTAAGCCAAGAAGGTGCAATGCGTATGGCCGATATCGGATTTCCCTATTACGATATTGTCCACTTTTACTATAAGGACGTGCATATTATCGATCTCGATGCAGTAGATTTCTATCGCGGGGAATAAAAAAAACCGCCCTTTTGGAGCGGTTCGTTCTGATTATTTTAGACGTTTAATCTTTTTTCTGCGGAGCTGAATAGCGCTTCTCTTGAATACGAGCTGCTTTACCTTTCAATTCGCGAAGATAGAAGATACGTGCGCGGCGAACTTTACCTGATTTGTTGAGCTCCACCTTATCAATAAATGGAGAAGTAACGGGTATAATACGTTCCACACCAACTCCGCTCGACATTTTGCGAACCGTGAAAGTCTCGGTAGCACCTGTTCCTTTGCGCTGCATCACCACGCCTTGAAATTGCTGGATACGCTCCTTATTGCCTTCACGAATCTTGTAGTGAACGGTGATAGTATCGCCGGCTTTGAAATTTGGTATTTCGGTTCCGCCGTTTATTTGGCGGCTTATTTCTTGTAGTTGTTCCATGACTTGGGGTGTGAGTACGCTCGAATTTCGGGCTGCAATAGTACGAATTTTATTTTAGGTTAACCAGTTTTCTGCTTTAATTCTCGGGGCTATCGCTGCTAAATTTTCGCCAGAGATCAGGCCTGCGCGTTTTGGTGCGCTCCATTGCCTGCTCCATCCGCCAATTTTCAATCGCTGCTTCATTTCCCGAGAGCAGAACAGCCGGAACCTTGAGGTCTCTGAACTCCGCTGGCCGCGTATAAACGGGTGGAGCCAACAAGTGGTCTTGGAAGCTATCTGTTAGTGCAGAGGTTTCGTCGTTGAGTACACCTGGCAAAAGCCTGATAATCGCATCGCTCAGCACGGCCGCGGCAAGTTCACCACCACTTAAAACATAATCGCCAATCGAAATTTCAAGCGTTATGTAGCTATCGCGTATTCGCTGATCTACCCCTTTGTAATGCCCGCATAGCATCAAAATATTATTCTTCAGGCTCAATGAGTTCACCCGTGCTTGTGCCAATTGTTCGCCATCGGGCGTTAAGTAAATCAGTTCATCATAGTGGCGCTGAGCGCGTAACTCATCAATGCATAAGGCAATAGGCTCTGGACTCATCACCATTCCTGCGCCCCCACCAAAGGCATAATCATCTACATTCTTATGTTTCGATGTACTCCACTGTCGCAAATCGTGCACGTGGATTTCCACCAAACCCTTCGTTTGCGCTCTTTTTAATATGCTGTCGCCGAATGGGCTTACGAGCAAGCCAGGTAGAAGTGAAATGATATCTATGCGCATCGTAAAAGTGGAGAGTGGGGCTGCAGAGAAACCAAAATTTCAAGCCCACTTTAAAATTAGGTACTATATTTGATTCGCAAAGGTAAATCAAACACATCACAATGAAATTTTATTCCCAGCTCTTATCTCTTTCTGTTTTTCTTTTAATCGCCCAATTTGGCTACAGCCAAGAAGAGTTCGAAGACCTCCGCAACCTCCTCATGGACGAAAAATATGAGAAGGTTATCTCCAAAGGCGAGAATTATGTCGATAACGACAAAACGAAGAAGGATCCAACACCTTACCTCTATATTTCTAAGGCTTATTACGAAATGAGCCGCAATGAAAAGTACTTTGAAGATTTCCCACCCGAAAAATCTTTTTCGAATGCCATTAAATGGGCGGCTAAGTACCGAAGAAAAGATCCAGAAGGTGCGCTTTTTGAAGAAAATGATCTCTATTTCCGTGAGTTAAAAGAATCCGCTATTCGCGAAGCAGGGGGCTTAATGTCCGATGGAAAGTATAGCCGTGCTAAGCGTTATTACGATGGTATTTGCGATTTCGACCCCACCGATCCCGGAGCCTGGCTCATGCTTGGCTATTGTCAACTTCAGATTCGAAACGTTACAGAAGCCAAGCTTAATTTTAAAGAAGGAGGCAAGGTAATGTACACCCGCGATATGAGCACCCTAAACTCGGTGGAGCGTAAATTGCTTCGCGATGGAGTGCTGAACTACGTAGAATATCTCAATACGGAGAGCATGCGCGATTCGGCTCGTGCCACTCTAAATTTGGCTCAGCCCGTGCTCGACGGTGATGCCGAATTTGATATGGTGTACAAGAAGTCGGGGAAGTAGGCTAAAATTGGGAGAATCGATTCGCAGCGCTGGTTTGCTCTTTTTACTTTTGCCAAATGATTAAGCCCTTTCGTTGCTTTGTTCTCGCGGCACTTTACCTTTTGATGCTTTCGGCTGCTACTGCTCCGACTGGCAAAACAAGACGTGGGTTCGAAGCCTTAGCGGTATTCAATTATTTTGAAGCAAAAGATCTTTTCTACGATGCGTTAAAGCGCGATAGTTTGGGTGCGGCTTATGGCTTGAGTATCATTTATGCCCGCAACGATAACCCCTTTTATCAACCCGACTCAGCTTTCCGATTTATAAACATAGCTGGTCGCAATCTTTCTTCATCATACCCACCCGATTCGCTGAAATATCAAGAGATAGGACTTACTCCGAATCGCGTGAGCGACCAACTGCGCCATGTTGACTCCCTGTTTTTTGAATTTGCTCAGGACGCAAATACACTTGAAACGTGGAATAACTTTCTAAAAGATCATCGTACTGAGCCCTTTGCGAAGACCGCCGTAGAGCTCCGGAATAATCTGGCTTACCGAGCTGCCGTTGAAGCCGGCATGGCATCCGACTTTGTAAATTTCATAGAAACATACCCCGATGCTGCGCAATTGGCAGAGGCGAAAAGCAATTACGAAGCAGCGCTTTACAGCGAAGCTACAGCAATTGGCAATGTTGGTTCCTTCTCAACTTTTATCGCTGATTATCCGAGCAGCCCCTATATTGTAGACGCGGAAAATCAAATTTTCAAACATTTCGACGCGAAGAACGATCCCAACGAATTGCTCCAATTCATACGTCAATTTACTCAGAATCGAAATGTTAATGAAGCTTGGCGAAAAATCTATCTGTTAGAGATCAAGCAATTCGATCCGCGAGCTATCGCAGCATTCACTTTGAAATATTCCGATTATCCCTTCTTGGAAGAATTGCAGAACGATTTCAGTTTTGCTGTTACCCGTTTTTATCCCGTTAAGGTGGGCGATCGTTATGGTTTCATCGACGAGACTGGAGCCATGCGTATTGAGCCAAAATACGATTGGGTTGAGCCATTTATTGAAAACATAAGCCTTGTCGGTCTCGATAATCGGGTAGCTTTTTTAAAGAAAGATGGAAAGCTGATCACCGGGTTCACCTACGATGATGGTTTCTCCTTTCGGGAAGGATTCGCTGTGGTAGAGCGCGATGGGAAGTATGGGTTGATCAATCGGTTTGGCGAAGAGATAATTCCCGCTGCCTATGAAGAATTGGGAGAAATGTCCGAAGGTCTGATTTATTTGGAGCGCGATGGATTATTGGGATACGCCAATGAAACCGGGGAACTCGTAATTGACTTCCAATTTGAAGCGGCCACAGATTTTAAGAATGGACTTGCCGTGGTTGGCCGCGAAGGTCGTCAAGGCTTCATAGATAGAAATGGAGAACCAATAAGTGACTTTCGCTGGGATTGGATTGAACCGTTGCCGGAAAATGGGGTTGCAGCGCGAGCCCGAGCCAACAAGATGTTTGGACTAATAAACCGATTGGGCAATGCCGTACTCGACACCCTTTACGAGCAAATCGGAGAGTTTCACGAAGGTTTCGCTCTAGCCGCACAAGACGGAGCTTACGGCTTTATTGACGAAAGAGGAAGGCTGGTTACCGAGTCGAAGTACACTTACTCATCAAAAGCTCTTACTGAATCATACTTTAATAATGGTTATGGCAAGGTTTTTCAAGATGAAAAAGTGGGATTGATCGATAGCACAGGACGAAAGGTGCTACCCGCAATGTTTGAAGACATTCGATCCAAGGGTCTCGACCGGTTTGCCGCGAAAAAAAAAGGAAAGTGGGGCTTTGTGGATGCCACCAACAAAGTCTGGATTGATTTCAAATATGAAGAAGCTGCGGCTTTTGAAGATTCCGTTGCAATCGTGAAAATGAAAGGACGTTTTTTTCTAATTGACTGGAAGGAAAAGGGGCTTTCGGACAAGTATTTACAGCTCGAGCGCGTGGGCAATTTGATCTATGGAGGAGATACCACTTTAGCTTTAATTTCGAAGAAAGGGGAGCCGATCACTCCGTTCATTTATGCCGAAATTAAAGTGATCGACGACAAAGTAGTAGCGTTGATTTTACCATCGGGCTATGCCGATTACTTCGACCGCAGTCGGGGCAGCTATTTGTGGAAGCACAACGATCAAACTGCTCAATAAACTATTGTACTTTTGCGCATTATTTTTCAAGGCACAAGCTTATGAAGCATGCTTATTCAGAGCAAACGATACTCTCTGAGATCTTTGAATTGATGAATTCATGGATTTCCGATAGCCGCAGGTCGGACACACCCATTGTGGAGCATCGCTCACCAAAGGAATTAAAACAGGCACTCTCGCTTACACTTTCGCCCGAAGGCGATGGCATGGAAGGCGTGATGCAAGATCTTCGAAATTATTTGAAATTCGCTGTGCGTACCGGGCATCCGGGCTATGTGAATCAGCTTTTTGGTGGGTTTAATTTCCCTGCTTTTGCAGGCGAATTGATAACCGCACTCACCAATACTTCCATGTACACTTATGAAGTAGCGCCTGTGGCTACTTTAATGGAGATTGAGCTCATCTCTAAAATGCTCAGTTATACAGGCTGGGAGAACGGGAATGGAGGCTTTATGACTGGCGGAAGCAACACAAATCTGGTTGCTATGCTTCTAGCCCGAAATTCAGTATTCAAAGGGGTAAAACATACTGGAATAAACGCGCATCCGCGGATGGTAATATTCGCTTCAGAAAGAAGCCATTTTTCCCTGTTAAAAGCTGCAAATACTACTGGAATCGGTCAAGAAGGAGTAATCAAAGTACCATTGGATAGCCGGGGTAGAATGCGGGGCGATGCGTTCGCAACTGCCGTTGAAACGGCTATGGCCAGCGGATATTCGCCGTTTATGGTTACCAGTACCGCCGGCACTACAGAGACGGGCTCATTTGATGCGATTGACGAAATAGATGCCGTAGCGAAGCAATATGGATTATGGCACCACGTGGACGGTTCCTGGGGAGGGAGTTTATTGTTGAGCGACAAGTACCGAGATTTGTTCAGCGGGTTGGAAAAAGCTGACAGTTTTTCGTGGAATCCCCATAAAATGATGAATATTCCGCTCATCTGCTCTGTATTGCTCGTGAAGGATCCTAATATCATGCGTGAAGAAATCCAGTCATATGATGCGGATTATATATACCATGAAAATGAAAATTCGGCCTATGACCTCGGACCGGCTTCGTTGCAATGTGGCCGGAGAGTTGATTCCTTGAAGCTTTGGACGGCCTGGAAGTACTTTGGCGATGTCGGTTATGCCAAACGCGTCGAGTGGCTAATGCACCTGGCCGATTATTGTACCGAAATAATTGATGCTGCCGACGATCTGGAACTTATGTTCACCACGGAATCGGTAAACGTCAACTTCCGATACAAGGCTCCGAAGCATATTGATATCGATTCATTCAACGAAAAGCTTCGCTACGCTTTGGTGCGAAAAGGAGAAATAATGGTGAACTATTGCCGGCTGGATAGTGGATTATCCATTAGACTGGTATTACTAAATGCCGATTTGACAGAAGCAGACATGGATCGCTTCTTTCAGTCCATACGATCTGCCGCTGCGGGTATGCTGGCGGAAGCAGTAAAGGCAGATTGAAATAATCGTCATGACGATCGGCTCATAGAGCATGGTAATTTGATAGGTTAACGATCGTAGTACCTTTGTAGACAAATACGCGAAAACATGGAAACACAAGCAAAAGAAAAGGCCTACAGCAAATTGGGCTTCGATAAAGAAGAGGCCACGCAAATAGTCGATGCGCTCAACACTCTGCTATGCAACTACAGTGTAGTATATCAGAAAATCAGGAACTTTCACTGGAATGTGGTAGGTGGCGATTTTTTTGATGTGCACGAAAAACTGGAAGCAGAATATCTGCACGCGGCAGAGACCATTGACAGTGTGGCAGAACGCATCCGGATTTTGGGCTTCAAGCCCATGAGTACATTGGCGGCTTACCTAGAACATGCTGATATTCAAGAGTCCGAAGGTGATCTGAGCTCGAACGAAATGATCAAAGCGGTAATTGCCGACTATGAGCTACTCTTGTCATTCATGGTCGATGTGGCAGATCTTGCCATTGATTTTGGAGATATCGGCACCGAAACTTTGATGCGGCACCTTATTGTACGTACCGAAAAGAGACATTGGATGTTCTCTGCGTTTGCAAAAAAATAAGTTTTACACTCCCGAACTATCAGTAAAAACTGGTGTTTTGAAGTTATGGACATATAGAAGTCGATAAGTCAACTTAATATCATGGTTTGGTATGGTTGTTGAAACATATATTTACGTAAGCATCTTATTTCATTCAGAACTGGTTATTCTGATTGGTTAAAATGATTGGTTAAGAAGAAAAACCCGCCTAACGAGGCGGGTTTTTCCTTTTAGGGTAGTTTTATTGAGTAATTCAAGTAATTGATTTTTAGTATTTTAAGTATTATTCTCGAAGAAATAAGAAATATTTAACAGAATCAGGAAACCTAATTTTCTGTTTTTTCGTTATAGGATATGTAAGCATCTTACTTCATTCGGAATTGGTTACTCTGTTTGGTTAAAATGATTGGTTAAGAAGAAAAACCCGCCTAACGAGGAGGGTTTTTTGATTTTTAACTATTGCAATCGTCCGTTGGTAAGCTCAATAAATATTGAGACGCTCCCATAGGTCGAACATCACTTAAGTAGAGTGCTTTTGACGATAGGATTCTCGACTCCGTTAGAACTCCTTGAACTATCAAGCTCGAACACCACTTATGTAGAGTGCTTTTGATGAAAGGGTTCTCGACTCCGCTCGAAAGCCATGAACTATCAAGCTCGAAGACCTTGGATTATGAAGCTCGCGACCACCTCGAATTGTCAAGATCGAACACTTAAGGCATATACATCGAACACATCGAACACGCCCGGCCATCAAGCTCAAACACGCTTTTATTGGCAGCGATTCAACACGGAGTAATCGGGACGATTCTCTCTCATTGCAGATTGATCGTCACAAATGCCGGCTTAACCA
>JBBQFC010000051.1:0-24621 GCA_038321615.1 Flavobacteriales bacterium | reverse complement strand
CCGCTCCACGTGCCGCCCGTGGCAATGGTTACAGCTCCGGTTAGGCTCGCTTGGGCATTGTTGGCACATAGGGTTTGATCTACGCCTGCATTGGCCGTTGGTGCCGGGCTGAAGGTAAAGGTCACCATATCGGTTACCGCTGCACAGGTTCCGTTGCCGGTGGTGGTCAAGGTCAGAGTCAGGGTTCCAGCATTGATTTCACCTGCGCTCGGGGTGTAGGTGGCATTGAGCGTCGATGCATTCGGGGTGAAGGTACCGCTACCCCCACTCCAGGTTCCACCGGTCGCAGTGGTTACACTTCCATTTAAAGTGATGTTGGCATTGTTGGCGCATACTGTTTGATCGGCTCCCGCGTTCGCTGTAGGTGCCGGGGTGATGGTGATCACCATTTGATCGGCTACGGCATTGCAAGTTCCATTGCCCGTGGTGGTCAAAGTGAGGGTTACCGTACCGGCTGTAATTTCTGCTGCGCTTGGGGTATAGCTCGCTCCGAGACTGGTATTATTAGGATTGAAGGTGCCACTGCCACCGCTCCATGTACCTCCGCTAGAGACAGTAATAGAGCCATTTAAATTTACGAGTGAATTATTGGCGCATACCGTTTGATTTACTCCTGCATTGGCTGTTGGTGCCGGGGTAAAGGTGAGTACAATATTATCGGCTACTGGGAGGCAGGTGCCATTACCAGTTGTGGTAAGGGTTAAGGTTGCTGTGCCTGCGGTGAGTTCGGCCGCTGTGGGGGTGTAGGTCGCATTTAAGCTATTGGCGTTGGGGGCAAAAGTGCCCGCTCCACCGCTCCACGTGCCGCCCGTGGCAATGGTTACTGCTCCCGTTAAGCTCGCTTGGGCATTGTTCGAGCAAAGGGTTTGATCTACTCCTGCATTGGCTGTTGGCGCCGGGCTGAAGGTAAAGGTAACCATATCGGCTACCGCTGCACAGGTTCCGTTGCCGGTGGTGGTAAAGGTCAGAGTCAATGTTCCTGCATTAATTTCACCTGCGCTCGGAGCGTAAGTGGCATTGAGGGTCGATGCATTCGGGGTGAAGGTACCGCTACCCCCACTCCAGGTTCCACCAGTTGCTGTAGTTACACTTCCAGCTAGCGTGATGTTGGCATTGTTGGCGCATACTGTTTGATCGGCTCCCGCGTTCGCCGTAGGTGCCGGGGTAATGGTGATGACCATTTGATCGGCTACGGCATTGCAAGTTCCATTGCCCGTGGTGGTCAAAGTGAGGGTTACCGTACCGGCTGTAATTTCTGCTGCGCTTGGGGTGTAGCTCGCTCCGAGACTGGTATTATTAGGATTGAAGGTGCCACTGCCACCGCTCCATATACCTCCGCTGGCCAAGGTAACGGAGCCGTTGAGATTTACGAGTGAATTGTTCGCGCATACTGTTTGATCCAGGCCCGCATTGGCTGTCGGCGAAGGAGTAAATGCAATATTTACGAAATCCTGAACCGCATTACAGGTTCCATTTCCAGTGGTAGTAAGGGTAAGTATCAATGAACCCGAAGCGATTTCTGCCGCTGTTGGATTATAAAGCGCATTGAGCGTATTGGCATTTGGTAAAAAGGTGCCTGCTCCACCACTCCAAGTTGCTCCGCCTGCTATGGTAAAGCTGCCATTCAAACTAACTTGCGCATTGTTGGAACAAACCGAAATGTTGGCACCAGCTTCAACTGTAGGAGCTGGAGTGAAGGTAATTGCCACTTGGTCGGTAACCGCTGTGCAGGTGCTGTTTCCAGTGGTGGTAAGGGTAAGAGTAAGAGTTCCAGATGCAATTTCACTGGCAGTTGGGGTGTACATGGCGTTTAACGTGTTCGGGTTCGGAGTAAACGTCCCTAGCCCTCCGGTCCAGGTTCCTCCTGTAGCAACCGTTACACTTCCAGCTAGCGTGATATTTGCATTATTCGCGCATTTTACCTGATCAACACCCGCATTGGCTGTCGGGCCAATGGTGTAGGTTATTAACACTTGATCGGCTACGGAATTGCAAGTGCCATTGGCAGTGGTCGTTAGCGTCAATGTTACTGAACCATTGGCAACTTCAGCGGCCGTTGGTGTGTATATCGCACTCAGGGTAGTATTGTCTGGGCTAAAGCTTCCACCTCCACCCGACCAAACTCCGCCACCTGCGATGGAAACACTGCCGCTGAGCGAAAGGGCTGGATTATTAGCACAAGCAAATCGATCTAAACCTGCATTGGCTGTAGGCGAAGGTGTAAATGCATAGGTCACAAGATCGGCCACCGGGTTGCAGTTTCCATTATCGAGCGATGTGAGGCTCAGGGTTACAGAACCACTAGTGATTTCTGCCGCCGTTGGAATATAGGTAGCATTAAGTGATGTGGTGTTGGGCAAAAAACTTCCTGTCCCGCCCGACCATATTCCGAAGCTCGGACCTATTAATGTTCCGCTTAAGGCGATGGCTGAATTGTTAGAACAAACCAGTCCATCAGGACCGGCATTGACTGTAGGCGGATCAGTATAATTGATCACTACCATATCCGCAACGGGATTGCAATTGCCATTCCCCGTCGAGGTTAAAGTGAGCGTGACAATGCCCGTTAGATTTTCTGAAACTGTAGGGGTGTAAGTAGCATTAAGCGTAGTATTGTTTGGAGAGAAAGTACCCGCACCACCACTCCATATACCGCCAGTGGCATTGGTGACCGATCCGCCAAGGGTTGCGACATTGTTATTCTTACAAAGGGTTTGATCGCTACCTGCATTTACAATGGGGGAAGGCGTATAGGTAATAGTGATTTGATCGTTAACGGCGGTGCAACCTCCATTTCCTGTGGTGGTAAATGTAAGCGTAACCAACCCGTTTATTAATTCGGTATTGCTTGGGGTGTAGGTCGGGCTTAGGGCTATACTCGACGGATTAAAAGAGCCACCGGCTCCAGACCATTGTCCTCCGGTAGCTACCGTCACAGACCCATTGAGTTGTGTCACTGAATTATTGGCGCAGAGCGTTTGATCGGGACCTGCATTTGCCGTAGGAGGCGGGCCAAAGGTTATAAGCACTTCGTCAAACTCCAAATTGCAAATACCATTGCCTGTAGAAGTCAGTGTGAGCAACAGAGTTCCAGACGTCACCTCAGCGGCTGTAGGAATATAAGTGGCGTTTAAATTCCCTGGGCCTGGTGTAAAGGTGCCCGCACCACCGCTCCATAACCCTCCAGAGGCAATATCAACAAACCCATTTAAATTTACGGTGGTGTTATTGCTACAAGCCAATATATCTGCTCCGGCGTTTACAATGGGCGCAGGGGTGTAAGTAATCACCACTTGGTCTTCGACTGGAAAACAGTTGCTAACAGACGTAAGTGTAAGCGTTACTCCTGCAGCGCTCAAATCGGCTGGGCTAGGCTCGTAAATCGCGTCGAGTGTGTTGGCATTCGGATTAAATGACCCCGTACCATTTGAAGACCAGATGCCTTGAGTGGCTCCACCCGAAATGCTTGCATCTAACTGGGTAACGGTATTGGCACATACAATTTGATTAGGCCCTGCATCCACAATAATCTCTGCCGAGAATTCGGAGAAATATCCATATCGACAACCGGAGCTTGACCCCCCGTTAATGAGCCCTAGCGAAAAAGGCTCTTCGGAATTGGTGAGGAGATTGGCCTGACCTTGGGGTATTTCTGTGGTCAAAAATGCAATACGAGCGCCCAGCCAGACACCGCCTGTTCCTGGCACCGCAGCAAAGGCGGAAGCAGGCACCAAGGTGTTGCTCCCATTCAAAATAAAAGCGTCTTCTGCTCCCGCTGGCACCAAAACATTTAAAAAGAAACTTTCTGAAGTAGAACGCACAAAGCTGACTTGTTCCGATCCCGCACAATTCAAGGGCGGCAAAAGTGCCATGCCAACCTCACAGCCAAAACCAGTGACGTGAATACAGTAAAAAGGCTTCGTACCTGTTATATAGGTAAGGCTATTCGGAATATTGATCCGATAGGTTTGGCCTGCAAACAAGGTGGCTACCACCACACCGCCAACGGATATTATCGTATTGTTTCGAGTGGCAACCACGTAGGCGTTGTCGCCATCAACAACAGTAAGGCCCCCCCTATTTACGATATATTCGGTGCCTACTATATCTACGGGAACCAATTGATCGCCCATCAAGTCGCGGCAGCCTGCTCCCGTTGGGTTTACGGAGTCATCTTTTACCGAAACTGCAATAGGCTTATCGGATAGGATAGCCGTTCCAGTGGGATTTAAAGCTGCTGCGAAAGCATCATTTGCACCCTTTGAACCCGAATAGGTTTGACCTTCATTGAGGGTAATTGTAAAGGACTGGAACGCGGGTTGGCCACCGTCTAAAGCGGTAGTTGGATAAACCAAAACCGTAGTATTGTCTTCCGTTGCTACTATGTCGAAACTGGAATAAGCCCTCGGCGTGTAAACGCCATTATTCCAGATATTTTGCATGGGCACATAAAATTCTGTACCCAGCCCGTTTAGCCCCTTCAGGGCCCAAATGTCCGGATTGTTGGTAGGGCTTACTTCATATATTGCGGTAATTGGAACGTCCGCCGATATCTTTAAGCCCGTATTGAGAACCATTCCTGTTGGCCTTGTTTCCAGGATATTCACGAAGGCATTCAAGTTCACGGTTTGCGAACTATTCGCCGCGAGATTGACCACAATCGGCACACCTCCATTAAATCCGGCCACATTCGCGGGCATCTCTATGGTAATTACCGCAGGCGCCGCCGTGGTGGCCAACCTCACCAAGATGGGAATGCTAGTGCCATGGCCTTGTGTTACCTCAGGTGGGGCAAGCCAGAACTCGGTGCTCGTCTGCGCTTTTAGCACACCCAAGGCCGAAACGCCCAATAAGAGCAGCAATGGGAGGATAAAAAATCTCTGGAAATAGTGGGAAACAATGTGGTCGTTGCGCATTAGTCGGTAAGCATAAAATGTCAGTGACAAAATACCGTCCTAAACAGCCGTTATTATTGGAAAAATGATGTAGTTATTTAGAATTACTTGTTAGTAACTCCTTTATTCTTTCTGTCTATCTATTTGCAGAATTGAACGCAATTAAACGTTGGTTCATAAGAATAAGATTAGTGAGTTCGCGTAAAATCTTCAGGAACTACTAAGATAATATCGCCCGATCCAGCCCATTCATTGCGAAAAACAAATTCCTTTTCGCTGTAGACCTTTAGAGTCTGAACGTTCAATTTTGGATTCAAGATTTTGATGTATGAATAGATTCCCCCGTAGTTTGCCGAATGAAAATCGCCGTTGATATGTACAAAAAGTTGCTTCTTCGTCCAATTTTGCACTATCGCTTCCGCCATAGCAGCGTCTTTTAACGCCTGGGCTTGCACAAAGTAAGTCGCTTTCCCGCTCATCCCATGTCCGCCCATCATATTGAGCATGTCGCTATATCCTGGCGTTTCTAGACTGAACGCAACGGGTAATTTAGGTAAGTAGACCCTTGAAGAAGCAGGCAAACTTTCTAGGGTGTCGAGGCCGTGCTGCGCAACGAAAGCGGCGTATCGCCGCGGCACATTTGTCGCCACAAAATACAATCCCGAATCGCGGGCAAACTGAAGAATAGACTTGTAATCGGTAACGTAATTAGGCCACAGACGCGCTTCTTCTTCAAATCGCTTGTCGTTTACAATGCCCTTTAAATATTCATCGATAATGATTTGATTATCTCGCTCGAAAAACTCGCCGCCCACTACCAATTGCCGCTTAGCATGGAGATCGGCAATAATCCGCTTTTGAATCCAATGCACCATGGCGTGATCATGCAATTCGCCCAATAGGGCAATGTCGCCAATGGCCAGTTGATCGACCGCATCGGCATAAGAAAGTTGCTTCCCTTGAGAATTGTAAAATTGATAAACCTTCAGCTCGATTTGGCCATAGATTAGCGATGAGAAAAGCAGGCCGAGCAGGCCGAAAAGTAATTTCAACTTATTCATAGGCCGATTTTACGATTTATTACGATCATTCGAGCCGATTTGGTCAAATAGCTTTTTACTTTTGGCCGTATGAAGCGCATTTTGGTTTTAGGTAAAGAAGGCCAGCTTGCAAAAGCTATAGCTCGTAATTGCGATAAAGCAACTACGCGCTATATTGGTAAGGAACAGCTCGATTTAAAAGAGCACTCCAAAATTACGTCGTGCCTGGCAGCATTTGAATTTGACGTGCTCATTAATTGCATGGCCTACACCGCCGTAGATGCCGCCGAAGAAAATGAAGAAACCGCCCGGGCACTCAATGTGCTCGCTTTACCATTATTGGCCGCAGCCTGCAAAGCACAAAAAGCCGAAATCATACATATTTCTACCGACTACGTTTTTGGAGATGCACCCCCTTCTCCCATTACCGAAAACCAGGCGACTGCACCAACCGGCGTTTATGGCCAATCGAAGCTCGACGGCGAAAAGGCATTGCGAAGCTCCATAGACGAGCATTTTATAATTCGCACGGCTTGGCTGTACAGCACCGATGGCCACAATTTTTTAAACACCATGTTACGGCTCGGTAAGGAAAGAGCCGAATTGCAAGTGGTTTTTGACCAAATAGGCACTCCCACATGGGCCGATGATTTGGCTAAGGCTATACTCCACATTGCTAACTCTACCAGGGAAAACGGGGATTACGGCACCTACCATTTTAGCAACGAAGGTGTCTGTAGCTGGTATGACTTTGCACAGGCGATATTTGAACTTTCGGATATATATATAAGGCTACGCCCGATACTATCGAGTCAATACCCTACCCCGGCAAAACGGCCAAAGTACAGCGTACTCGATAAGCAAAAAATAAAGTCCACCTTTGGCTTAACCATACCGCATTGGCGCGAATCGCTTGTGAAATGTCTGCAATCCATAAACTTAGCACATGTCTAAACTTCTCGTTACCGGCGGTGCCGGATTCATAGGCTCCAATTTTATAGCAACGGCCTTATCCGAAAATCCCGGCTTATCTATTATCAACCTGGATCTGCTTACCTATGCGGGCAGCACCGCAAATACGAAGGCCTTTTCTGGCAGCAATCGCTACCGTTTCATGAAAGGCGATATTCGCGACCGTGGAGCGGTAAAGCAATTATTTCGTGACCATGCCATAGATGGGATCGTCCACTTTGCCGCCGAATCGCATGTGGACAACAGCATTACTGGACCCGAAAACTTTATCACCACCAATATCAACGGCACTTTTACGCTCCTGGATATCGCCCGCGAAGAATGGCTGGAATCGCCTCATAAAATCAAACCCGGTAAAGCGCATTGCCGTTTCCTGCATGTCTCTACCGACGAAGTGTACGGTTCACTCGGGGCAGAAGGCCTCTTTCGCGAAGACAGCCCTTATGCTCCAAACAGCCCGTACAGCGCGAGCAAGGCTTCGAGCGACATGCTGGGGCGAGCTTATTTTCATACTTACGGGCTCCCCGTGGTTACTACCAATTGTTCGAATAATTACGGCCCACTTCAGCACGACGAAAAGTTAATCCCTACTATCATTCGCAAAGCTCTTTCAGGTCAACCCATTCCTATCTATGGCGATGGCATGAATGTGCGCGATTGGCTCTACGTTACCGATCATTGCAAGGGCATTATGCTTGCTTTCCAGGAGGGAAGACTCGGTGAAACTTACAATATAGGTGGTCGAAATGAGCGCAATAACTTATACATCGCCCAGCGAATTTGCGAGATCCTCGATGACATGGCTCCTTCGACTTCAGGAGCCTACTCCGAACTAATTACCTTCGTGACCGACCGCCCCGGCCACGATCAGCGATACGCTATTGATGCCACTAAAATCGAAACCGAGCTCGGCTGGAAGGCTGCGGAAAACTTCGAAACTGGTATACACAAAACCGTAGCACACTACCTCCAAAAATACCGAAACCATGAATAAGGAAATCGAACAAAAAGCTAAAAAATGGCTGAGTAAGGGCTTCGATGAAGAGACCAAACAAGAAGTAGAAGCGCTCCTGAAAGGAGATCCAAAAATACTGGAAGATGCCTTTTACAAAGATCTGGAATTTGGCACCGGAGGCCTACGTGGCGTTATGGGTGTCGGCACCAATCGGATGAATATATATGTGGTGGGCATGGCCACACAGGGCTTGGCGAATTATATAAATCTCCAAAAGAAAAAAGGAGATAACCCTTCGGTTGCTATCGCTTTTGATTCCCGGATCAACAGCGCCCTTTTTGCCAAAACGGCCGCCGAAGTGCTTTCTGCAAATGGAATCAAGGCTTTCCTTTTTCAAGAATTGCGACCAACACCCCAGCTCTCTTTTGCTGTGCGCCATTTCGGTTGCACATCGGGCATAGTTATCACAGCTTCGCACAATCCGAAAGAATACAATGGCTATAAAGTTTATTGGAAGGATGGTGGCCAGGTGGTGTCTCCACAGGACACTGGAATTATCGCTGAAGTGCGAAAAGTAGATGGTCCATCGAAAGTGAAATGGGATGCCAATCAAGAACTCATCGAGCTTGTAGACGAAAAGATAGATGCGGCTTACCTGCAAACCATCTTCAATCAATCGCTCAACCCGGCAGCTATCATGAAGCAGGCGCAAATGCCGATCGTTTTCACCTCGCTTCACGGCACGGGTATTACCCAAATGCCTGAAGCCCTGGAAGGTCTCGGATTCAAGAATGTGCACATCGTCCCCGAACAATCGGAGCCCGATGGCGAGTTCCCTACCGTGCACTCACCAAATCCAGAAGAAAAAGCTGCCCTCGACTTGGCGCTTAAATTGGCTGGAAAAATAAAGGCAGGCATTCTATTGGGCACCGACCCCGATTCCGACCGGGTAGGTATAGCCGTACCAGATCAAAAGGGCGAAATGGTTCTCCTCAATGGCAATGAAACAAGTGCCGTGCTCACGTATTACTTGCTTTCAGAGCAAAAACGTCAGGGCATACTTCCCGAAAATCCATTGGTTTGTCGAACCATAGTGACCACCGAATTGATCGATTTAATCGCCGAAGATTTTGGTGCATTTCCAGCTGTTACTCTTACGGGTTTTAAATACATCGCCGAACTTATTGGCCGTTTCGAAGGGCAAAAGAAGTTTGTAGGCGGGGGTGAAGAGAGCTACGGATACCTCATTGGAGATGCCGTGCGCGATAAAGATGCGATCATCACAGGGGCTTTACTCTGCGAATTAGCAGCTTGGGCGGTAAACAAAGGAAGCAGCCTTTACCAGGAACTTATCGATATCTATGTGCGCTACGGCTATTACCGCGAAGCGCTGGTATCGCTCGAGAAGAAAGGCAAGGATGGAGCTGTAGAAATCGAAGCCATAATGGAAGGCTATCGCAATAACCCTCCTACCAAACTGGCTGGCACTGCCGTGAGAGAAGTCCGCGATTATTACACCGGAACCATCAAAAATCTTCAGGACGGTTCAACGCGACTTACAGGTTTGCCCAAATCAGATGTAGTACAATTTGCTCTTGCGGATGGAAGTATCGTAACTGCGAGACCTTCAGGAACCGAGCCAAAAATTAAATTCTATTTCAGCCTGAAGGCCAAATTAAAAAGCGCAGGGGAATTCGAAAGAATCCGAAAAGAACTAGATGAGCGTATCGCTATATTTAAAGAGGCTTTTGTGAACGGGTAAAGCGCGATGTGCTGGTGGGTCTGATGCTTTTGTAATTGCGCCTTGCCTATTAAAAGTCTTTCCTTGCAAAGCGGAGTGCCGCGGAGAATATCGATATAGACAGCCCGGGCTGGCGCCTAGCGAGTGCGTTTTTTCCCGTCGTCTCGGCATGGAATTGACATATTAATTCTGAGTAGAGACGTTGCGCGCAACGCATCCGCTGCGCAACGTATTTATTGATGCGCCTCCCTCAACAAATCAAAGACGGTTTTCACCGGATTAAACGTCTCAATCGGCACTTCCACAAAAATGGTATTCCAATAGTGCATCGATCCATTCCATAATCCGGGTAATTCAAGCGCGCGTATCGGCCGCCCCTCGTGGGTTTTGAAAACGCGCATTCCGGTGTCGGGATTTCGATATTTGCGCAAATCGAAAGCCTTTCCTATATAATCTCTAATTCCTAATACCAAATCGACTGGATTGAAATGGGTAGCAGCTTCGAGCAGGGCTTTTTGATTGGGATCATCTAAATCGACTTGTGCTTTTTCTACAATCTGTAACGACCAGCTTCCATCCTTTTCGAAAACGGCGAAAGGGCCGCCACCAGGCTCTCCTTCATTTTTTACCATGCCACATACACGCCAAGGTCTGTTGAGGTGATCGATTATAGCTCGGTCGGTCCAAGTGTCAACATCTATATGAAGCCATTTCCGGCTAAATTCGGTGGCTTTCGCGCGATCGAGGCCCTTGGTATCTGCTTCTCGCAAAATCGAAAAAGCTCCAGCTCGCACTTCAATGAGCACCCCACCCAGTACTTTCCGCCAATCGACAATAATGTCCTTCCGGCTATCGGGCACTACATTGTCTATGTTTTTTACAAAAACCAGATCTGCATCAAGTTTATTCAAATTGTCAATCAAAGCCCCGTGTCCGGCAGGACGACGCAAGCGATCATTCGAACTTAAGTACACCCACTCTAAGCTATCGTCGTAGCAAGCCGGGGTATCCGTTTCGGGATTCTGTATGCTCTGTTCTACCCGAAATGTCACGCCGTATCTACTTCCCAGCTCATCTGCTTTTCCAGCCAAAAACGTTCTTAACGATTCTTCTTGCTCTGCGGGAACAGTAAAGTGTAGGCGAATCTCTTCGCCTTTATGGCTGTAGCGCACCGACTCATGAAAATGTTCTTCAAAAGCAGTGCGCATGCTACCATCGGTATAGCGGTGAAAATGAATCGATCCTTTAGGAATCAGTGCATAACCCAAACCTTCTTCATATAACACAAAGCGCAATACATCCGCATATCGGTTCACTGGTATCTGCTCTCCCGAAGCCAATCCAAGTTTAGCCTGCACCAATGGGGCAAATGCAAAATCATCCAATTCGTCGAAGAGTGTCTCTACAGCCCGATAATCGCCTGAATCAAGGGCGCTAACTAAATCTTTGAACATACGCGATGCCGCTCCGCTGGCCGGCACAAAATGTACCAACCCGCGTCTATCTCCGTGCTCAAATGCGGAGCGATAATGCGCTTGAACAGCCGGGCTGAGCTTTACAATCTCCTTGCCAAGGGCGCAGTTGCGAACGATCTTAACAAAAGGAAATCCTTCACAGAGCTGCCGGTGCTGTTCTCGAAGCTCCGATTCTAAGAGATTCGTTTCTGAGTCGGTCGCAGCTTGGTGAGCAGAGTTTTGGGCAGGATTCATTGACATTTTCAATTGGGTTTTTCGGTTAAGAAAGGTAGCCAAATAATACTATCCGATCAAAGCCTGCTCCAAATTCAACATTTTTTAGGCTGGCAGAATACTTATATTCGCGCCCATCGGAATGAAGAAGATAATTATCACCGGCGGTGCCGGATATATTGGCGCTCATATAGCGGTAGCCTTGGCCGAACAGGGCTATGACCCAATCATTCTTGACGATTTTCGAAATTCCCAACGATCTGTCATAGATGGAATTGCTAGTCTAATTGGTCGGAAACCTACCTTGCTCGACATAGACTGCTGCGATAAGGCGACTCTGCTCGCAGCTTTTACGAACTTAGGATACATCGATGGAGTAATTCACCTCGCAGCATTTAAGGCCGTGGGCGAATCGGTGCTAGACCCTTTAAAATATTACCGAAACAATATTGGAGCACTCGACAGCGTGCTTTCTGCAATGGACACTTTGGGAATTGAAAAATTGGTCTTTTCTTCTTCTTGTACCGTTTACGGCGAGCCCGATACACGAGAAGTAACAGAATCAAATCCCGCTGATCGAGCGATGAGCCCCTACGGTTTTACCAAGCAAATTGGAGAGCGGCTCTTAGTCGATTATCTGAATTCAGGTAAGCCTGGACGATTTATCAGTCTCAGGTATTTCAACCCTATTGGCGCCCATCCTTCCGCCGCTATTGGCGAATTGCCGCTTGGTGTTCCCAATAACCTTGTGCCCTATATTACGCAGGTTGCTATCGGCCAACGACCCGAACTCACCGTTTTCGGTACGGATTACGACACTCCCGACGGAACGTGCATCCGCGATTACATCCACGTGGTGGATCTTGCCAACGCCCACGTAGCAGCGCTCGCAAAACTTGGAACTGGCAGCTGTGGTGTATCACCGGGCTTTATTAATATCGGCTGTGGAAAGGGTGCAAGTGTCAAAGAAATTATCGAGACCTTTCAACGCGTCAACAAGTTAGAGCTAAAGGTGAATTACGGAGAGCGCAGACCGGGCGACGTACCAGCAATCTTCGCCAATGCCGCACTTGCCAAAAAAGAGCTGGGGTGGGAAGCCCAGTACACCACCGATCAAGCCTTGGAACACGCCTGGAACTGGCAGAAAAAGTTGGAAACGCATGAAGCATAAATTCACCTTCTTCCTGCTGCTTTGCCTTTCGGCAAATGGATTGTCCGCTCAGGACGAGCCCGCCGATGAGCCTCGCGCTAAGCGCGAACTCGACCGATTCGACGATAAATTGCTCTTCGAAATAACCCATGATTTTTGGCTCGACCTTCCAAAAGATGCGGAAGTACGCATTCCATCTGTCGGCTTCAAAGCTTATTTTTTTAGCGATTATACCTTTGGCCAAGAGTCCAACCTAAGCTTCGCTTGGGGCTTTGGCGTAAGTGCCGACAATGTGAACACCAATGCTCAATGGGTTCAATTAGAATTTCCCGACGGATCCGTATCCGATCAAACACTCACCCCCGTAAGCGACGATTACGAATACGATAAAAACAAATTCGTGACCACCTATCTCGAACTCCCTGTGGAACTGCGCTTCATCACCAAAGGCAGGAGCCCTTTCAAACTCGCCGCCGGTTTTAGATTGGGATATCTCCTGTCGGACCATGCTAAAATCATAGATACCGAGGGCAAGCGAAAACTCTATGACTACGACGGCGTCGCCACTTGGCGGTACGGCGTTTCCGGAAGGATAGGCGTAGGAAAAATCCAACTTACTGGCTTCTACAGCTTAGTGCCGCTGATCGAAGAAGGCAAAGGCACCCAGGTTATTCCCGTTTCCGTGGGCATAGCACTCACGCCAATAAGGTGAAGTTTTGTAAATGTGCCGTTCGCACCCCTGTGCGGCGAACCCTTCAAGTCGAAAGCTTCAACCTGAAACGCGTATCCATGTTCAGTCTTTGCTGCTCCACCACCCGAATCTGGCCTGCATCAGCGTGCAAAGGGTTAATAAGGTAGTTGTACTCCATCGGCACAATACTGCTCGGTACGCGTAGAATCACCGTTTTGGCATCCGCAACGAATTGATCGCCCAGGAATTGTGTTTCTCGCAAGGGGGGGCTTTCGAGCCAATTCGGCGGCAGGGAGCGCTGCGGTACTGCTGCATAAGCCAAATGGTCGGGAATATCAATTTCCACAAAAAACCGGTCGGTAGGTAGGTCTTCGCTCAAGTCGAGATGCACCGCTATTTCCAGCAAGGCCAGCGCCCGTGAGCCCGAAGTATACACCATGCGCGTATGCAGGCCATTCCAGCGGGCATATTCCGAGCGAGCTGCTCCGTATCCGCTAAGCACCTGAGGCAGGTATTTTTCGCGTTCAATGCGGAATACGCGCATTAGGCAAATTGGCCGAATTCAAGCCGCTCCAGGCATTCGCGTACCTCCCGCATACCAGTGATGGTATCGAGCAGACCAAATGGCGACGCAGACCCCAGGGAAATGTTGGGCTTGCGGAGCCAGCGCTGAAACTTTGCCTCCTCCCCATTGAAAACATCTAAGCCAAAATCAATCAGATCATTGATGAAAAGCAGCATTTCGGTATCGCGTCGGTTCATTCGCTCTTGCTCTCGCTTCTTTTTATTGTACGTGGTTTGGGCCAGCTCAAAGATCGGCAGCAACTCCTTTACAGGCGAATCCAACCTTGCACTCAGTGACTCAATGGCATCGTAAGTGTGGCCCAGCCGGATAGAGTTGATCTTTTCGCTACTTGTGGCTTCCCGCCGCGGTTGCCGACTATGCATAGCCCGGGCAGCAGCAGGCATTGGAGCGTAAAAAGCAACGGGCTCTGATAGCTTAGAAGATATTTTCTGGTCAGAACCTAAGGAAGGAGATGGCTTTTTTTGCTTTGTCATCATGCAGCGTATCTGCTTCAAATGTACAACATATTTGCTTGATTACCCTCCCGCCCCTCCACTTTTTTTCATTTAGCCGTCAAGCATATCATTGATTTCCAGTGGAATTTTCTTTGGACGGTCCCTTATCAGGTCAATGGACGAGTCTCGCCCCATATTTCGCAATTACAAACTTCTAATTTTCAACGGCGGCAAAATCGAGTTGTGCAAACCTGAAAAACCAACAAAGAGTTTGTTACAACCCCGTCTCGTGGGCTTCGCGAGGATTGAGATTTAGCTATATAAAAAAACCCAGCGCAACCGGGATATACAGAGCCAAAAAACCCATAAAGGCCCCGACATAAACCTGCGGCGGTGTATGTGCCCGCAAATAGAGCCGCGATGACATTACAAGGGCTCCAATGATCAATACCGTGCATAGAAGGAACACATTCCCGAAATGGTGGACCTGGAATAAAGCCACCGTAGTGCCCACCAACCCAAAAGCACCCGCAGCATGGGCACTAATTTTCCAAGTAAAATTGATCAAGGTCAAACTTACCAGCCCCGTAATGCAGCCAAAATAAATGCTGTACAAACTTTCGGGCAGAGGAGCTCGCCGCAGCATAAAATAACCTAGGCAGAAAAAGAAAAAGGTGGAGAGAAAAGGAAGGTATCGCTCCTTTCGGGTAGGCATTTCGAGCGAATTTACAGCGCCACACCACTTGAGGAGTATAATATTCAAGCCCGGGAATATAACCGTACTTAGCACGACAATGAGGTAAACCAATCGCAAACTACTTGCATCGGCAAGTCCGCGCACATACCAATCGTACTGACTACCGAGGTAAACGCAGGCCAAAGGCATAATTAGCGGGTGGGCAATGGCCGAAATCAACGTGAAAATACCGCGCATGGGCTAGAGTTGTTTTCGCATGCGAGCCACTGGAATTTGAAGTTGCTCTCGGTATTTTGCGACCGTCCGGCGGGCAATGTTATAGCCTTTCTCCTTCAGCAAGGCCGTAAGCTTGTCGTCAGTAAGTGGCTTCTTTTTGTTTTCGGCAGAAATGCTGTCTATCAATATTTTCTTCACCTCACGCGTTGAAACTTCATCGCCTGCGTCGTTAGTAAGCGACTCGCTAAAAAAGCTTTTCAACAAGAAGGTACCATAAGGCGTCTGCACGTATTTGCTATTGGCCACCCGCGAAATGGTCGAAATGTCCATTTGCACAATCTCCGCGATATCTTTCAAAATCATCGGTCGCAACTTCGTTTCATCGCCGGTAAGGAAATAGGCCTTTTGGAAACGCATAATAGCTTCCATCGTAATCATCAGTGTATGTTGACGCTGCTTAATAGCGTCGATAAACCATTTCGCCGAATCGATTTTCTGCTTTACAAATGTGAGCGCTTCCCTGCTTTTTTTATCCTTTACGGTCGATTCGGCATAGCCACGCATCATCTCTTTGTACGAATTGCTAACCTTCAATTCGGGCGCATTGCGGGCATTCAGGCTCAGGACAAGCTCATCATCGTCGGCGGAAAGAAGAAAATCGGGCACGATATCGGCAGAAGCCTTGGCACTCTCGCCGGTGCTATTGCCGGGTTTCGGGTTCAGCTTTACAATTTCTTCGATAGCCACTTTCAGATCATCGTCCGAGATGTCGAGCCGTTTGATAATGCGGTCGTAATGCTTGCGGGTAAACGATTCAAAGTGTTCACTGATCACTTCCGTGGCTATGCGCACAGCCGGGTAATGGGAATCCTTCCGCTTAAGTTGGAGCAGTAGGCATTCTTGCAGATCGCGGGCTGCCACCCCCGCAGGATCGAGTTTTTGCACGAAACTCAAAGCTTCGTAAAGCTCTTCGTCGGTCGCGATTATATTTTGCGAAAATGCCAAATCATCGGCAATATTTTCGATTTCCCTTCGCAGGTAACCGTCGTCATCTAAGTTGCCAATGATCGTTTTCGCCAGCATTTGTTGGCGCTCATTTACGTTGCGAAGCGATAATTGCGAAACCATTGATTCCCGAAAGGTAGTGCCCGACACAAAAGGCATGGACTTCTCTTCATCGTCGCTGCTTTTGTTGTTTACACTCAGTTTATAGGCCGGAGTATCATCTTCGAAATAATCGGAAAAATCGAAATCTTCCTCGGTCTCTGCATTCTCTTTTTCTTCGAAATTGTCTTCATCCTGGTCGCCTTCCTTTTCCTCATTTCCTTCCTCGAGCGCCGGATTGGTTTCGATTTCTTCCTTAATGCGCTGTTCCAACTCAATGGTAGGCACTTGGAGTAGCTTCATCAGCTGTATCTGCTGCGGCGAAAGTTTTTGTAATAGTTTCTGATGTAAACTTTGCTTTAACATGTTGGTAGTAAGGCTAACAATGATCTTTGGGCTGGCAAGGTCGGAATTTTTGGCGGCTAATGGCGCACCGCGATTATTCGCCAACGATTTTTGAGTCGGTAACGCTTCCCTCTGTAAAGATATCCGGAAGCACCAAGAAGCGAAAAGCCTCCAGCCACATAAAGCGCATCTTCTCCGATTACCGGTGAAGAACCCGTGTTAAATATATTGTCGGCCGCAGATATTAATAGCACCGCCGGAATCACCAGAAAACTGGCCTTCGAAAAAGCCCGTACGGCCCTTACCTTCGAGCGATCGACGAGCGCTTCAACAGTGCGAATGGGCACTTCCGTGAATTGGTTCACATAAAATGAACTGTCGGATAGCTGAACGATAAGCCCGATATGGAAAGTTTCATCGCCGTATTGTTTAAATAGAATCTCGTCGCCCACGTAGTACCGAATTCGATTGCCTTTACCAGGCTTTTCTAAGAGCAGAAATTCCTCAAACTGCGCAAATCCACTGTGAGCGGTGAAAAAAGCTGCGATGAGCAGTGCCAAATGAAGCACAGAAAATTTACTTCCCATCGGCATATTGAATACAAACGTTTTTGGGCTCGGTGAAAAAACGCATTGCCTCTGCTCCGCCTTCCCTGCCGATACCACTTTGTTTCACCCCGCCGAAAGGGGTGCGCAGATCGCGCTCTAACCAGCAATTTACCCAAACAATACCCGCTTCCACCTGCTCGGCAACGCGGTGGGCGCGGCTAAGGTTTTCGGTCCAAATCATGGCCGCCAGGCCATAAGGCGAATGATTGGCTTTTTGTACGGCATCCGCTTCACTCTCAAAAGGTTCGATGGTAACCACGGGGCCAAAAATCTCTTCCTGGTTCGTGCGGCAATCTTGCTTCAAGCCTTCGATTACTGTCGGAGCTACATAATAGCCTTTGTCGAGCGGGGCAGGTAAGTTTACCTTATTTCCGCCGCATAAAATTCTTCCTCCTTCGGCTTTTGCCAAATCGATATACCCTAATATTTTCTCCATATGGCCTTCGCTCACCACGGCTCCCATACGCGTAGTTTCAAGCGACGGATCGCCGACCTGTATAGCTTTTACTTTCTCGACGAAAACGGATTTAAACTGCTCATAAATCGACTGCTCCACTAAAATTCTGCTTCCACAAAGGCAGATTTGCCCTTGATTGGCAAAGGAGCTTCTTACCGTGGTGCGAATCATCTTGTCGAAATCGCAATCGGCAAAAACCAGCACGGGGTTCTTACCACCCAATTCGAGCGATAATTTTTTAAACCGACTTCCAGCCGATTGAATAATGGCCTTACCAGTGGCCGTACCTCCCGTAAATGAAATGGCCTTGATGCCCGGGTGCACGCAAATAGCGTTGCCAACCTCCGGCCCCAGACCGTGAATAATGTTGAGTACCCCTTTTGGCAAATTGGTTTTGGCCGCGGCTTTCGCCAAAAGATACGCAGTAAAAGGCGTAATTTCCGATGGCTTGGCCACCACGGTATTGCCTGCCGCCAATGCTGGCGCTATTTTCCAGGTGAAAAGGTAGAGCGGCAAATTCCACGGAGAAATGCAACCCACCACACCAATAGGTCGGCGGAGGGTGTAGTTTATTCCCAATCCTTCGGTATAGTGACTTTCGCTGGAAAACTGTGTGGCAGCCGCAGCAAAAAACTCGAAATTGCTGATGGCGCGCGGTATATCTACGGTTCGCGCTAAGCTCAACGGCTTTCCATTATCGCGCGATTCAGCTTTGGCGAAAACTTCCGATTCCGACCTTATGGCCTCCGCCAATTGAAACAAACAGGTGCTTCGAAACTGTGCAGAAGCACCCGACCATGCCGGAAATGCTTGCTCCGCTGCGCGATAAGCCAGTGAAACATCTCCATCCTTGCTCGCGGGAATCCGACCATACACTTCCCCAATACGTGGCTCATAGTTCTCTATCCAGCTGTTATCCAGAGCCGATCGAAAATCGCCATCGATAAAGTTGAGTATGGTTTCCATGGGTGTGAAGGTCGGGATTTAACCCACATCGCAAAATGAAAAAGAGAGCCTCGTGAGGCTCTCTTTTTGAATCGCGTTTGAGGTGTTCTCAAACCAAATCTTACGACCGAAAGGTACAACGACAATCGTTACCCCGCATTAAATCGAGATAAAGACAGTGTTAAATAAGGTTAAGTCAACTGACCTACCGCACAAAGACACCCTCCAAAGTGGGTACATTTGCATGACTTGAATAAAACATTTATCCCTGTACTCATCGGCTTTATTAGCCTTTCCCTCATTGGGTTGATCGCCATCCAAATCTATTGGATTAAAAACTCCATAGAGCTTCGCGACGCCCAATTTCGCCGAAATGTAAAAATGGCGCTGGCCAGCGTAAATGAAACGCTGGAATACGAAGAGAAGATGTACCGTATGAAGAAACACGATTTCGGGCAACTTCTTGTAGAATACGACAGTATACGGGCAACTTTGCACAATGAATTCATCGCGCGAGGTGCTGAAAACGATACTTCACCTATTTTTCCCGATATCAAACCGACCTTTGTAAGCAACAATGTTCACGCTCGAGAAGAAGCGCCAAACTTAGAAATACTGGAAGCCGAGTACCTGGCCGACAAGGCTAAATTTGAATCGGAACTCCAGAAAAACTACCCCTTCAGCAAGGATCAATCCGAAGAAATAGCCCGCCTCATCTTTGATCTTTCGACCAAGGAAATTGGCTCCAATTACCTAACGCATTACCGCGTAACGCAAGTAGACTCTATGCTCGATAAATCGCTGCGAGAGCTGAGCGGGATTCAAACGCCTTACCATTTTGGGATTTTCGACGACCTCGACCGCCCAGAATTGATTCCCGAGCGCAGCGAAGGCTGGCAGCCACAGCTTATAGGAGCTGGATATAAATTTCGGCTTTTGCCAAACGATTACCTCAACCCTACCACCTTTCTCCACATATGGTTTCCAGAGCAAGATAGCTACTTGTTGAGCACACTCTTGCCCCTGTTGGGGTCGTCCTTTCTCTT
Source organism: Flavobacteriales bacterium (assembly GCA_038321615.1). GTDB lineage: Bacteria > Bacteroidota > Bacteroidia > Flavobacteriales_D > Cryomorphaceae > JBBQFC01. The sequence goes on along the minus strand of JBBQFC010000051.1, from coordinate 5,051 downwards.
TATGTTGGCCATCGTCTTGGCCTTTACCTACACCATTCGCACCATATTGCGCCAAAAGAAAGTCTCGGAAATCAAAAACGATTTCATCAATAACATGACCCACGAGCTTAAAACTCCAATAGCCACTATCTCCTTAGCCTGCCAAGCCCTTCATGATCCGTCGATGATAGCCACCGACGAAAAAAGGAAACACTACGTGGGTATGATTCAGGATGAGAATAAACGTCTCGCCGTGTTGGTTGACAACGTACTCCGCAGTGCCGTCCTCGACCGCGATAAGGTGGACCTCAACCGCGACGATGTTCAAATTCACCGCATCATTACCAAAGCTGTTCAAAATTTAGCTATTCAGGCCGAAAATCGTGGAGGCCGCATTCAGATGCAGCTCCAAGCAGAGAATGAAGAAGTAATAGGCGATGAAATTCACCTTACCAATTTGGTGATCAACCTCGTTGACAATGCGATAAAATACAGTCCCGAGAATCCCGAAATTTTGGTTTCCACCCATTCGAGCGAGGCTGCCATAACCATATCGGTTTCCGACAAGGGCTTAGGCATTAAAAAAGACGACCAAAAAAGGATTTTCGAAAAACTTTACCGCGTCCCCACTGGGAATGTGCACAATACCAAAGGCTTCGGCCTTGGCCTTAGCTATGTAAAAGCCATCGTGGCAAAACATCATGGCACTATTTCTGTAGTAAGTGAATTTGGAAAGGGCAGTACCTTTTCTGTAGAACTACCATACGATTATGATGTCTAAAGTACGTATTCTCCTAGCCGAAGACGACCCGAATCTCGGCACCTTGCTCAAAGATTTCCTCGAAGCCAAAGATTTTGAAACGGTGCTCTGCACCGATGGAGACAAAGCTTTCAAGACTTTTTCGAAACAGCAGTTCGACTTTGTGATTCTCGACGTGATGATGCCAGTAAAAGATGGCTTCACGGTAGCCAAAGAGATTCGTACCATTAACAAGAAGATACCGCTTATCTTCCTCACCGCGAAATCGATGAAGGAAGATACCCTCCAAGGCTTCAGCCTGGGTGCCGACGATTACATCACGAAGCCTTTCTCTATGGAAGAACTCTTGATGCGCATAACGGCGATATTGCGCCGCAGCGACAACAATCAATTTGAACCCGATGACCCGAGGGTTTTCAGTATTGGTGAGTTTGTGTTCGATTACGACCGACAACTCCTTAAGATAGAGGACGAAGAAACGAAGCTCACCACGAAGGAAAACGAGTTATTGCATCTACTTTGTATCAATAAAAATGGTGTGCTCGAGCGTAATTATGCGCTCAACGCCATTTGGGGCGACGATAACTATTTCAACGGTAGAAGCATGGACGTTTACATCGCGAAGTTGCGCAAGCATTTGCGAAACGATGGACATATTGAGATCATCAATATCCACGGCAAAGGGTTTAAGCTCCTGGAAAATCAAGCTTAAAGGCTACCCGTTCGTCCGCCGTCAATCGGTAAGTTAATTCCATTGATGTACCCGGCAGCCGGACTTGCTAAAAAAGCAATACCCGCCGCAATTTCTTCGGCTTTAGCCAAACGCTTGAGGGGAACCTCTTCGGCCATTCTGGCCAGTTCTGTTTCCACATCGGTACCCTGAGCCTTGGCTTTTCGCGAAGCAATGGCCTCCAAACGGCCGGTTTCAGTAGCTCCCGGCAATACATTGTTCACGGTAATACCCATCGGACCAAGCTCCATAGATAACGTTTTTGCCCAATTGGCCACTGCCCCGCGAATGGTGTTTGACACCCCCAGGTTTGGCAAGGGCTGCTTTACCGATGTAGATATAACATTGATTATCCTGCCGTAACCAGCGTCGCGCATACCAGGAAGGCATGCTTGCACCAACAAATGGTTGCAGAGCAAATGCATTTCAAAGGCAGCCTGAAAAGCTGTAATGTCGGATTCGATTGCTTTTCCGGGAGGTGGGCCACCCGTATTATTTACCAAAATATGGATAGCGACACCGCTCAAATCCTTGCCTAATTTAGCTTCCAGCGCTCTGGGCTCGGAAAAATCGGCGCAGATATATGAGTGACCAATGGGATTGATTGCCTCCAACTCGAGACAAACTTCCTGTAGCTTCGTTTCATTGCGAGCGCATAGTACCAGCCGCGCGCCGAGGCGAGCCAATTCTACCGCAGCCGCATAGCCGATACCTTGCGTACTCCCACACACCAAGGCATTTTTTCCAGAGAGATCGAGATTCATACCGCCAAAATTACATTATTCATTGAGCTTTACCGGAAGGGCTCCGAAAGCGGCCATGTAACCGAATTTGAATCCCTGCGTTAAACACCTAAAACTTGCTATATGAGAATCTTAGCACTCTTGGGGATAAGCATCATATGGCTGTCATGCGGTAGCTTTACCGGTGACGATTCACGGAACAGTATTCCGGAACCCGAATTTTTCGTTCCATTCAATCACGCCTCTTTCCCGTTGGCGGCATTTACCGACGACGGTCAGTTTCCAGGGCTATCCGCAAGGCCAAATGACACTTTCGGGAGAATGGAACTGCAAGACGAGCGCGGACTAAGCCTCTTTGTAATGGAAGATAGTACAACTTGCGTGAGCAAAAAAGAGGAAATCGAATCTGGAATTTTTCAGATCGAGTACGTTGTTGACAACGAGCGGATTTTAGCATACAAATCGAGCCTTCCCGACGGAAGCGAGTCCTACCACCACTTATTTGCTTCACTCCTTCTCAACGGCACGCACTATACGCTAGAAAGCGACCCTTTGGTGAGCTACAATCAGAGCGAACTTCGTCAACTTATCGATTTGGTAAACAGTATTCGCTACCACACTCCCCAAAGCGATAATCGTATATCTAATGGGAATTTATAACTTTACCTACTACTTTATCGCATCTTAAACGCATGATTCGAAATTTTACCCCACTGATAAGCCTGCTCTTCTTCCTGAGCGTAGGCACCGCTTCTCAAGCTGAGTCCTTGGTTTTCAATGGCATATACCAAGGTAAAGACATTTATGTAAAAAACCCCTTTTCGAGCGATGGGGTGGGTTTTTGCGCGTATGAAGTGTATGTAAACGGCCAACTCACCCGCGACGAACTCAATAGCAGCGCTTTTGCCATCGATTTCTCTATACTCGGCATTAAGCCGGGCACTGATATTGAAATATTAGTTCGTCATAAAGCGGGCTGTACCCCGCAAATTTTAAACCCCGATGCTATAAAGCCCTACAGCACTTTCAAAGCAACCGACATCGCGGTAAATAAAAATACCCTCTCTTGGAAAACGGAAGGAGAAAGTGGTTCCCTGCCCTATATCGTAGAGCAGTACCGCTGGAACAAATGGGTGAAAGCAGGCGAAATAGATGGTATTGGCACAGTAGGAGCTCACACGTATAAATTTGAATTAGCTCCTTACAGCGGTGAGAATCGCGTGCGTGTAAAGCAAGTAGATTACACATCCAAACCCCGTTATAGTTCGGAAGTAAGTTATGCTCCGAGTGTCGAAAAAGTGCTATTCGATGCCAAAAAAGTTGAGAACGAAGTGGTGTTCTCAAAACCTACCAAATACGAGATTTTCGATAAATACGGCAACGTGGTCGAAACGGGTTACGACCAGCGCGTCGACGTATCAAATCTCAAGTCGAAAGAAGATTATTACATCAACTACGACAGTAGTTTCGGAACAACTTTTCGAAAGAAATAGGACAGTCTCTGCTTGTTCTGCGCGAAATGGTGTAGAAACTGGAAAGGCATAAGGAACTTGCTGAGCGACGGTCTCTGAGTGGAGGTCATCGAGCGTCGGCGATCGAGCGAAGTAGGGAACAGTTGAGATGATGACCCGAAGCAAATTCAATGGCATCTCCATACAACCCAACGAGTCAATCGACGAGACAGGAATTTGATTGCAGTGGTATATTTCCGAAAAATCGTATTATTTTGTCAAACAAAAACAAACCCCGGCTTTCACCGGGGTTTCGAATTTAAAATAAGCGAAAGCTTTGGTTAGAGCTTTATCCATTTTGTGGTTGCAAAACGGTCTTTTTCAAATTCAATCCGAATAAAATAGGTGCCTTTTACTATTGAACTCAAATCAACGGTGTGATAAATTTCAGATGAATTCAATCGCTCTCGATGTACGATTCTGCCCATATTATCCATTACCCAGATTGATGTTGGATTTTCATTTCCCTGAAATTCCAGATTGAAAACACCAGTTCCTGGATTTAGGTATAGCTGGAAATAAGCATCAGACTTTTCGTCCGTCGCCGTGATAATAACTTCCGCACATTCCGAAAGGGAAACACAGTCTCCATTGGTGATTTCCAGAGCGTAACTTCCATTTTCGGTCACCATATAAGTTGGTCCGGTGGCGCCTTCGATAAATTCGCCTGTGTTGCAATCTATCCAACGGAACTCTCCGTCATAAGTCGAAACCAAGGTGCTACCCTCCAGGGATATTTCTGCAATGCTTTGCACAATGGTCAAAACCAAAGTTACAACGGTGTCCTCAAGGTCGATGATATACGTATCACTTTGATCGAAAGTCTGATCGTAAGCGTTGTATTCATTGCATGCTGTCACCGTTTCGCTTACCTGGACTGCCGGTAGAGTCACTTTCGAGATATAAATGTTATCGGCACCGCCTGAAGTCACAGCACGTGCACTTACCATCAGGAACTTTCCTCCAGTATAAACCATATTGAAATCAGAGTAAAAAGGCGCATACGCATTTGTTAGTGCCATGACACCTGCGAAATCCCAAACCAAGTTGCCATCGGTGGTGACTTTCTGAGCCATAAATCCGCTACCGGCTTTATGTGTAATGCACATCGTATTGTTTTCATCAAGGTCAAATTCCGGATTGGGGATATAGGTGCTTAAATTTGCCGCCTGCACACCGTTTTCTTCCCAAAGAATAACTCCATTTGTAGTAAACTTTTGGGCGTAAATAGCATAATTCCCAACTACTCCCGGCCTGCCATCCGCCCAGGTAATAAAGTAATTGCTACCCGATTTTTTCCAATAAAAGTTCCTTTGCTCACCTGCGGC
>JBBQFC010000050.1:0-24835 GCA_038321615.1 Flavobacteriales bacterium | reverse complement strand
ATGGAATCAAACAAGGCTTGGGAAAACGCTCTAAAGCCGCTTGAAAACAGCTACGCTCATTATGTAAAAGTGCCTCAGGAAAACACTTATGGCATGCATTTGTATTCAAAGTTGCCCTTGCGAAAGAAGGTGGTTCACCAGCTCATTTCCCACGATATCCCCTGTATTGAAGTAGACGTGGAAACACCCGACGGCGATTTGATCCGCATATTTTGCCTGCACCCACCACCACCAAGTCCTACGGAAGAAGCTACCTCAAAGGAGCGTGATGGGGAATTAATGGTAGCGGCTAAAAAAGTAAAAGAGTCTAAAGTGCCAGTTGCTGTAGTAGGCGACTTTAACAATGTTGCGTGGTCGCGATCATCCAAGCTCTTCAAGCGCAATTCGCAATTGATCGACCCCCGCATAGGCCATGGTTTCGTATCTACTTTCCATGCCAAATATCGATTTTTACGCTTCCCAATCGACCTATTCTTCCACTCGCCCGAAGTTGTGATGATGGAATTTCACACCTTAGGTCAGGTGGGAAGCGACCATTTGCCACTCTATGCCAAGTTTAAATTGGACGAAAAGGAAAAGGCAATACAAGAAGACGAGATCGAGGAGAGTGAGATTGGCGATGAAGAAGAGACCGAAGAATTTATCGATGAAGGAGAACGAACTCTCGGATACCGCCCGGCGATTGCCACGGAAGGCTGAGCATCCTTGAGTGCTCCCGTTTAGCCATGATGGCGATTTATAACTAAAGTCAAATTGATTACCAGCCTTTTGCGTATTGGGGAACCGAGCTCAAAAAAATTCAATTTCTTTGTGCCCTGCAAGGCTCTAAAGCCGACGATTGATGAAGAAAGCTTTACGAATCACGCTGGTAATAATACCAGTCCTTATACTATCGGCCTGGGTTTGGCTTCAAGGCCATAGACCGCAGCTCCGCGGGGAACTCACCCTGCCAGGTATCACTAAGAATGTAGAAGTGTATTTCGACGAATTTGGTGTCCCCCACATTTATGGCCGCAATGCCGAAGACACCTATTATGCATTTGGATATTTGCACGCTCAGGATCGCCTCTTCCAAATGGAAGTAATGCGCAGAGTGGGCAAGGGAAGACTCGCCGAAATTTTTGGTAAGGACCTACTCGAAGCTGATATTCTTTTTCGAACCATAGGCACCCACCGCAAGGCAGCTGCTGATGCCGCTAAATTCGACAGTCTGCCCAATGAAGTAAAGCGGATTTGCAGCGCCTATCTTGCAGGTATCAACCATTATATCGCCGAAGGGAGGGCGCCCCTTGAGTTCTCATTGGCGGGTATTAAAGCAGAGCCTTACACCGTTGAAGACATATATGCTATTTCTGGCTATATGGCTTATAGTTTCGCCTTTGCCTTGCGCACCGATCCGCTGGTGCAAAAGATGCGCAACTCCCTTTCGCCAGCTTATATGGCCGATTTTGATCTTGCTTGGCAAAACAATGCAGTGGACACTGTGTCGAGCGATTCTTCAGCAGTCAATTCTGCCGCGTTGTCATCCACGGGGTTAATTTATCCAAACGCGCTCGATCAATTGCCAGTGCCTGTGTTTCAAGGCAGCAATAATTGGATGGTAGCTCCTGCAAAAACACTCTCTGGTAAGGTTCTTTTTGCCAATGATACCCACATCAAATACAGCTCCCCATCGGTATTTTACGAAGCGCATCTGGAGTATCCAGGGTTTGGTATTTATGGGCATTATTTAGCAGGCATTCCATTCGCGCTTGTGGGTCACACCCGCAACCATGCATGGGGTCTTACCATGCTTGAAAATGATGATTCCGATTTTTTCGTTGAGAAATTCATAAGCAATGATTCAAAATATACGCTCTACAATGATTCTTTGCGGAGAGCTGTGCAGTTTTACCGCGATACCATTCGGATAAAAGGTAGCGCAGACACGGTAATTACCTTCTTAGAAACGATTCACGGGCCAATTGTCAATCATATTCTCCCAGAGAATTTTTCCAATCCGGTGAGTATGTACTGGACCTATTTGCAGCTCGAGAACAATTTGCTCGAAGCCTTTTGGATCACGAACAACGCACCAAATTTAAAACGTTTTAAAGAAGGCGTTGCCATGATAAACGCACCCGGGTTGAATGTGGGTTACGGCGATGCATCGGGCAATATCGCCTGGTGGGGAGCTGCGAAGCTCCCGATTCGGAAACCAGAAAACTCGGGCAAGCAATTTCTAAATGGCTCGAATGGGCTCGACGAGTATTTGGGTTTTTATGCGTTCGACCAAAACCCATCCAGGCAAAACCCCGAAGAAGGCTTTCTGGTTACAGCCAATGAATCTCGAAAGGTGGACACATTGGCCATATATCCAGGATATTATGCTCCCCAAACCCGCTATGAACGAATTTCGTCGCTTTTAAACGGCATGCGCGCCGCTACCGTAGATAGCATGGCCGCAGTGGTGCTCGATAATGTTTCGATTACGGAGGCTGAAGTGGCGCACGAAATAGCCGCAGCAATTAAACTTTCGAACGAAACCTTAAACGAGCTGGAAATCCAAGCGCTCGAAAAACTCGCCAATTGGGATGGTTCTCATAAGCTGCGCGATCAGGAGCCCACCCTTTATTACTTGGTGCTTTTTCACATTTTGGAGCGTACCTTCTCCGACGAACTCGACGACGACCTGTTTGAGATGCTTTTGCATACCCATATGCTACAACGCACTTACCCAAAGTTGATCCGAAATCCTAACTCTCCTTGGTGGGACGATCTTACAACGCCGCTGTTTAAAGAGCGAAGGCGCGATCTCTTTGCGGAAGCTTTCAAGGAAAGTGTGTTCGAATTGGATGCCCGTTTCGGAAGCGATATGGAAGAATGGCGCTGGTCGAAAGTACATTCCACCACGCACCCGCACCCTATGGGGAAGTTGAAAATCATCGACAATTTCTTCAATGTTGGTCCCTTCCCCAGTCCGGGAGGCAACGAAACAGTCAATAATGCTGGTTTCACCTTCAACCCCAATCTTAAAAACGATGTGACTTTTGGCCCGGCTATGCGCATCATTATTGACTTCGCCGATGTGGAGCACGCTATAACGATTCTGCCAACTGGCAACAGCGGTAGTATGCTCAGCTCACATTACAATGATCAGGCTGAAATGTACATCAAGGGAGAATTCCGAACGATGATGATGAATGAGCAGGAAATAAAGGCTTTGCCAAACCGTCTTATTCTTCGCGCATCAGAGTAATCAGGGCATTTAATAGGGAGCGCAACATGCACAATCTCCCGATTAGATTACAGAGTCTATCGAGTCCACTCGGCTACCTCTTTTCCAATCTGGGTTCCCAGCGCTACGCCCATTCCACCGAAGCGAACCGCTACTCCCAATTTTGGGCTGAGCTGCTCTACAATTACTTGCTTGCTATCGCCCATACCCATAATACCGCTCCAACGCATATCAATTTCGTATGATTGGCCCTTAAGAATGTAATTTGCAAGCAATTTATCCAGGTATTCCTGAATTTCGACAGTGGTTTTCATTTCATCGGTCTCTTCGGCCGAAGGGTTTGTTTGACGGCCACCCCCAAGCAGAATCCTTCCATCTACGGTTCGGAAGTAATTATAACCCCGATCATGATGAAAGCAAGCTTCAAAGTTTAGCCCAGGTATTGGTTTGGTTATCAATACTTGACCCCTGCAAGGTTTGACATCTAGATCGGGGAGAAGCTGCTTTGCCAAGCCATTGGTAGCCACCACTGTAAAGCCGGCTTTCAACTCACCTAAGCTGGTGCTGATATAGCCTGCCGGATCTACCGATAATACTTCTACTCCATTGTAAATTTCAACCCCTTCTACGCGTGCTTTTTGAAGCAAGCTACGCATCATTAAGCCGGTGTCGATTATACCTTCCTCCCGATTTACGACCATGGAAGTGATCCCACTTAAACCAAAATCTTTTACACGGCTTGACTCATCCCAAAAGCATTGCCGACCGATTGCCTGAACCATTTCTGCATTGAGGTAACTCAAGCTGCCTAATACATGTTCGTAATGCTCCATTTCGTCGTCTGTAAATATCTCGAAACCACCACATTGCTTATAATCTATCAGCGTATCGCCCAGTAAGTGGCGCAGGGCGGCCAGGCCTGCAAATCGCCGCTTAACCAAATTGAAGACAGCGGCTTCAGATTGCGATTTGAGATCGTCGAGAATTTCGCCAGCGCTACCAAAACATGCGAAACCAGCATTGCGCGTGCTCGCACCAGCCGGCAGAGCCCCGCGCTCTATAATCACCACGCGAGCCGAAGGATTTAAACGTTTGATGAAAATGGAAGCTGTAAGTCCCATAATTCCAGAGCCTATGATGGCAATGTCACAATTATTCCAAAAGTGTTTCTTTTCCCAATAACTTAAGTCAACATTCATGCGTTCAATGGTATGTGCGTTAATAGGAGTGCATCAAAATATTTCTGCGATATTTGCGCCACATGCCCATTGCCCAATCTTATTTTTATCTGAATTTGAATAAAACGGTACGTTTTGTTGCTTTTGCTTTTGCAGCGCTCTCGCTGAGTGCTTCAACCTTATCGGCTCAAGACGACTTGAACGTCCACGGCATCGTATCCGACGCCATTACTTCCTCCAAGATTGAAGGCGTGAAGGTAACGGTAAAAAAGGATGGTGCGAGCCATGATTCATTCACTACGCGGGCAAATGGCAAGTACGAGTTTTACCTCGATTGCGGAAGTTCCTACGAGTTTGTATTCGAGAAAGATGGCTTTGTAAAGCGGAGCTTGCAAGTAGATTCGCGCAACGTGCCCGGCGAAATAATCGGTGCGGGCATTATAATGCCTACCGATATGAGCATGTTCGCCATTACGCCGGCCATGAAAGATGCCGATTTGAGCGTGTTTAACCAACCGATCGGTAAGGCTTCTTATGACCCTGCTCTGGCAGATTTAGTTTGGGATTTTATCTATACCAATAAAGTAAAAACGGAGATCATCGCCTTTATGCGCGATGTGGAAAAAAGGCAGAAGGAGCTCGATAAAGAAGCCTCGGCAGCGGGTAAGGAAGAAGCAGCAAAACAAGCTAAGTTTGATCAATTTGTTAAAGATGGCGATGCTGCTGTGACCAAAGAGAATTATGAAGGAGCTGTAAACAATTACCAACAAGCCATAGCGCTGATACCGGGAAATGCCGCTGTTGAAACAAAACTCGCAAATGCACAAACTAAGCTAACTGCCCAAAAAGCAGCCCAGGAAAAAGATGCGAAGTACAACGAAGCGCTCGATGCGGCCGATAGCTTTATGCGCGCCGAAGACTTCGATCAAGCAATCGAGAAATACACCATAGCTTCGGGTATAAAGCCACTGGAAAAGTATCCAAAAGACCAATTGGCGGAAGCAAACCGCATTAAAAAAGACCGTGAAGCCAATATGGCTAAACAACAGCAATTCAACACTTTAATCACCAAAGCCGATGAGCTCGTTGCTAAGGAAGACTTCAAAGGCGCTATCGCGCCCTATCAAGACGCACTCAAAATTTTCCCCGATAATAAGGAAGCCCTGCGCAAACTTGAAGAAGCACGCAATGCCGTAAAAAGAGCCGAAGAGATAGCAGCGCTCCAGCAGACCTTCGACGCGCTTATCGCAAAAGCGGATGCCGATTTTAATAAGGAAAGCTATGAATTGGCTCTAGCTGCCTACAGCGATGCGGCTAAGTTGATTCCAGAGAATACCTATGCATCCGAAAGGGTAATAGAAACACAGGCGCGAATTAAAGCCAAAGCCGATGCTGCCGCCAATAAGCAAGCCTTCGACGCCGCTATGAAAAAGGGCAATGACGCAATGGTCAAAACGGAATACGTCAACGCAGAAAAGGCTTTCGCGACAGCAGTAGAACTCATTCCTTCGGACCAAACGGCCAAGGCCAAACTCGAAGAAGCGAGACGATTGGGCGGCGAGAAAGAGGCGGAAGCCGAAAAGCTAGCCTTATACGATGCTACTGTAAGCGCTGCCGATGCACTGTTTGAAGCCGATAAACTGCCCGAAGCTAAGGCGAGTTATGAAGAAGCACGAACAATTCTTGCAGATAAAACCTACCCGCTCGATCAAATTACCAAGATAAACAACCTGCTCGCTCAGCGAGCCGATGCAGAAGCCACTGAAAAAGCATTTACCGATGCTATGACCGCCGGCAACGCTGGTATGGAAGGAGAAAATTTCAATCAAGCGGTGAGTCAATTTACCATTGCCGTAGGGTTAAAACCAAAAAATGCGGATGCCGCCGCAGCATTGGCGAAAGCAGAAGCTAGGAAGAAAGAATTTGATTCCAATCAGGCTGTCAACTCACAGTACCAAGCATTCATCGACGATGCCGATACGCAAATGGTGGCTGATAATTTGGCCGAAGCCAAAACCAATTACATTGCAGCACTTGGAGTTAAAAAAGGCGAAAAATATCCACAAGATCAACTCGAACTTATAGAACTGACCTTGCAAGAACGTGAGCGTGAAGCAGCTGTAAAGGCCGATCAGGCAGCCCAAGATGCGGAGTTTCTGGCGCTCGTTGCAGAAGGAGATGCCAGGCGAGCGGCTTCTGTCTTCGATGAGGCGATCAAAAAATATGAAGCCGCATTGATTATCAAGCCCGATAATGCTCCCACGCAGACTAAGCTTACCCATACTCAAAAACAGTACGACGATGCCTTGGCTTCAGCCGATTTAGACGGCCAGTTTGCCCAAGTTTTAGCCGAAGCCGATAAAGCGTTTAAAGCAAAACAATGGTCTTCCGCCCGCGATTCGTACACCGCTGCCTTAGCCTTAAAGTCTTTAGAGCCATATCCCCAAAAGCAAATTGGACTTATCGATGAACAGATAGCCACAGAAGCTGCCGATGCCGCCGAAGCGGAAGCACAAGCCAGAGCAGCAAGGATTGTCGCGCTCTTGCTAGAAGGCGATCAATTGGTGAATGCCAACACATTCGAAAAAGGAATAGCCAAATACAGCGAAGCCCTCGATATGGATCCGTCGCGAAGCGATATCCAAGCTAAAATCGATTCGGCCAATGCGGCACTCCAGGCAATGCTCGAATCGGAAGCCAATAATGAAGCTTACGCTGATGCCATAAAAACGGCTGACAAGGCTTTTGGAAAAGAAGATTGGGAATCAGCTAAATCGGAGTATGAATTCGCACTTTCGCTCAGATCGACCGAACAATATCCAAAAGATCAAATTGCCAAGATCGACAACACCATAATTCAAATTTCGGAAGCAGAAGCGCTAGCCGAGCGTCTCAAAAAAGAAGGAGCTCTCAATAAGCTCATCGAACAAGGCGACGGTCTTTTCGCGAAGAATAAGTTTGATGAAGCTCAAATGGTTTACAGCGAAGCACTCGCCTTAGTCCCTGAAAGTGAAATCGCCCAAGAGCGGCTGGACAAGGTTCAAGCCGAGTTAGACAAGCTCAATGCCGGAAGGGAAGCTAAAGATCAGTATGAAGCAGTGATCAAAGCCGCCGATCAGCTATTTGACAATCAAAGCTTGGAAATGGCCAAATTGAAATACGCGGATGCGCAGGAGATTCTGCCATCCGAAAAGTATCCGGCAAAGAGAATCGACGAGATCGATTTAATGCTGGAAAAGAATAGACTCAATGAATTGGCCCAAAGTCAAAATGAAACGGATCGTGCTTATCGCGATGCCATTGGAATAGCCGACGATATGCTCTCAAAGTTGGCTTATGACGATGCCATAGCTTCTTATTTGGAAGCTTCTGAAATCAAACCCGACGAACTTTACCCACTTAGTCAAATCGAGCGTATTGAGCTATTGATAAAGGAAAAAGAAACTGCGGAGCTGGAGCGTGAACGCATGGCAGCAGCCAAGCTCGAAGCTGAGCGCAACCGAAAGGAGCAAACAGAAGTACAGAGTCGGGTAAATACGGATTCGGAACGCCAGGCTGAGCAGTTTATGCGCGAAGCACGCGAAGCACAAGAACGCGAGCGGTATGAGCGTATTAAAAAAGAAAAGGCGGCTAATCAAGCCATGGTCGAAGCCCTAACCGATGCATCGGAGCAATCGAGAAGCGATGCCGATCGAAGCCTCGATTATTACCGATTGAGTGGCGCTGATCAATTTAAAGAAGCCATCGATCGGGTAGAAGCGAGGCGAAAGGCAACGGTTCAGAATAAGGCGAACGTGCAGCAGGATCAAATGATGAGCGGCGAGACAAACCAAATTAGAAGGCGCGAACGTTACGGAGAAGTCTTGCTCCAATCGGAGATGCATCAAGATATGAACGCCGCTCGCTCGCAGGAGCAGTTGGAACGCATTGCCAGAGAGCGAGCTTTATACGATCGGCAATTGGAAGCTATGCGCAACGTTCAGAAGCGCGACGGTACGGAGAGTTCGGAAGCCTATGCGAATGCAACGACTAGTGAAGCCGACCGCAAAGCTTACTCCAGGCGCGTTAACGCTCAGAGAAGCGAAAACGCGAAAGATATTGAGAGCCAAAAAGCAGAACTAATGCAAACCGTCCGCGAACGCGCTACCTCGCGCGACGAAGATTTGCGCGCTACGGCACAGGAGAACGCAAAAGGTGCGGAATCTGCGCAAACTCGCCAACGCGAAAAATCGCAAGGACGCGTAGCTGATAACGCGGCAGAAATTAATCGCCAACGCGAAATTTATTCAAATGCGCTTGCCGATAATCAAAAATTGGCCGCCGATAGGAGAGAAACCTTTAGGAAGAAATATGGCGAATTACATGTTGGTGAACCACGCGCCTACACCGACTATTACCGCACCGAGCTTGCCGACCATTACCCGCAAGGCGTTACCGAAGAGAGCTCCACACTCGGCAACAAGGTGATCATATCGCGGATTGTAGTGAAAGGTAATCGTGGTGATGAATACAAGAAAGTGGTGGATAAAGCGGGTAATTATTATTTCAAAAATGGCCGCTCGATTTCTGAGTTTACCTGGAATAGCGAGACCATCCAGGATTTTAAGCGCAAGAAGGATTAGGCATGTCGGCAGAAACAAGAAAAGGTAAAGTGAAATTCTATCTGGACGAAAAGCTTTACGGATTCATCATCGATGAAGAAACAAACGAAGAAATATATGTTCCTGTAGCCGGCTTAATCGACGAAATCAGAAACAACGACTTGGTGACTTACCAAAAAACAGAAGGAAAAACGGGGATCGAAGCTATCGAAGTGCAAACCCGAAAAAAGTAAACACCGCTCTCGAAGCTACTCTTTCCCCATTTCAATTTCTTCAGGCTTCACTGGGTCTGGTCGACCTTCCAGGCGATTAATTATCGTGCCGACTTGTTCTACCGCTATATCCTTGGCTCTTATAATGCGGTTTTCATCCAGAATGATGATTTTGGGTGTAGTTTGTACGTCAAACGATTCTTGGTATTTTAGACTTTCATAAGTCGTTGTTCGCGTTCGTATCAAGTCTGTGGCGTAGTCCGCATCGTTGTAGGCCCTATCGGGAATGGTGACATTGTAGAACGACATCTCATTCTTCTTGATAAAATCAAGCCATTTTTGATCGCGGTTGGAACTTACGGCCATTATGGAAAGATCGCCATGCGGGTAATTCTTGTAAAATTCAACCAGCTTTGGGGTATCCTTCTTGCAGTGGCCGCAGTCGGGGTCGTAGAAATACAATACCAAGTACTTCGTTTTCAGGTCGCGCTGCGATCCAATCCACGTCCCGCTTGAGTCCATAAGGATCAATTCAGGAGCTTTCAATCCGATAAGAGTGTAGCGCTTCTCATCTGCTTTGTCGACAATCGATTTGGTCTTTTCTGAATCGAGCCAAAAGGCTTTCCCCGATTTATACCACTTATCTACAAGATGCACAAACACCTTGTCCATTCCCATAATCTTCGATGTCTCGTAAGTATAGGTAGAATAGTGTACCGTATATTTGAACACTTCAGATTTAGGATTAAGCTGCCCGATAAGCTCGTCGAGTGCTTGCGTGATGGTGTCGGGGTCTTGTATCAGCGTTTTATTCAGGAAATTATCCAGCTTGGTATGAAACACGGGGGTGCGCACTATCCGATCGTCTTGCAGGTCGATGTAATCCCAATAATGCTTGCGGTACCAATTGTATGCGGCCGTGCGATCTTCGAGCAATTCAGCGGGTGGAGCCGGATCGACACCCATCCTTATCTCTTTTGCGGCAAAAAGCGTTGGGTTGTCAATTACTATTTGCTTTTGATATGCCGTAACCTTGTCATTCAGTACATTGTACTCTGTTTTTATAGCAGCCGTCACATCGGGCTGGCCTTCGCTTTCTTCCAGCTTCTTGATGAGTACTTCTCGCTCTTTCCTTCGTTCTGTCAGGAAGTTGACGTAGTCGTAAATAAGCTTATTGTTGGCAGACTTTATAACCTTAAGATTCTTCACCAGGTCGGTGGTGTCCGAATGAATCTCGATGTCTTCTCCGTCCGCAACGATCATTTCGAAGTATTTCGGCCCGGGAATTACTACCGCATATTTCCCCTCATTCTTAGATTCTACCCGCTTAAATGAAAATTGACCCTTTGCATCGGCGTAAGCCGTATCGGCATAATACAAGCGTTCGCCATAATAGTTGGCCAGATACACCACAGTGTCTTTTAAGTTTGTGATCGTAAACTGGTATGGGTTCTTCGCTCCTTTTTGGGCAAAGGAAACGGATGTAGATAGCAGGAGAATCAGGATCGAGAGTCGAAATCTCATATTTGAAAATTGCGTTTTGTTTTTTGAACGAGGAATCATTAGGAAACCATTTCTTGTTTGAATTCGGAAGTGGTATGGAAGGTGATCTCAGGAAAATTTTGCCGCTCTAAGTTCAATAGCCACGCACTTGGAGCGAGGTAAACCCAGTTATTGTCCTTATCCTTTACCATCTCATTCGATTTTATCCGTACAAATTCATTCATTTTTTCGGGATTATCGCTCGTTATCCAGCAAGCTTTATGAAAATTTAAGGGTCGGAATTCGCACTTTGCTCCGTATTCATGCTCCAGGCGGTATTTGATAACGTCAAATTGGAGCTCTCCGACCGTACCAATAATTTTTTTGTTACCCAACTCATGTATGAATAACTGAGCCACACCTTCGTCGGTAAGTTGTCGAACACCCTTCTCCAGTTGCTTGGTTTTCATCGGGTCGCGGTTTTCCAACTCCCTAAATATTTCGGGCGAGAAGCTGGGGATTCCTTTGAATTGCATTTTTTCCCCCTCGGTAAGGGTATCGCCGATCTTAAAACTTCCGCTATCGTAAAGGCCTATTACGTCGCCCGGCCATGCTTCTTCAATCGTGCTCTTCTCGCTGGCCATAAAGCTCGATGGGTTCGAAAACTTCATATTTTTATCTAACCGGACGTGGTGAAAGAATTGATTTCGCTCAAATTTCCCCGAACACACGCGTAGAAAAGCAATGCGATCGCGGTGCTTGGGATCGAGATTGGCATGTATTTTAAATACAAAGCCCGAGAATTTCTCTTCATCTGGTTTTACTTCCCGGGTATCCGTTTCGCGGGGACGCGGAATTGGGGCTATATCGACGAATGTTTCTAAAAGCTCTTTCACACCGAAATTATTGAGGGCGCTCCCAAAAAATACGGGTGCCAGCTCGCCAGTGAGGTAACGCTCTCGCTCAAAAGACTCAAAAACCGCATCGACCATTTCAACCTCCTCGCGCAGGGTGGTGGCGGCCGACGAACCGATGATAGCATCGAGCTCTTCGCTATCCAAATCGGCTATTTCAATGCTATCGGTTTCCATCTTCGTCTTGTTGGCAGCAAATAGACGAAGGGTGTGGTCGAAAAGGTTGTACACGCCCTGAAATTTTGCACCGATCCCGATCGGCCAGCTAAGTGGTCGCGTTTTAATCTTTAGTTTCTGCTCCAACTCGTCGAGCAAATCGAAAGGGTCTTTTCCCTCGCGATCCATTTTATTCACAAACACAAGCACCGGAGTATTGCGCATTCGGCATACCTCCATTAAGCGCTCGGTCTGCTCTTCGACCCCTTTTACGCAGTCGATTACCAATATTACACTATCTACAGCGGTGAGCGTACGGTAGGTATCTTCAGCAAAATCTTTGTGACCGGGCGTATCGAGAATATTTACTTGCATGCCCTTGTAGTCGAAGCCCATTACGGATGTAGCCACCGAAATACCCCGTTGGCGCTCAATTTCCATAAAGTCGGAAGTAGCAGTTTTCTTGATTTTATTCGACTTCACGGCTCCCGCAGTTTGAATAGCGCCTCCGTACAACAGAAATTTTTCCGTAAGGGTAGTTTTACCAGCATCAGGGTGGCTGATGATGGCAAAGGTCTTGCGAGATTCGATGGCTTCTTTAAGCTTCATGGGTCAACTTTGGGGCTGCAAAATTACACAAACTTATTCTTGGCTATCTTAGCGCTCAAAATAGATGGAAAGATGAAGAGATTAATAGGCGTGTTGATGATGATTGCTCCTTTGACCATAGTGGCACAAGTTAATGTGAGCCTGCAAATGATGGCCAACGGCTATTCGAGGCCATGCGAGATAGTGAATGCAGGCGATGAGCGCCTGTTCGTAGTTGAGCAGGACGGTCGTATTCGGATTCTATATACCAATGGGACCAAAGAAACCGAACCTTTTCTTAATATTACCGGCAGGGTAGATGCAGTAGGGGGTGAGAAGGGATTGCTCGGTTTAGCATTCCCACCTGATTACTGCACCAGTGGTCAATTTTATGTCAATTATACCAATACCACCAACAGCCAGCTCAGAACGAGAATTTCGCGTTTTCAAGTTAATCCGGACAATCCAAATCTAGCAGATTCTGATAGTGAAGAAATATTGCTGGAATTCAATCAGGATTTCGGCAATCACAATGGAGGCCAGGTTGAATTTGGACCCGATGGTTTACTTTATATCGCTACCGGCGATGGCGGAAGCGGGGGCGACCCAAATAATCGAGCTCAAAATCGAAATAGCTATTTGGGTAAATTACTCCGAATAGACGTCAGCACAGATCCTTACACCATTCCTGCCGACAATCCATTTGTGGGTGAGCTCAATATGAAAGAAGAAATCTGGGCTTATGGCCTCCGCAATCCTTGGAAGTTTGCATTCGATGACCTTACAGGCGAGCTATACATTGGCGATGTAGGTCAGGATGAACGCGAAGAAATCAGTTATGCCCCTGCTGGAGAAGGTGCAGGTTTTAATTACGGATGGAGATGCTTCGAGGGCAATCTGTCTTTCAACCAATCGCAATGCGCGAATGTGGGCGAAACGGTCGATCCAATTTTTGATTTCGGGCACGCAAGCCAAGGTAATGGAGGGCGCTGCTCTGTTACAGGTGGCCGCGTGTACCGAGGTACTTCCTTTCCCAACTTGGTTGGCAAGTACATCTTTACCGATTTCTGTTCTGGAGAATACTGGACTACATCCAACGATAACGGCGTGTTTACAACAGTTTTGGGAGGCCCCCTTGCGGGAAATGTGGTTGCTTTTGGTGCTGATGTATGGGGCGAGCTATACGCTGTACGAAGCAGTGGCGGCAGTGTGTCGCGCGTATTGGAGACGAGCGGAACGCTTCAAACTCAAATTTATTCGTCCAATTTCAATAGCCTACAGACCAATTTAGCGGGCGAAACGTATATCTGGACTTTAGACGGCCAAATAATAGAAGGTGCAGATGGGCCCACTATTGCGCCAGAAGTGAACGGGGAATACGGGCTGACCGTTATTTCTGCCGCTGGCTGCGAAATTACTTCCCAGCCGTTTGTCTATACCACCTTGGGTCTTGTAGATCTCAGTAGGATAAAGAGTTTTAAGGCTTTTCCGAATCCAGCTCAGGACCAGGTTAACATTCAAATCGAGCTGGCTAACAATTCCACGCGTTTCGACATGTATTTGTACACCATGGAAGGTAAGGTGGTTAAATCGCAGAGAGCCGTTTCCACTACTTCCGCGCCTGTGCGCTGGAATGTGGCTGACATAAATCGCGGGGTTTACCTCTTGGTGATCCAAGGCGAAGATGGAGTTGTCTTGGCCAGAGAGACGATTGCTATAATGCGCTAAAATTTTAAGCACCCTTTTGGCATCCATTCGCATTTATGAACGTCAGCAAAATGCCATTGCTTAGAAATACCCGGTCGCCAGAATGCCGAATTTAAAGTCTTGTTGTGCAAAACCTTTAGTGTGCGCCTCAATTAATTCATTGAAAAAGTTCATTTTTGGCAATTGTTTATAGACTGCTATGGCTATAAATTATGCCCTAATATGAAGAGAACTGCAAGATTTCGTTATTTTCACCTCCGTAAACTGCATTCAGCACTCCCTTGCATGATTAAATCTCCACGCTCCCGCGAAGTTATTCGCAGGAATTTTATTGTTGCTTCTCTTCTTTTGATGAGCGCCGTGCCGGCAAACGCTCAGTTCTGGATTGAGCAGTTCGGCTTTGACTTTAATTTTTGCGATAGCCAGGCATCCTTAGCCGACGGTACATTTACCGGTAATGGGCAGTGGACGGTTACAGCCTCTGGAGTCAATGGTCCTGTGGCAAATCTGTGGTACATCTCCAGTGCCGAGGGCGGCGGTTACGATCCGTTTTTTAACAATTGCGGAGAACGCTGCATAAACAATGGTTTTCTCTTTGACCGATCTTTGCACATTGGGGAGTTTTCGCCCACAGAAGATATTGGTGCTACCTACAACAATTTTGCAGGACTTAATTTTTTTCAAACCGATTTTCGCGCCGAGTCTCCGAACATAAGCACGGCAGGTGAATATGGCATCTCTGTGCAATTCAATTACGCGGCAGGTCAAACACCTTCCGATTTTGCCAGCGTAGACTACTTTCAAAACGGAACATGGATCGAACTTGCCGTTTTGCCCGCTACAGGCGAATGTTTTACTGGCTCCATAAACTGGCAAAGTTTTAGCGTTAATCTACCTGCAAGTGCCAATAATAGCGCAACACCTATTAAAATTGGCTTCCGTTGGAGAAACGGTTTTGATGGCGATGAGCAGGCGCTTTCAGTGGCAATCGATGATGTGCAACTTTTCGCAGGTCCCGATCCAAATCCACCTGTTGCAAATTTTAACACCGTTAACGGTATCGTTCAGGTTTGCGAAAACAATTGTATCACCTTCAATAGCACCACAACATACGATGCTACCTATTCAACCGGCGAAGCCAACGCCACTTTCGCCTGGACTTTCCAAGGAGGAACACCCGCAACGAGCAGCCAGCCAAGCCCAACGGTATGCTATGATAACCCGGGAATATTTGACGTTAACTTGGTGGTGACTGATAATATCGGAGCGAGCCAGCCAGAATTCAAGAATAATTTCATTCAGATTCTTGATTGTGGCCCGGTAATAAACATTACTACAAACAACAACGCACCTTGTGCAAACGAAGAATGTATCGACTTCACAGATCTTTCTACAGGCAACGGTATTTTTTCCTGGGCTTGGACATTTACGAGTACCGTAAATGGAACGCAATTCTCTTCAAATCTCCAGAATCCGACGAACATTTGCTTGAGTGTGCCGGGCTTTTGGAACGTCACCCTCCAAGCCACCGATGCAGATGGCACTGAGAGCCAAACCTATCCCGGGTTCATCAACGTGTTGGATTGCAGCGGGCCGGAAGTTAATTTTTCCATGAGTCGCGCCGTAATCTGCCCTGGCGAATGCATTCAGCTTACCGATTTATCTATTACCAATAACCCGCCTATTACGGCTTGGAATTGGACGCTACCAGGCGGGCAAGCTAATGGCGCAGCTTTACCTGGAGTTAGCACGATGCAAAACCCAACGGTATGTTACGAAATTCCTGGAATTTACACCATTACACTATCTGCCACAGATGCTGAAGGCCCTTCGGCCATCACCAAGACTATGACCATCACGGTCGATGCTTGCACAGGTCCTCCTAATGTAGGCATCGGCTCCACAGTTACGGAAATATGTACAGGCGACTGCGTTGACTTCTTTGATCAATCGTTGGGTCTCACTGAAAATTTTCTTTGGGTGTTTCAAGGCGTGGCAGACCCCAACAGCGCTGTATCCACCGAGGAAAATCCATCTGTAATTTGCTACAGCACTGCCGGCACTTACAACGTAACCCTTACGGTGAGCAATAGTAACGGGCAGATCGATTTTCAAACTTTTACAGATTACATTACCGTAAATGATTGCATCAACCCGCCTGTGCCGCGTATAGAAGTGAGCCAAGACACAATTTGTGCGGGCGATTGCGTCAATTTTGCAGATGTGAGTACGGGTTTTGGAATCAATTCCTGGATTTGGAATTTTCAGGGAGCTGTAGCTGGCAGTACAACATCTACTGCACAGAATCCGCAGAACGTTTGTTACAATCAAACAGGTTCTTACGCTGTGTCTTTAGAAATTATTGGGTCAGGTGGCGATAGTATTCGCGTATTCAATCAAGTGGTAACCGTGGTAAGCACACCAGCTTGCCGCCCACAGATTGCTTTCACAGCACCCGACACCCTGTGCGCCGGCGATTGTGGCCAGTTTATGGGCAACTTTACAAATGCCGATTCAGTGCGCTGGACTTTTCCCGGTGGTACGCCTTCTACTTCCACAGCTCGCAACCCGGGTTTGGTTTGCTTTGATGAAGTAGGCGAATACACCATCTTGGTTGAAGCTTGGAATGAAGCTGGTGCCGCTCCGCCACAGGTTTTCGATGTAGTGGTTACCACAAGGCCTGATTTAAGCGCAGGCCCGGATCGAACCATAAATTCAGGTGCGACAATCCAACTTACCGCTAGTTTGGCGACAGGTTCTCCGACTGGCGAGTTCACTTGGCAGCCTTTTGAAATGGTCGATGATTTTACCGCCCAAACAGTATCGACCTCGCCCGATGAGAGTATCATATTTATTGTTTACTTCAAGCAAGATATGGGATGCACTGCGGTAGATACGGTAAAAGTGAACGTAAATTTCGTTGCCGCTATTGGCGTTCCTACTGCTTTTTCTCCCAATGGCGATGGTCGCAATGATGTGCTCTTCGTATTAGGGCAGGGTATAGCCCGAATGGAATTCAAAATATTTAATCGGTACGGCCTGCTGGTTTTCGAATCGCGCAATCAAGCCCTGGGATGGGATGGTACTGACGGTGGAAGGGATTTAAACCCTGGGACATTCGTTTACACCTTGGAAGTAACTTTTGCAGATGGACCTCGAGAAGTGTTCACCGGCGACGTAACATTGATAAAATAGGGCAGCTAGATTATGAAGAAAATGCTATTTCCATTATTCGCCTGTTGCCTAATAACAGAGGTCGGCTTTGCACAGCAAGACTATCATTTTAGTCAGTTTTTCGCTGCGCCAATTACCTATAATCCGGCAAATAGTGGAGCATTCGAAGGTGGCGTGCGCGGAATGGTGAACTACCGGTCGCAATACACAGGGCTCTCAGAAGGCTATAAAACTTTTGGTTTTACCGCCGATGCTCCGATAAGAGTTAGCTCAGACGCCCGCGATCTGAATCATATCGGTGTCGGCCTTTCCGTGGTTAACGATAACGCTGGAATAGTAGGTTTCAATAATTTCTCCGCTTCTGGTAATGTGGCCTACGCTATCGACTTGGGCGGAACAGCGCAAGACCCGAAATTCATCTCCTTAGGTTTGCAGTTTGGATTTATGCAGCGATCGCTCGATTTAACCAAGGCTAGCTGGGAGCAACAATGGACTGGCACATCTTTTAATCAGGGTTTGGCAAGTGGAGAAAGCGCGACGGGGAGCATCAATGAGTCGAATGTGGACCTGGGAGCCGGAGTGAGCTGGTACAATTCGATCAACGCAAACACAAGAATGCTCATAGGCGGAGCTGTACTCCACGCTAATGCGCCGCAAGTAGAGCTCATCGGCAACGACGAGGCACTTCGCCGTAAGTATGTAGGGCATTTTGCAATGTCGGTTTCACCCAATGGATCACAAGTTACTTATCTACCCAACGTGTTCCTTATGTTTCAAGGGCCCAACCGGATTATTGACGTGGGTTCCGAAATCGAGTTTTCCCTATGGGATCGCACACAGTTTACCGACTTCCGCAATAACTTGAGCTTGAATCTTGGCGCATACTACCGCGTACAAGATGCCCTATACTTTATAGCTCGCGCCAACTACTATGACTTTTCATTGGGTATAAGCTATGACTTCACCGTTTCATCCTTAGCCGAAAATAATCAAGGTCGAGGCGGAGTGGAGTTGGTTCTGGCTTATAGAACAAGCTTTAGCGGACCCGGAGTAGGTCGCCAACGTCTGATTAAGAG
Organism: Flavobacteriales bacterium; assembly: GCA_038321615.1. Taxonomy (GTDB): domain Bacteria; phylum Bacteroidota; class Bacteroidia; order Flavobacteriales_D; family Cryomorphaceae; genus JBBQFC01. The sequence continues at coordinate 6,530 of JBBQFC010000050.1, read as the reverse complement.
CAAAGGACTTTAATTAAATCCGCTTGAGTTGAGCCGCGATCATTTTGACCTGCTCATCGAGAAGCTTATTCTTATCCAGTTTCTTTACTTCGGCGATCAAATTTATCGCTTCCCGCTTCCTGCGCTTCATTACCGCTATTCCAGCGAGATTTAACTTAGCCATAGCTTGATCGGTTTTCATGCGCAAACCAATAGCGAGCGCTTTTCTGAAAAATTTCTCCGACTTGGTGGCGCTTTGGGTTTGAGCCTGCAATAAGCCCTGCAGATACCAATAGTAGGCTTGCTGCGATTTCATAAGGTGCTCGGGCTGCTTAATGCGATCGAGTGTTTTTTGAGCCTTTTCAAATTTCCCTCGTCGAAGGTGAACAAAACTCATCAAAATGAGCTCATGGCGGAAAAGGAAAAGCACAACCAGCCCAGCGAGCAATATGAAAAAGATTCCGTTCCCGATATTTCCTTTTGTAAATTGGAAGACAGCCCAGGCTGTGAGCACGGCAATTAAGGCGTATTTGATGATTTTATTAAGCATTCCTTAAATTTATAGGCCGCAAAGTTAGCCTTAATCGCAGGAGCACAAAATTATTTTATACCCACTACTGCGCCTCCCGCACAATCTGCCAGGTATGATCGGATAGCAATTTGGCGGAAGCCGCGTAAAAAGTAAAAGGCACTTTTCTACCCCATTCATCGGGCCCTATCATCGACAATACGAATTCGCCTTCTGTACGCGCATAAAGGTGGTACACATGGCCTACAATGGGTTGAAAACCCATAGCCGATTGATAGATCATTTTTGAAATTTCAATCCTGTCGCGGAGGCTTTCGGCCTGCTTAGCCAACAGGGTAATCTGCTCCTTGATCTGCTGCATCTGCATATCGCATTGCTCCTCCATCACCTTCAGAGCAGTTGAGCGAATTACGCCTTGTTTGGTAGGCGCAAAGGCCGGACTACCTACTGTGTGAGGGTAGGGCAGGAGCCCAGGCGTAGTAGTTACTTTATCGGGATCAATCGGATTCTGAAAATCAGAAATAGAAGTGCTCATGGAAATTAGTTAACAGAAAAGTGCTTCAACCGCGCAAAAGTAATGTCAAATTTAGCTAATATTTCACCGGAGAAACCTCGGGAAGCAAGGTTTTGCCTGTGCATCGCCATCAAGCGATCGTAATCTTCCCGGTGGCAGATTTTCGCCATAGCCATCGCCCGAAAGGCGTATTGATAGTTGAAACTGTTCAGCTTACCTGCCAGAACGGTGTTTTCGTTGTAAAGCCGGTCGATGGCCTTTAGCTCTTTGTAACGGTCGAGGAAGTCGAAACCGGTCTTATCCATAAATGCGATAAAACTTTCGGCGATTGCACCCACTTCCGTTTCTGTTTTTGCAGGCCATTGTTCAAAGGCAACTCCACCCGCAAGGCGGTCGCTTTTTACCATCAGGGTATAGCTCGCTTGCGAATAATGCGTACCAGGTAGTCCGTAATTAGCCAGCCACTCTTCCACAAGCTGATGGCGTAAGCCGAGAAATACCCGAAATCGGAGTCCATCTTCGGCCTGTTCGGTGGTGATTTTTACCGCCGAATTTCCAAAGTTAGTGAGTCGAACGAAATGCAAATCCGATGCATTTCCACCGTATCGTTTATGTTCCATGTAACTTTCCAAGTGCTGATAAAGCACCTGCTTCGCATGGGTTTCATATATCATGTGGTAGGAACAAAGGGCTTCCGCAAAAGTTTAAAGTGCCCAAATTTCTACAACTGTAGCTAATTTACCCAATCAGGGAATGGCTATTGTAAACACATTTGGATGAAAGCGGATCGTTTTTTACATTTTTTTAAAAATAATGATTCTCAATTGATTAGTAATATTACTTGAAGTGATAAGTTAAATTTTGGATTCGTTCTTGTAGTTTGTTCTTCGATTTCGGAGCGCAACATGGGCAATGTGGTGTTACATTTGTAATCTTGAACTGGGATCAAAAAATAGCGGTGGTTATCAAAGAATCAGGCCTATCGGTTTCGGCCTTTGCCGATCGGTTGGGGATTCAGCGATCGGGTTTATCGCACATTTTGAATGGTCGGAATAAGCCTTCCATCGATCTGATCGAGAAGCTGCTTTTGGCATTTCCAGAAATGGATGCCAACTACTTTTTCAAAGCGGATGCCACCTCCAAAAAATCGCCGTCCTTGCCTGTTGCTTCTCCTGATGAAAAGAGTGAAAATAGAACAGCAGTAAGAGTGATAGTTTGTTATTCGGATGCTACTTTTGACACCTTTGATCCAAATGAAACAAAATAAGCTACTCCTGCTCGATCGCGACGGAGTTATAAATCACGATCCGGGCGATTATACCATGTCGCTCGGCGAATTTCACATCAATCCCGGGGTTTTGGAGCAGTTGGCCCATTGGACCAACGAAGGTTATTCCATTGCGATTATTACCAACCAGGGCGGAATTGCCAAAGGACTTTACACACTTAATGATTTTTTGGAGATCGATGCCTTTATGGCCGCGGAATTCAAGACGGCAGGTATAGCCTACCTTGCAACGTATTTTTGCCCCCATCACGAAAGTGTGAGCCGCTGCCTATGCCGAAAACCCCGTGGTGGGATGATCGAAAAAGCCATGGCCTTGCACCGTGGCGATTATACTACTTCCTTAATGGTTGGCGATAAGCCGCGCGATGTAATTGCTGCCAACGAAGCCGGTGTGCGAGGCATGGTTATCGACGTAAATCAAGATTTAAGAACGGTGAAACTACCGGAGATCGCCCGATGAGGGCTTCCCTCAAACATTCGTGAGCAGCAGCCTGTTACCTATTCGACCATGCAAGCCGTAATCTACCTAGAATTTGTACTCGCCGACCGAAAAGCTAAATGGGAAGGTTTTACGAATATGGGGCGCGCAGCTCAGCTCTTCAAATCTGCTCCAGAGATCGCTTTTTATCGAGCCTTGGGAACTGGCGGCGGAAATGGATTCAGCTTTTGGCCTGACTTTTCGCGCTATGGTTTCATCCTTACGTTGCATAAGGGACAGAGTCCGCAGGCTTTTATCGATTCGAATGATCTGATCCGTTGGTACATCCATAACTCAAGTTCCCACTTCATTGCCTTGATGAATCCGTTGAAGGCGCATGGACTTTGGGATGGCCTGAAACCATTTGAAACAGATGAACCGCTATTCGATAATCCGCGGGTCGCTGTGCTTACACGCGCAAAAGTTCGCGGCCTGCGTTTAGTCGAATTCTGGAAGAATGTACCATCCGTCAGCCGATTTATGAAAGGTCAGAAAGAAGCTATTTATCAGACAGGAGTAGGAGAGTATCCGCTTATGATGCAAGCTACCTTGAGTATTTGGACTTCGCGGAGTGCTATGCGCGACGCGGCTTACAAGAACAATGCGCACGGAAGAGTCGTGAAACTCACCCGCGACAGGAAGTGGTATTCCGAAGAACTATTTGCCGAATTTGAAGTGCAGGATATCACTGCTGTCGGCGATCGCTACGCGGCGCTTATTTTGCCGGCACAAAATCAAGGCTCACCGAATTGATGCAATAGCGAAGCCCAGTGGGTTTTGGTCCATCTTCAAATACATGACCCAGATGGCTTCCGCAACGGTTGCACACCACCTCGTCGTAAGCGTAACCGTAGGACGGATCAGGGATTTTTCTAATGTTTTCGTCAACCAACACATCAAAGTAGCTTGGCCACCCTGTACCTGAATCAAATTTGGTAGCCGAGTCGAAAACGGGAAGCTGGCACGCTGCACAATGATAAATTCCCTTCTCTTTAAAACCGTCGTATTTACCTGTAAAGGCACGCTCGGTGCCTTTTTCGCGGAGTACCTGGTATGCTTCGGAGCTAAGCTGAGCCTTCCATTCTGCTTCGGTTTTTACAATTTCGTATTTCCCTTCCGATTGGTCGTTTGCTTTTGGTGTTTGTGAGCAACTCCAAAGGGGTGCTAAGGCTGTAATTAAGAGAATGGAAAAAATTTTCATGGCATAGATTTAAGTTGAAACGCCTGATCCGGGCATTCAGTTTGCCATTTGTGAATATTTTGCAAACTGGTTTAGAGTCTGGTATTGCTCCCAGGCTTACATTTAAACTATGAACGAGCTCATAGACAAGGAGGCCTTTAGCAAAGCGGCTCAACTAGACAAGTATGGCGTGGGCGGTTTGGCCAAGTTGCTGATGGGCTCCCTTAAGCTCAACAAGATCAACGCCCTATACGAAAAGCTTCGCGATAAAAACGACGTTGAATTCATCGATCGATTGCTCGATGAGCTCGGTGTGCAGTTCAGTATTTCGGATACCGATGTAGCCAATATACCCGCTTCTGGCGCTGCCATAGTGGTTTCCAACCACCCGCTGGGGGGTGTCGATGGTTTAATTTTAATCAAGGCATTGACCCAGAAGCGAAGCGATGTAAAGGTGATGGCCAATTTCATGCTCTCTTCTATCGAGCCGATCAATAAGTATTTGATTTCCGTAAATCCGTATGCCCTTTCGCGCGAACTAAAACCCAATTACAAGGGCTTACGCGAAGCCAAGCATCACGTGGACAGCGGCGGCTTGCTCTGTATTTTTCCGGCAGGAGGCGTAAGTGCTTACGACATTAAATCGCAATCGGTCCGCGACTTAGAGTGGCAAGTTTCAGCGCTGAAATTCATCCGAAGCGCAAAGCTACCCGTGGTGCCCGTTTCTATTTCCGGAAGCAATAGCACCTTCTTCCACCTGTTGGGAATCATCAATCCCAGTTTGCGCTCTTTGAGATTGCCTTCTGAGCTTTTCAACAAGCGCGATAAGCACATAGCCGTGCGGATCGGGAAATCGATTTCCCTTGCCGAGCAAAAGGAGTTCACCGACATATTCGAGTACGGCCGATACCTTCGCACGCGCACCTACTTGCTTGGGAAGCCCATAAGCGTCAAAGCATTCTTCCGCCCCGTATTATTTAAGAAGAAGTCGAAGACCGTGGTTCTGGCCCGCGATGTCGAAGCCCTAAAAATCGAAATCGAACACCTACGCGAAGATGGGCAGCTCCTGCACGAGTCGAAGGAGTATCAGGTATTTTGGGCCCAGACCTTCCAAATTCCCAATATGCTCTACGAAATAGGGCGGCAGCGCGAAATCACCTTTCGCGAAGTAGGCGAAGGCACTGGCAAGAAAATCGATCTCGACGAGTTCGATCTTTACTACCGTCATCTTTTCATTTGGGATACCGAACAATGCAGACTCGTAGGAGCTTATCGCCTGGGTATGGGGCGCGATATCATGGAGCGCTACGGCAAGCGAGGCTTCTACCTCAACACCCTTTTTCGCCTGAAGCGCGGATTTTATCCGGTTTTGGAAGAGTCCATAGAGCTCGGCCGCTCCTTTGTGGTAAAAGATTATCAGCTCAAGCCCCTATCGCTTTATCTGCTTTGGAAAGGCATACTGTATTACATTCTGAAAAATCCTTCCTACCGCTATTTAATCGGGCCGGTGACCATCAGCGGGGAGTTTTCGGAATTTTCGAAATACTTAATTATCAGCTTCATCAAGGAGTATTATTTCGACAATGAGCTGGCCGCATTGGTGAAGCCCCGCAAGGAATACATACCCGTGATAGATCCAGTCGAGGCCGATATGAGCGCCATTAAGAAAATTACTAAAGAAGACCTTAAAAAGCTGGAGAAAATCATTGAAGATATCGAATTGGGTCATTTCCGGTTGCCTGCCCTGCTGAAGAAGTACTTGGGTCAAAACGCCCAGATTATCGCCTTCAACGTCGATCCCGATTTCAACAATGCCCTCGATGGTTTGCTCGTGATGGACATGTTCAACGTACCCAACGATACCATCGAAGGCTTAGCAAAGGAGATGAACGACAAGGAAGCTTTGGGAAATTTCCCGGGGAAGCGCGGGGTCGAGCGGGTGAGTAAGGATGAGAGGTAGCGGGAGATAAGGGATTGGAGTAGTTTCGGCCAGAATGGAGTTTTTCAAGCTCCATGCCGATAGTATCAATCTCAATTTTGCTGTGCCACAGTTACACAGCAAACAATTATACAGCCGATCTCTTTACACTTTGGCCAACCAGGCCATCAACTCCTGCGTGCTTCTGGGATCTAAACCAGTGACGGGCTGTGCCCACATACGCACCAACCGATCGCCCAACACTTCAAGGGCGGCGCTCTCAACGGTGGTGTAGAGCAGTGCTTTGGTGAAACCTGTCAGATGCGTTAAGTGTCTGCGCTCCGAGCCATCCTTCTCCCAGAGCAAGTCCACATGATCTTCAATGGTGTCGAACATAAGCAAGCGGCGCTTGTTCAGGATCGCTGCCAGCTCCACCGCATCGGCTTCCTGGAGTGTGAGAAAGGATATGCTGACCATGTTTTAGAGGCGTTTTATCGTGTTGATTCGTGAATTTATCGTTTCTAAAGGTAAAGCACAGCTTGAAAGCGAATCAAAGCCGCAGCGTTAAACTTTGCCAAGGTATCAATTTGGGGTCTGCAGAGATGGCTATTCGTGAAGGTGCAAGTGGTATTGCTGAATTTATT
>JBBQFC010000049.1:0-24910 GCA_038321615.1 Flavobacteriales bacterium | reverse complement strand
ACTTCCCGGGGCTGCCATTTCCATTGATTATGGACAGGAAGGTGCCCTGACCGATGCCGACGGAAATTATAGCTACCCACTCCCTGCTGGCGAATACCAACTTACCGCTTCGTACACAGGCTACGAGCCCCAGCGGAAGGCTATTCGCCTGGAGCGTGGAGATACCCTGATTATCGATTTTGCCTTAAAATGGTTCACTTTGCGAACGGTCGAAATAACTGACATTCAAAATCAAAGTCTGGAAAGTGCCACTATGGCCAATACCAATCTCAGCATGCAAACCATAGCCGCGATGCCCGCCTTTCTCGGGGAGGTCGATTTACTTAAAAGCATTCAGCTATTGCCTGGCATACAGGGAGCGGGCGAAGGAAATGCTGGTTTCTTCGTACGCGGGGGAAGCGCCGACCAAAATCTTATCTTACTCGATGATGCCGTGGTTTACAACGCATCCCACTTGCTGGGTTTCTTTTCCGTTTTCAATGGCGACGCTATTGAAGATGTAACGCTTTATACAGGTGTGATGCCCGCGCAATACGGGGAACGGCTGGCTTCGGTAATTGATGTTACGCAACGCTCCGGCGATATGCAACAGCTCAAAGGCCGCGGTGGAATAGGACTTATATCGAGTCGGCTCACCCTCGACGGCCCTATTAAAAAAGGCAAAGCTTCCTACCTTATTTCCGGAAGGCGCACTTATATTGACGCCCTGGCCAAGCCCTTTCTAAATCCTAACTCGGCATTTGGCGGAAGCGCCTATTATTTCTTCGATGTAAATGGCCGGGTAGATTGGAAGTTGAAAAAAGGGAATAGCATCTACTTAAGTGCCTATACAGGCGACGATGTTTTCGATTTTAACAGCGCACAAAGCGAGTTCAAATCGGCTGTGAGCTGGGGTAATAGACTCGTATCTGCTGGCTACCAAAAAGCATTTTCGAAAGGGGTTTTTAAACTCAATGGTTCCCTGACCCGTTATTCATTTCAATTCAACGGTGCGCAAGACGATTTCGAAATCGAAGTAAAGAGCCGCATCCGCGATTTGCGGCTTAAACCCGAATTGATCTATCAAGCCGGGCGGCACCAGCTGAGAGTAGGCGCGCTCTACACCCACCACAAAGTCAATCCAAATAATTCGGACGCATCGCAGGGCGAAACCGTGTTCGACCTTGGCGAAAAACAGGTGCTTTACGGGCACGAATCGGCGGTGTATGCTTCCGATGCCTTCGATATCTCCGAGCGATGGCGTGTGGAAGCAGGCGTTCGATTTTCGTTTTATCAGCAAGTTGGCCCCTTCACACGGTACGTGCTCAATGATGCGGGGCTCAAAGAAGACACCATTGTATATCCAAAAGGGCAAGTCATCGCGGACTACCAAGGGTTTGAACCTCGATTAATGGTGCGATACCGGCTTTCCGAACGGTCGGCCTTGAAAGCAGGTTTTACCCAAAACTACCAATACATACAGCAGGCTACGCTTTCGCCAATTGGTTTGCCGACCGACGTTTGGCTTGCCAGCACGAGCTTGATTAAACCGCAAATCGGACGCCAATACGCCATCGGCTATTTTACCCAATCGCCCAGCGGTATTATCACAGCATCGGTGGAGGCTTACTACAAGGACATGGAAAACCTGGTGGAGTATAAAGAGAACACCCAGCCGAGCGATGGAGTGGACAACAATGAAGACAATCTCCTCACCTTCGGCGATGGCCGGGCTTATGGCGCGGAATTTCTCCTTCGAAAAAACACAGGAAAGCTCCAAGGCTGGCTCGCATACACTTGGTCGAAAAGCGAGCGCCAGTTTGATGAGCTCAATAAAGGCGATTGGTATTATGCCAATTTTGACCGCCGGCACGATCTCGCTTTGGTAGTGATCTACCAGAAAAATGATCGCTGGAGCTTTAGCGGCAATTTCGTATTCGGCTCTGGGCGAGCCATCAGCTTACCGCAAAACTCGTATTTTATTGAAGGAAGGTTGGTTTACGAATACGGAGCCCGCAATAGCTTCCGAATGCGCGATTATCACCGTTTAGATCTTTCGGCTACCCTCCACGGGAAGAAAACACGAACCGAAATTATGCCAGATACGGGCGAATTGATCGAACGTCCTAAACGCGTACGGTCCAGTTGGGTGTTTAGTATTTACAATGTTTACAGCCGTTTAAACCCCTACTTTTACTATTTCGACACACAAGGTCAAGCCGCCGACAACAACTTTAAAGTTCAAGCCAAGCAAGTTTCACTTTTCCCTATACTCCCATCTGTTACATGGAATTTCGCTTTCTAAAATATCTGATGCTTGCACTCATATCGCTTGGCTTCGCTTCCTGCGAAAAGGATATCGATATCGATGTTCCCGCGGGCCAGGAGCAATTGGTAATTGAAGGCTCAATCGAAAACGGTGGTCCACCCATTGTTTTGGTCAGCCGAACCCGCGGCTTCTTCGATCCCACTTCGGCTGCCGCTATCGCAGCTTCGTACATTTCTGATGCAGATGTGCGCGTCAATGACATTCCACTTACGCCTATTTGCAGCAGCGCCATTCCGCCCGAATTTCAGCAGCAATTCTCGGAGTTGGTGGGTATCGCCATCGACGACCTGGGGGACATTGACATTTGCGCCTACATCGGCCTGCAACCCGAATTGCTGGGTATGGAGAATACCACGTATCAGCTACGTGTAGAAACAGATGGTAGGATTTTAACGGCTTCATCGCACCTACCCCGGGTGATTGCTCCCGACTCCACGTGGTTCCGGCTTTGGGCCGACAGCCCACAGTACGGATACGTGTTTTGCAATATCACCGATCCCGATACGCTCGAAAATGCCTACCGCATTTTTACGAGGCGGATCGGTCCAAATGTTAATGACAATCCTGTAGATCCGGTTTACTACGCGCCCTTGGGATCAACCTTTTTGGATGAGTTTTTCAACGGCCAAACGTTCGAACTCGGCTTTACACGCGGACAGGAGCCGAATTCTAGTCTTGCAACAGACACAGGCGATGAAGCAGGCTATTTTGAAATAGGAGATCGTTTCGTGTTTAAATTCTGCTCCACCACGCGGCCGGTTTACCAATTTTTTCGAACAATGGAAGCCCAACAGGGCACCAATGGAAGCCCTTTTGCGAGTCCAAGCAACGTAATCTCCAACATTAACGGGGGTCTAGGTGTTTGGGCAGCGTATGCTTGCCACTACGATACCCTTCTCGCCACACCTTGATCGGTTAAAGCACTAAGGTTATAAGGAATGATGATAAAATTTAGCGATGTAAACAAAGGGAGCTTCTTACCTTTGCAGCCCAAAAAGCAATGAATATGAGCCAAGATATAGAACACGTCAAAACCTTAATTATCGGCTCAGGCCCCGCCGGTTACACAGCCGCAATTTATGCCGCTCGTGCCGACATGAAACCTGTGATGTATCAAGGTCTGCAACCTGGTGGTCAGCTTACCATCACCACCGAAGTCGATAATTTTCCCGGTTACCGCGACGGCGTGAAAGGTCCAGATATGATGGAGGACTTACGCGCTCAAGCCATGCGATTTGGAACGGACGTGCGTTTTGGATTGGTTACAGAAACTCATCTCGGTCAAGACGGAAAACATTCCGTGGTGGTAGACGGCAATAAGCGCGTTACCGCCGATAGCGTAATTATCTCCACAGGAGCTAGCGCCAAATGGTTGGGCATACCCAGCGAAGAAAAGTTTAATGGCTTCGGCGTAAGTGCCTGTGCCGTGTGCGACGGATTTTTCTTCAAAGGCCAGGAAGTGGCCATAGTAGGTGGAGGCGATACGGCCGCTGAAGAGGCGAGCTACCTTTCTAAGTTGTGCACCAAAGTGTATATGTTAGTCCGAAAAGGAGAATTGAAAGCATCGAAGGCCATGCAGCACCGCGTGATGAATACGCCGAACATTGTAATAATGTGGCATACCGAAACGGTAGAAATCTTAGGCAATCAATCGGTTGAAGCCGTGCGTGTGCGCGACACTATAACGGGTAACGAACAAGACATTGCTATATCCGGCTTTTTTGTTGCGATTGGACACACGCCCAATACAGACATTTTTAAAGGCCAGCTTGACATGGATTCTACCGGCTATTTGGTAGTTAAACCCGGAACCACCTTCACCAACATCCCCGGTGTGTTTGCCTCCGGCGATGCTGCCGATAAAGTGTATCGACAAGCGGTAACCGCAGCCGGAACAGGTTGCATGGCAGCCCTTGATGCCGAGCGCTACCTGGCAGAGCATGGATTGCATTAATATTGTGAAAAAAGAAAAACCCCCTTTCATAAAGGGGGCTTTCCTGTTTCATAGCCCTGTTGCGAACATGGGATGTGCTTATTACGCTACTGATCTCACCGGGTTTCAATTTCTTCGGTATAGTAGGTTATTTCAAAAAGGTGGGGCTTAATTTTCTCTACCTGCTCGGCTCGATCGCTGTAGAACAGCCTGTTGCGGGTGGTGAGCTCCAAGGTCTGACCCGACTGCGAAGCCCATCTGTTAAGGGCATCGCGAAGCACCGATCCATGCACCACGTAGGCCAAACTTCCTGCATCGGTGCTCTTCGAAGAAACCATTCCGCTCAATTGGCCTTGCTCATTAAGAATTGGCGCTCCAGCCGAAAAGGTTTCTACTTTCATCCGTGCAAAACCATTTTGATTGCTCGCACTTAAGTAAGCGTGCTCATAGATTAAATCTTCGGTGGTGCATGCCAAAGCATACACGTTTTGACCCACCCGCGCATCGTCGGGTGCAAATCGATAAGGCAATTGAGCCGAAGCTAATTCTTCCGATTGTAAGATGGCTACGTTAGCAGCGCGATCTACAAAAAGCACTTTTGCTTTAGCCTTTCGGTTATTCGTTTTGTCGGTTAGCAATACTTCGCTCTCCCCTGCCACTGCATCGGCTGCAGTGAGAATTAAACCCTTTTGATTTATTTGGAAGGCCGTAGCCAAATGAGAAACTCGATTTATTACAGGCGCAAGTTCCACCATGGCTGTATCGACTTCCAAAATAATTGGTTCAGCTTGGCTGGTAGATACGCCTACAATTCCAAGCGAAGTAAGCGCAGAAATAACGATGGCCGCAAGCACGCTCGCAGCCAACCAGAGTTGTGGTCTCATAGTATGGGTGGTTTTTGGTTCTTTCTTCATTTGATGAATAACTTGTGTGCTCGGCACTACGCGTACCTGTAGCTCTTTGAGTAAGGTCATGCGCTCATTCCGCGTAACGTAGCTTCGAAGCACAGCGACTATGCGGGCTACGATGGTTTGCTCCACCGTATCATCATTCGAGAGCCGGGTTTGGCTCGGGTTAGTTTTAGGGTCAAGTAAAGTATAGACAGTTTCGGCCATATCCCGATCGCTGATGGTGAGCGCCTTCGAATCGACCAATTCTACCAGGCGACGAAGACCCTTCACAATTTGTTGCATAGCTCTTTGCTCATCGGCAAAGCCCAGGCGAGCCGCAACTTCGGTTAGATTTTTACGACGACCAATAGAATCCAAAAGGAGCGTGCGGCATGGTTCGCCTATCTCGGCTAATTTTTGTGCCGTCCGATCACTTCGATCGCGTATGGAGTCGATTTCCTGAAAAGCATCTTCCATGTCTAAATAATTGTGGTGATGCTTTACGAAGTTCACATCCACCCGGCGCTTTCGCAATTTCTGAATCCAGAGCTTTCGCGAAAAGGAGTAAAGAACTTCTTCCGATTTATCGGCTAAGGAAATACCGTGGAGCTCGATTAATTGGGTGTAATACACAAACGACTCCAAGTAGATTTCTTGGCTTTCGACCAAGGAACCACTGTTTTCGGTAACCAGGTCAAACGTCGGCTTGAAACTTTGTGCGTATTGGATTTCCAATCGCTTCCAATCGTCGGGGGTAAAGGTGTACAGGCTTTCCGATTTCATAAGATCATATTTTAGAGCTGTGAGATCTTTCAGGGGTATAGTTAAAGAGCGATCGCAGATTTCATCCTTTCCTGCAATCCTTTTTCTTACGAAAAAAGGGTTAGGTAGTTACCATACTGATTTGGAGCTGCTTGAAACTGGCAAAACCCAAAACCTTTTTGGTCAAAAAAGGGTTAACCATAATTAACACGTTATAACTCCTATGAGATCGTTAATTTTATCCGTTCTGATACCCAAATCCAACACGCTCTTTATGCGCTTTACTTTCACGATTGGCCTAATTCTACTAGGCTTAATAAATGTTTTCGGCCAAAATGCCGCGACAAAATTTCAAGGTACTTCCGAAAAATTATCCGCTCTCTTCTACCACATTGAAGCCAATTATGTGGACAGTGTAGATCTCGACGGATTGGTGGATGATGCTATACGCGAAATGCTAGAAGAACTCGACCCGCACAGCGTTTACATTCCCGCTAAGGAAGTGGCTAAAGCCAATGAAGGTCTCGAAGGAAACTTCGAAGGAATTGGTATTCAATTTAATATTCTCAAAGACACCATAATTGTGGTCTCGCCTATTGCGGGTGGCCCAAGTGAAATTCTGGGCATCATTGCAGGTGATAAAATTGTGTCGATCGATGGTGAAAATGTAGCAGGAATAGGTGTTACCAACGATGACGTAACCAGTAAATTACGGGGTTCAAAAGGAACGCTGGTAACGGTTGGTATTCGCCGGAGGGGCGAGAAAAATGCCATTCCTTTTGAAATTACCCGCGATCAAATACCCATTTACAGCCTCGACGCTTCGTATATGGCGACTCCCAAAATTGGCTACATCAAGCTCAATCGATTTTCAAAAACTACGATGGATGAGTTTAAAAATGCCATTATCGCTTTGAAAGCCAAGGGCATGGAAGATCTCATCCTCGATCTCCAAGGCAATGGAGGCGGTTTTCTGGAAACGAGTATTCGACTATCGGATGAATTTCTCGGAACCAATGAGTTAATAGTTTACACCGAAGGCCGCGCCTACAAGCGCAATGACAGTAAGGCCACAGCAGCCGGAAATTTTGAGAATGGTCGCCTCGTGGTGCTCATTGACGAAGGTTCGGCGAGTGCCAGCGAAATTGTAGCCGGGGCTATTCAAGATCAGGATCGCGGACTGATAGTAGGCCGCAGAAGTTTTGGAAAAGGGCTCGTGCAGCGACCCATACCCCTACCCGATGGAAGCGTAGTAAGACTCACTACACAGAAATACTATACCCCCAGTGGCCGTTGTATTCAGAAACCTTATGACGAAGGAGCGGAAGCCTATTATTTGGAAAAATACCAACGCTATGAAAGCGGCGAGTTATTATCGCTCGATAGCCTGCAATTGCCCGACTCCCTGAAGTTTTTTACCGACAATAAACGATTGGTTTACGGCGGTGGTGGCATCACGCCCGACGTATTTGTGCCGATTGACACTTCTCAATCTTCCCAACTGAATACAGATTTGATCCGAAAAGGAGTTATGAATTCCTTTGCCATTACCTACACCAATCAAAACCGGAAAAGTATTTTGAAGGTATCGCCGACTGTAGATAGCTACGATAAGAATTTTGATGTTGAGCCGGTTATTGCCGAATTTAAGGCCTATGCCGCAGCGGAATATCCCGATATGGAATGGAAAGACGAAGATTATACCCATTCGAAAGAGATGATCGATGGGCGATTGAAAGCCCTGATTGCACGAAATCTATGGGACTTTTCGGCTTACTACCAAGTATTCAATCCACAGTGGCCGAGCTACCGAGCTGCGCTGAACTTACTACAAGATGGAGCCTACGCCAACTATAATTTGGCCAAAACAGATTAAAGAAATTGTTAATATCTGCACTGGCAAAAACGTTTGATTAAATTTGTATCCTAAAATAAAAACCCATGACTGATAAAATAAAAAATGGACTGCTTGTATTCATTGCAGGTCTCTTGGTGGTAAACACCGTAATCCTTGTTCAAAAAGGTTCTTCGACTTATGCAGATCCTACTGCGAGCAAAGTCGGATTTGAGCGCGAAGCAGTACCTGCAGCAATACCGAGCAGCCTTACGGCAAATAAAACAGCCGATTTGAGCACCATAGATCCTATGGCGGCTGCATCAGACAAGCCGGCGGGGCCTTCTACCAGCATGGACTTTAAGGAGTTAGCGTTCGATTTTGGCACCATCAACCAAGATTCTGAAAACAAGAAAATCTTCAAATTCACCAATACCGGATCTTCTCCTTTGATTATCGAGAATGCGAAGGGGTCATGCGGCTGTACCGTTCCAAAGTATCCCAAGGAGCCAATCGCTCCCGGAGCAACTGGAGAGATCGAAGTGGTTTACAAACCAGGTAAGCAGAAAGACGCTCAAACAAAAAACATCACCATCACTGCAAATACAGAGCCTTCAAACACTGTGCTCACAATCACTGCAAATGTGCTAGAAATTCCGGGCTGAGACCCGTCAGTTGAAAATTCAAAAGCCCGGTTAATCCGGGCTTTTTTTATTCGACTTCTTCAAACTTGGCATTCAATCTTTCAGGAAAAAATTGGCTTTGAGCGCTGGCTTTACATGAAACGCTGCGAACAATCAAAATTGCCAACGCTCCGCTGCAGTTACAGTGCTTCGGAACAATCGAAATTAGACACCGCTCCGCTGCATTTACAATGCTGCGGAACAATCAAAATTAGACACCGCTCCCCTGCATTTACAATTCTGCGGAACAATAAAAATAGATCCCGCTCACCGCTCCCCTGCATTTTGTAATGCTGCGGAACAATCAAAATCAGACAACGCTACGCTGCATTTTGTTATGCTGCGGAAACCGCTCCGCTGCATTTACAATGCTGCGGAACAATCAAAATAGATCCCGCTCACCGCTTCCCCTACATTTTGTAATGCTGCGGAACCGCTCCGCTGCATTTACAATGCTGCGGAACAATCAAAATCAGACAACGCTCCCCTACATTTTGTAATGCACCGCTCCGCTGCATTTTGTAATGCTGCGGAACAATCAAAATAGATCCCGCTCACCGCTCCGCTGCATTTACAATGCTGCGGAACAATCAAAATCAGACACCGCTCCCCTACATTTTGTAATGCTGCGGAACGATCAAAATAGATACCGCTTAACGCTCCGCTTCAGTTTTAAGACTGCAGAACGAGATAAGTCAATAACGATAAAAATTCGATTCGAAAAATTCCGCAGCATTACAAATGCAGCGGAGCCCGATTTACAATGCAGCGGAAATTCTAAAGCTTCTTTCGATAGTTCAAATAAGGCGCAATTCTAATAACATCGGTGAGTTTTGAATCGATATCTGCATAATTAGAAGCTGAACTATAAACCCAATCTTCAGCTTTTCTAACCAACCCAGCCCGAACGGGATTTTGGTGGATGTAGTTGACTTTTTCCCAGATAAATCGTGAACTGTAAAGTTCTATTGCATGATTGCCAACCTGCCAAAACTTAAATTCCTTATGTCTATTACTTTCGCGGGCAAACCCAGAGAATAATTTCAGCATCCAATCCTTTCTGCTTTCAACTCCTGCGTGTAATTTATCAATACATGCCTTAGAAGTAAATTTTTTGAAATCCCGGATGGTATCCTTCAATTGAAACGGCTCAGTCGAGTTTACGACCAAATGTATGTGGTTGCTCATTATTACGTAGGAAAATATGTTTAATCCTTTTTCATGAATGCAATAAGACAAGGAGTTAATGACAATTTCACGGTAAATTTCGCGCGTAAAAACGTCAACCCAACCTTCCACAGTTAGAGTCAAAAAATAAGTCTTATTCTCTTTGATGCTGTGTTTTTCGCCCTGCTTCATGCTTCGTGAAAATAGGCCAATTACGATTATTAAGTATTGGATTCTAAGGATAAAAAAGAAAATGCCGCAGGATTACAAATGTAGAAGAACTCGATACACAATGCTGCGGAACAATCAAAATCAGACAACGCTCCGCTGCAGTTACAATGCTGCGGAACAATCAAAATCAGACAACGCATCCCTGCATTTTGTAATGCTGCGGAACAATCAAAATCAGCCAACGCTCCGCTTCAGTTTTAAGACTGCACAACGAGATAAGTCAATAACGATAAAAATTCGATTCGAAAAATTCCGCAGCATTGTAAATGCAGCAGAGCCCGCACGCAATGCTGCGGAACAATCAAAATCAGACAACGCTCCGCTGCATTTATAATGCTGCGGAACAATCAAAATCAGACAACGCTCCGCTGCATTTACAATGCTGCAGAACAATCAAAATTAAACAACGCTCCGCTGCATTTACAATGCTGCGGAACAATTAGAAAGGATGTGCCGCCGCAGAACTAGCTTTCGTAATTCTTATAAACTTCCTCGATTTTCTTCGCCAATTTTCGGTCTTTATCGGTAACGGTATAACCAGAATCGTGGGTCTGCAATACGAAGGACACCGTATTGTAGGTATTTGTCCAAGTGGGATGGTGGTTCATACGTTCGGCTTCTATAGCGACTTCGGCCATAAAGGAGAAAGCTCTTCTAAAGTCCTTAAACTTCAGCTCTACTTCGAGACTTTTTTCGGTTTCTTTCCAGTTCATAATCAATTCATATCAGGTTCTACTTCTTGCAATTCTCTTTTGGCTTTCGCCTTGACTGGAGGGTAAATCAACGTCATCTCTTCAATGAGATTGGTGGCATTGGCGTATCGATCTACAATGAACAGCACGTACCGAATATCGACCATAATATTCCGGCAGACTTCGCCATTAAAAACGATATCGCTCATGGTACTCTCCCAGGTGCGATCGAAATTGAGACCAATCAAATGCCCTTTTGCATTAAGCGCCGGGCTGCCGCTGTTGCCGCCTGTGGTATGGTTGGACCCGAGGAAGCAAACGCGCAACTCCCCATCTACCGCATAGGGGCCATATTCGCCAGTCTTATGCAAATCGAGCAAGCGCTGCGGAAGGTCAAACTCTTCGTCGCCGGGAATATACTTTGCCACCAGCCCGTCGAAAGTGGTGTAGGCTTTGTAAACTAATCCGTCGCGTGGCTCTGAACCTTCCATCTCACCGTAGGTAATCCGCAGCGTACTGTTTGCGTCGGGCGAACCAATTTCTGCTGGCATAAGCGTCATGAGCGCATCCATATAACTGTGCATTAGTGCATCTTCTTCCGTTTGAAAGCGCTCGCTTGCAGATTGAACGTTGGTGCCGTAGGCTTTTACCAAATCGGTGGAAAGGCTCAACATGGGGTCGTTGCGCAGCTGCTTAGCTTGCTTCTTGCTCATACCGGAAAGCATGGATTTCATGTAGGCTTCATCGCTGAATATGCTGGAGTTAAATAAGCTCCTAACAGCGTCGGTGGCACTTGAATTTGAAGCATACAGTTCTTTTAATTGGGCGGTTTTAACAGCTTCGGGTGCTCCCTGGATATAGATGGGCAATTGTGCGGCAAATATTGCTTGATCCACAATTGGATCGTAATTCTTAAAAAATCCATCTGCTCCTTTCCTCAGTTTCGTCAAGTGTTCTTCAAGTACCCCCGCCGTTTTCAAGCTATCGTATTTTTCGGCAACCAATTTATAGCCGGCACTGTAGCGAATGATTTCTGGACCGTAGAAATAAAACTCGGTGTAATAGGTGCGGGCCAGCCGCGAATCGCCTTGCTCGCGGTAGAGTTTTTTGAAACTATCTGGGATTGTAGAGGACTCCGCATGGGCCGGATTTTTAATTGCCGCCAATTGAAAGCGGGTTTCTAACGCCTTCTTTTTCTCTACGACATTATAACTGATGAGCCCACTACTCTGCCCGATCCATTTTTTATAGGCATTGCTGATGCGGCTTTGTTTCGCCGCATACTTAATACGCAGCAAGTCGCTGGAAGCCATCGCGGCATCGATTACACCAAGGCTGGCTTCGCGCATGTCTATTCGCGCAGGATTTTCGAAATCGAGCAAATATGCCACCGCAGCGCTGGAAATATACCGATCGGTGCGACCGGGATAACCGAGAACCATCGTGAAATCGCCGGGATTAACGCCCGCGAGATCAATTTTCAGATGCCATTTCGGGATGTACGGCTTATTCAATTCCGAATAATCGGCTGGCTTGTTGTCGGGATTTGCATAAATACGGAAGATGGAAAAATCGCCGGTATGTCTTGGCCATTCCCAATTGTCGGTGTCGCCACCAAACTTGCCAACAGCTGATGGCGGAGCTCCCGCCAATCGCACATCGCGAAACGTTTCGGTCACGATCATATAATAAGCATTACCGTAATAAAAAGGCTTGATTTCGGCTTCGTAATGCGTGCCATCCACAGCAGCCTTAGTCAACTCTGAAGCTTTTTTACGGCGGAGTTCTTCGGTTTCTTCGGTAGAGGCACCCTTGAGATTTAATAGCGCGGCGGTTACATCTTCAATTCGAACCACGATCGATGCCGTAAGACCTGAATTAGGAAGTTCGGCATCTTGCGATTCTGCCCAAAATCCATCGCGTAGCAGGTCGTTCTTTAAGCTCGAATGCGATTGTATTTGGCTGTAGCCGCAGTGATGATTGGTGAGAATAAGCCCCTGATTGGAGATGATACTGGCCGTACAGCCCCCACCGAAGTGTACAATAGCATCTTTTAAGCTGCTTTTGTTAATGGAGTAAATATCTTCGGCGCTGAGCTTCAAGCCAGCGCTTTGCATATCGCCAATTACCAGGCTTTTGAGTGTATTGGGCAACCACATGCCCTCATGGGCATAAACGGTGGTGAGCGAGCTAACAAAGAAGAAGGCCGCGGATAGTAGGGATTTATACATGGTGATCAATGGTCTTTTTTAAACATGAAATACCAAAGCCCATAAATGAAGGCGATGCCGATAAAGATAGGGAAGAAATCAAACACGGGCTCTTGACCGGGGTACGCTGGATAATACAATGTTTGGTAATACCGTATAAGCGGCGAAACGATCATCAGAAATCCCAGAGGGAAGAAAATGTATTTTGAAAGTTTATTTATGAAAATACCTACACGATAAATAGGAGTTTTCTCAAAGTCCTTAAAACGCATATCGGCATAGCTCATCGATTGGCGGCGAATATGGTCGGCCTTTGGCGATGGTTTGCGCGCGCCTTGCTGTCGCCGCTCATAGCGCAATAGCGCTTCTTGTAAAAGATCGTCTTTGTTGAGAATAGCTTGGTAAGCCTCGGTAACTTCTATAAATTTATCCCGCGTAAGCGGATCGCCACTTTTATCGGGGTGATAAAGTTTTGCTAAGGCTCGGTAAGCGCTCTTTACCTCATCGGCAGAAGCTTCCGGGTCAATGCCCAATATGGCGTAATAACGATCGAAAAACGACAAGGTGAAAAAGAATGAATTCGAACTTGATGGCACAAAGTAACGCGCTCTGATGAAATTTTGTACTTTCCGACTTCCAATGACCCTTTTGCTGAATCGCTTTCTGCTCTTTTTCGGTTTATTGCTTCCCACGGCCGCAGCCGCTCAATACCGTTTTATTGAAAATAAAGGTCAATGGGTCGATTCAGTAAATTTTAAAGTCGATATACCTGGTGGAGCTTGCTACATCGAAGCGAGCGGTTTCTTATTTGATCTCCACGACCAGGAAATGGTCAATGCCGTTTTTGCCGCCCATACGGGTAATTCCAATCCGCTCAGCTTGCCGCAAGTATTGCAACAACATGCCTACCGCGTCATTTTTGCGGGAGGAAACACGGGTGAACCCGTAGCCGAAAAATCATTCGATACCGCGTATAGCTATTACATTGGTAATGATCCTGCCAAGTGGGCTTCCGGAGCGAAAGGGTATGAACGCATCCGTTATCCATCCATTCAACCAGGCATCGATGCATTGGTGTACGGAAAGAATAATTTAAAATACGATTTCATCGTATCGGCTGGTGCCGACCCATTGGCCATAGCTCTGCGCTACGAAGGCGTACAACCCAAACTTGACCGATCTGGGAACGTGGTTTTGAAAACAGCCGTCGGACAGGTAATTGAAACCAAACCTTTCGCGTACCAAATCATCGGTGGCAAGCTTGAGCAGGTGGCCTGCGAATAT
The DNA here is from genome assembly GCA_038321615.1 of Flavobacteriales bacterium. Taxonomy (GTDB): domain Bacteria; phylum Bacteroidota; class Bacteroidia; order Flavobacteriales_D; family Cryomorphaceae; genus JBBQFC01. Next base: position 10,916 of record JBBQFC010000049.1, on the reverse strand, counting down.
GTGGTAAAGGGGCAGGAAGTGAGATTCAAGTTGGGAAATTACCGCACTGACCTGGAATTGGTTATAGATCCGGAATTGGTTTTCTCTACTTACACCGGTTCCACCGCCGATAATTTTGGGTACACCGCCACCTTCGACTCGGAAGGGCATCTTTACTCGGGAAGCACCGTTTTCGAAACGGGATATCCCATTACTATCGGAGCCTATCAATCGGTTTGGGGTGGTGGCGTTGGCGCAGGAACACTCGCGGGCACGGATATCGGGATATCCAAATTCAGTTTGGATGGCACCACATTAATCTACAGCACTTACCTGGGCGGAGCTGGCGATGAGCTGCCGCATAGTTTGATAACAGATGCCAATGGCGAACTCTACGTTTTTGGCACCACAGGTTCGGCCAATTTTCCCACAACCACAGGAGCTTTTCAAAATTCCTTTATGGGTGGCGAAGCCACTTTACTCGGCGGTATCGGCGTATCTTATCCCAACGGAGCCGACATTATTATCAGCCGCTTGAGCCCTTCCGGAAATGCATTGCTGGCATCGACCTACGTGGGTGGAAGCAACAACGATGGCACCAATACCAGCGCCCAGCTTCTGTTTAATTATGCCGACGAAGTTCGCGGCGAAATTGAATTGACCATCGACGGAGATATAGCTATCGGTAGCTGCACCTTCTCGCCCAATTTTCCAATCCCGGGCAACGCTGCTCAGCCCACAAAAGGCACGGGGGAAGACGGCATATTTTTCACCATGAACCCTTCGCTAACCGCCCTACTTTCGGGCACCTTTTTTGGCGGCAATGGCAATGATGCAATCTACTCAATCGACCTTGCTGACGATGGAAGCGCAACGGTTGCAGGCGGCACCAACTCAACGAATTTGCCAACTACGCCTGGAGCCTTTCAACCTAATTTTGCCGGAGGTACCACCGATGGATTTATCGCCAATATAAGTGCCCAGGCTACGGCTATTGCGACTGCTACCTATTATGGGTCAAATCTTTACGATCAAATTTATTTCGTAGAACGCGATGCCTTCGATGCTCCATATATTTATGGGCAAACCAGGGCTCCGGGCTCTTCCTTTATCTCAAACGCAGGTTACGGTGTTCCCAATAGTGGAATGCTACTTTCCAAATTCTCGCCCGATCTGGAAACCAGAACCTGGAGCACCGTCTTTGGCACTGGCTCAGGAAATCCCAGCCTATCTCCTACCGCTTTTTCGGTTGATATTTGCAATCGGATTTACCTTTCAGGTTGGGGTGGAGCCGTAAATCAACCTAATGGTGGATTTACCACAGGTTTACCGGTAACCGACGACGCCTTGCAATCGACCACCGATGGAAGCGATTTCTACTTCCTGGTAATTGACGGCGATGCCAGCGCTCTTACGTTTGCTAGTTTCTACGGCGGTGGCACCAGCGCCGAGCACGTAGATGGAGGTACGAGTAGATTCGATCGATCGGGAAAAATTTACCAGGCTGTGTGCGCAGGTTGTGGCAGCAATGACGATTTCCCCATATTTCCACCCAATGCCCTAAGCCCTACCAACAATAGCTTCAATTGCAATCTCGGCGTGGCCAAAATCGACTTCGACCTTCCGCTGGTGCTTGCAAATTTTACAGCGAGCGAATCGTGCGCCCCCGATTCCACCTACTTCACCAATGCCAGCGAAATTTTCTCCGGTAGCAATGCCAGCTACACCTGGTTTTTCCCAAATGGCGATACCAGTGCGGAGATCAACCCGGCTTATGTTTTTCCCGGACCCGGAACTTACGAAGTAACCCTGGCTGTAGACGATCCCGAATCCTGTAATTTGCAAGATAGCTTTACGCAAACCGTTACGGTACTCCCCGAATTGATTTTGAGCGTTGCCGATACTGTTTTTAGTTGCTCTCCGGGCGACTTAGAAATCGTTGCCTTAACGCAAGAAACCGCCACATTCTTTTTATGGGCTTCCGACCCGAGCTTCACCCAAATCATTTCCCAAGGAGCCACAGATAGCATTCTGACGATCAACCCAGCACAGGCTCAAACCATTTACCTGCGCGTGAGCAATGGATTTTGTGAAATTGCAGAGCCTGTTTTTTTAGCTCCTTTGCCCCAACTCACGCTGAGCACGGTGAGCCAAACCCTTTGCGCCTTAGATTCCATTGACATATCCTTTACGCTGAGCGCTGGAGGCCAGGCAGAATCTACGGTTTGGAGTCCAGAAAGTATTGTAGCAGATGGTCAGGGTACGGCTACGGTAACCATTTTCACCGCTCAATCTGCACTCATCGAAGTGGACGTAGTCACCACCTTCGGGTGTGAGCTTAGCGCTTCTGCGGTCTTGAATGTATTCCCCATTTTGCTCAACACCCCTGCTGACCAACTAATCTGCGAAAATGAAACAATTTTGCTCACGGCAAATAGTTTTGGAACAGCGGAAATCTTCCAATGGTCGAGTACACCCGATTTCACAGATATTCTGAACGCCCCAGGCGATAGCAGCATTACGGTGAAACCTAGTGAATTGACTTACTATTTTATCCGTGTAACCAATGGCCCTTGCGTCTTAACAGACAGTGTGGGGGTGAGCCTTTTGAGCACCAGCACCACCGTAAGCGCCGATTCCTTTATATGCGCTGGCGACAGTTTGCAATTATTTGTCTTTAACAATTTGCCGGAAGTGCCACTCACCCATATCTGGCAACCCGAAAGCCTTATTCTTTCCGGTCAAAACACTTCATCAGTTTTGGTTTCTGTCTCCGAAACAAGCACTTTCGACGTTCTAAGTACCTCGGCAGAAGGTTGCACCACCGAAAACTCCATAACGGTATTTACTTCCCAACTTGGTTTTGCAGCCGTCGATGCCATCGCAAACCCTACGGCTATAAACCAAGGTCAATCGAGTGAGCTTACAGCCTTGCCGTTGAATCCCGATTATTCGTATCAATGGACTCCGCCATCGGGATTGTCGAATGCCGCATCAGCAAATACCACAGCCACGCCCGATTCCACCACGACCTATTTCATTCAAATTACCGATTTTGATACCCGCGGCTTCTGCCAAAAGTCGGACTCCGTGACCATTTTCGTTTTCGAAGAAATCTGTGGTGAACCGTCGATCTTCCTGCCCAATGCCTTTAGCCCGAATGGCGACGGGGAAAACGACATTCTGCTCTTGCGCGGAGGCAATATTTCGAGTATGCACCTGGCTATTCACGACCGCTGGGGCGACTTAGTATTTGAAACCCGCAACCAGAATACGGGCTGGGATGGCACCTACAAAGGCAAGCTGGCGGCACCAGCCGTATTTGTGTTCTATTTGGATGTGGTGTGCGGCGACGGTCAAGAATTTTCCAAAAAAGGAAATGTAACACTGCTCCGATGAAAAAGGCGATCCTTATTTTATCGCTGCTATCGATGCTGGACGCAGGAGCCCAGGATATTCATTTTTCCCAGTATTTCTTTTCACCCCAAACATGGAGCCCCGCTGAGATTGGCAATTTTGATGCCCAGTACCGGATCAATGCCAATCAGCGAACCCAGTGGAGAGAAGTGTCGCGACCGTACACCACCTTCGCGGTAATGGGCGATGGACGGCTGGGATTTGCTCCCAAAGAAATGGCTTTTGGAATCTCATTGAGCAATGATAATTCGGGCGATTCCCGGTTCAATACATTCAGTTTCTTAGCCGGCAGCACTTATAAATATCAGCTCACCGAAGACGGCAAACATAGCTTGACCGGTGGTCTGCAAACAGGAGTCTCACAGATTAAAATCAATACAGACGATCTCACCTTCAATAATCAATACAATGGCGTTGCATTCGATCCCAATCGATCGAACGGAGAAAATTTAGCCCGAATGAATCGATGGTATTTCAACTTGAACTTCGGGGCACTTTACAAATTTCAACTAGCGCCGCGCAAAACCATCGACTTGGGTATAGCAGGCCACAACCTCACCCAACCCAAGCAAAGTTTTTACAACGAAACAGGCGTAAACTTACCAGCCAGGCTGTCCCTTTACGGCCAATCGACATGGATGATAAACGACCGATTCGATGCCTTGCCTTCCATTCGCTGGATGCAACAAAGCAGCTTTTCGGAAGTTGTTTTTGGCTCAGCCGTGCGCTATATTCTGATGAATGAGCGCAGCCTGTATCGAGCCGTATTTGCTGGATATTACGGGCGCATCGGCGACAGCGGCATAGGCTTAGTAGGTTTCGAAATCGACGCCTGGCGTTTTGGCTTGAGCTACGACATTAATGTAAGCCAGCTCGAAGTAGCAAGCCGAAACCGCGGTGGATTCGAATTTTCGCTTCAATACCTCTTTGGTAATCCCCGCGAAAAGCTTGACCTTCCTTCTAAATACTGTCCCGTGTTCCTGTGAGACTTTTGATCACATATTTCGCTGCCTGTTGGTTGGTATTTGGCGTCGGTAATCTCTCGGCGCAACGGGCGAAAGATTGGGCTGTTCTGGGCGACCGTGCCATGGAAAGCAACGACGCTTACGGAGCTTTGCGGTATTACGATGAAGCTATGAAACTCGACAGTGCAAAGGCCGAACTTAACTATAAGTACGCCGAGGCGCTGCGCGCCACTCAAAACTACCCCTTAGCGGCCTATTATTACCGAAAGGTTTACATGCGCGAGCGAGCAAAAGTTTTTCCCGAAAGCGGAATTTGGATGGCTTCCATGCAAAAGCAAAGCGGCGATTATAAGGAGGCAAAGACTAGTTGGCGAAAAGTGCGAAAGCAATTTGAAAACAATAAGTCTGATTTTTGGTATGAGAAGGCCATCCAGGAAATGCGGGCCTGCGATTTGGCTCAGGAATGGAGCACCAAACCCGACACAGCCGCATTTGAAATGACGGAACTCCCCTACCCCGTCAATGCCAATGGAAGTAGCTTCGACGGGCGTTGGATCGGCCGCGAGAAATTTGAATTTACCAGCCTCCGAGGAGAATTTGATGACAAGGGAAGATTAACTTCCTCGCCAGAAGAATATGCTCCCAAAATTTACGAAGGCGATAGCACTTTTGTGACTGTCCGGCCTGCTGAGCTATCCGAACCAGAGACCATTGCCGAACGCCACTTTGCAAACTGGCAGGCGATTGTGAAGCGGGTCGAAAATCGCAGCGAGCTCTTCCTTTTTGAAGGTGATGAACTCCGCGCACAGTGGCCAATCGAGCCGGGAGATTCCAGCGATTACACGCAGCCATCCTTCGGTACGGTCGATGAAAGGGCCGTGCTTTTTATGGCATCCGATCGTGCGGGCGGTGCAGGCGGCTACGACCTATGGTACATGGATTTAGCCCACTTATCAAACTTGGAAAATGCGGGCGAAACGGTCAATACGCCCGGAAATGAGATCACCCCGCATTTTTCCGCCGGGGAAAACGCGTTGTACTTTTCTTCAGATTACCATTTGGGATTAGGCGGCTTCGACGTTTTTAAAAGTGACGTCTACGGCGAGCTCTTTGGGCAACCGGAGAATTTAAAGCAGCCCTTCAACACAACCGCCAACGATCTCTACTACCATTTCGACGAGAAGGCATCCAAAGGAATGCTTACGTCAAACCGCGGAATCTCGGAAGAGCTTTTCAAAGCTGGCTGCTGCAACAAACTCTTCGCCTGGGAATTGCCGCTCGATTACGAACCTAAAATGCCTGTATTTGAATCGCTCGAAGAGCTAAACACCTACCTACCGGTGAAGCTTTATTTTCATAACGATGAGCCCGATCCACGAACGCGTAATCCCGAAACGAAGCAAAACTATTCGAAAACATACGCTGCCTACGTGGCTCTTTTACCCGATTATCAAGCCGCCTATCGAAAAGGTTTGACCGAGTCGGCAGGCGATGAAGCCGAGGAAGCCATGGATCAATTCTTCTTAGATCAAGTAGATAAAGGCGCAGCCGATTTGGAGCTTTTCACCCGATTGCTCCAAGTGGCCTTGGAAAAAGGCGAACGCGTGAAACTCACAGTCAAGGGTTTTGCCAGCCCCTTGGCTAAAACCGATTACAACGTCCATCTTACTTCGCGCCGAATTTCTTCCTTGACAAATTACCTAAAAGCCTATGACCGGGGCGTGCTAAAGCCCTACTTCGACGGTTCGGCTAGCAATGGCGCGAGTTTGGAAATTGTAGCCATTCCATTTGGCGAATACCTTGCCGCCGAAGCCGTGAACGACAATCCGAACGAGCAAGACGCCGTGTATGGCATTGGAGCAGCATTAGAGCGCAAAATTGAAATTGTCTCCATCCAGCGTTCGGCGGCAGACTCGCTCCAAAGCGATATTCGTTTTGAGCGCGAATTGGTCGATTTAGGGTCGGTACCGCTTGGCACCGTTCAGCCGTTTAGCTTTCTGTACAGATGCGAAGGAGATTTCACAATCGATAGCCTGCAATATGATTCTACGGTTGTAAGAATTGAAAAAATCGCGATGACCTGTGTCGATGGCGAAAACGGCGAATTAGCCGGTGAAATAAACACTGAAAATTTACGCGGGAAACGCACCCTGTTTTTAATTCTTTTTGGAACCTTTGCCGAGGGCCGAAAAGAGCTTAATATTACTTTTCAAACTACCGAATAGCTCAATCCAGTGACCTATACCATACTCGGCGAGCAATACGAAGCCAAAGCATCATTCCCGCTCGGCGGCGACTTCCCCTCCGGCTCGTTTGTCTCCCTCGATTTATCGACCGCTAATACCGCTCTCACACCCGAAATAGTGGCTACTCCCGATACTTTGGGTGCGTATATTCAAGAAGTCATTCAATCGAACAATGCCCTGGGTGCTTGCGGTGGCTATGCCGAAAGGAGAGCCATTTACCGCCGCAGCGAGCATTTTGGAGCAGATGCCGCCACGCGCGATATTCACTTGGGCATCGATGTTTGGCTGCCAGAAGGCACACCTGTGCTGGCGGTATTACCAGGCGTGGTACACAGCTTTGCCGACAACGATAACCTTGGCGATTATGGGCCGACCATCATCTTACAACACTTCATGGGCAATATTTCATTCTTCACATTGTATGGCCACTTGAGCCGCACATCGCTCAAGGATATAAGTCGTGGCCAGCTCGTATTGCGGAAGCAGAAAATAGGAAGCCTTGGGGGAATCTCCGAAAATGGAGATTGGCCTCCACACTTGCACTTCCAAATCATCAGAGATATGGGGACTCAAATGGGCGATTTTCCAGGCGCTTGCCTGGAAGCAGAAAAGACCCATTACCTTCAGAATTGTCCAGACCCGATGCTATTCTTGCCCGAAGTTTGGGGTACGATTCACAATGAATAAAGGAATAGTTGGCTTTTACAACTTTTACCACTTGATTTTTTCCACAAGTTTTGCCTATCTTCGAAAAGCTAAACCATTGTGCGGGAATGCTTATACGAACCATCCCTTTCCAATTTGCTGCCTGGAGCTTCCTATCGCTATGCGTTTGCGGGGCATGTGATACCGATTCAAATCCGGAAATAGCTGACCCACCGACCGACGGCGCCGCATCTTACTTCCCGAGTGAATTATGGATAGACGATGCCTTGGATTACATCCAAAACAAGCCCGATTTGGAAGGTTTTTACACCCTTCACATCAACCTACCCCTGTATAACGCAGAATTGGCAATGCGCTTTGACGAAAAGCAAAATGTCAAACGGGTTGATTCTGATTTGGGTACTTCTGGGAATCACACTTTCTACTACGACCAATCGCGGGTGGTTTTTTCTGCGCACCAGTATCCCGATGCAGCAAATGCCCAGCTCGTGGCTTACGCCAATTCCCAACCGTACGCTTCCGCCGAATGGAGCGACAACTCCTGGAAATCGACATCGTTAGCCGATTTGCCCATTACGGGAGCTATACTTTCGGATCTTGACAAGCTTGCAAATCAACAACAGAAACTTGAGCAAGCTTCAGAAAAGTACATCCGAATCGGCAAACAAAGCGCGGAGATTAAAGCGACCTTAACCAAAGGGTCGAAACAATACTACACTTACAATCTTCGCACGGGCGACCAAATCAGCGCCCGCATCGAGTCGGAAGGCGACCACGTTTTCTTTTCCGTTTCAACTGATAATGGGGCTCAAATCGACTACCGCGAGTGGACGTACAAAGCCAAGGCAAGTGGCGACGTAATTTTTACGGTGAGCTCTCCTTTGGGGCTCTCGTCAGCTAGCTTCAAACTGGAAATTACGAGCGCTCAAAATAACCGAAGCCCAAATTCCGCTGAAGATCAGCAGGTAGCAGAGGCAAGTCTTTTCTAGCCATGAGCAGGCCGTTGAGCTCGGCTATTTCAGCAAAAATATAATGCTTATCGAGCGCCGCCTTGAGGTAACCCCTTCCACTCGAATTACCAGTACCCACACGCGAACCAATCATTCGAAACACCATATTCATATGGCGGGTACGCCAGCTCGACATCAATTCGTCGGTTTCGAGCAGTGCAACAATAAGTTGATAAGGCAAATGCAAAACCGGAAAGCCTCGGTACAGCATGATGAAAAGTGCCGATCGGCAAGCCTTTGCGGATAACCGTCGTTTGGGATTTTCGCCAATACCGAACAAAATATTATCGAACAATTCACTATTTCCTGCTTCTATTTCGAGCAAGTTAGAATTAAATACGCCTCTGTACTCCTGCCAGAAGGGATGTTCCGCTGGAAGGTATCCATTTGGAGTATTCCAAGCCGCATTGTCGAAGAAAGGCATGCGCTCCAGCCAATTGTTCAATAGATCGAGCAAGTTCGATTGGCGTTCCACATCTTTTACTGCAGCCACATCTTCGGGGCGGAGTTGAGATGTATAATAATGCTTGCCATGGCGCTGTTCAAAAGCAAGCCCCAACTTGGCTTCCAATTCTTTCCATTGCACACTTTGGAAGCCACTGGCGGGGCGCAGTAAGTCGCGGAAATCGAGAAAGTCCAGGGACGACATCGTTTCCATCACATTGATCTGATCGACCAAAAGTGCCAAAATAGTATTGATACGCTTCAACCGGTGCACGGCAGTTTGCAGAGCCGGCTCGTTGTCGTTCAGCCGGTCGCCAGAGAAAATTTTCAGTATAGAATTGAGCTCATAAAGCACCTGCTTGAACCACAACTCATAGGCTTGATGCGTAATAATAAAGAGCATTTCATCGTGCGCTTCCACACCAAGCAAATCGCTTTCCGGCTCTTGCGCATTCAGGATTTTTTGCAGTTGGAGGTAGTCTTTGTAATACACTTCGTGACCGGGCATGGGTAGATGTTTAGCGGGGCGAAAGATAAAAAAAACATCCCGTGGGCTTTGCGCAATAAGTAAGGCTCAATCGACCTTGTAATCGCCGCATCGCAGGTCAAACTTCACGATTTCCGGCTTCTTCAAGGGAACATCCCACTCACCATCATAGGAAATATATTGGGGCAGAAGCACGCCATTTTGGAGTGCATTGTGCACAATAATCGAAATATCGAAATCGAAGAAGATGGTATTGTGGGCAAGTCGATATTCGCGAGCAATCACCTCATGGGTATCGCGGTGGAAATAGGAGGTCATATCGTGAATCACCGTTTCGTCTTCGCTCCCTTTTTTGGTATAAGCGCTAAATACCACACAGGGCACCGTATCGGCCCAATTATATGCATAGATGCTGAAATCGTAGTGCGGGAGCATCTCCGGACTGAATATGGCGAGCTTATCGCCGATGAAGGGCACATTATCGATCGGTTCGCCCGGATTGAAAAGCATCTTTTTAAGCTGGGCTTTGTGCTTTTCTATCGCCGACCCACGAACCAATTCCTGTTCGAGTTGATCGATCTTCTTGCTCACCTTTTGCTTTCCTTTCGGGAAAAAAATATCATCGTACATCTCGGCTGTGAGGTATTTCCACTCGCCGTTGTTTTTCTTGATTTTGCCATTGCTGGTTTCGCGCATAATTTCGATCCACATCTCGTCCAATGCATTGCGATACTGCTGCGCCGAACGATTTAGCTGACCCTGCACTTTTTCGTCCTTGTGGTAAACTATTATTTGGCTTTCCACATGGTGCGGATAATACTTCAAGTTCAAGAAAGCCTGGTAAAAAGTACTATCGCTTACCACTTGTTTGATAAAATCTTCCTTATCGAAATTTTGCAATCCGGCACTTACGATAAAGGCATCGAGATTCACAAAGCCCGAGATGGTATCTTGAGCTGGAACGTTGACCGCGGAGAAATGTAGAAGGAATGCCAGAATGAAATATCGGTTCACCATTCAAAAAACGCGATTTGCATCGGAATAGTTCAAAAAAAAACGGCTCTCGATACAATTTCGCTCCTCTCGTCGCGAAATCACTCGACCTGACCAAACATAGGAGCTCTTTAACAATGCCTCAAAATCACAGTCACGTCGAGTGATTTAAAGGCCGCAACTGATCAGGGAGATGACCGTCGAAATGGCCTTTAAATTGTATCGAGGCGCGCAGACAATCAAAAGCGGCTCTCGATACAATTTCGCTCCTATCGTCGCGAAATCACTCGACCTGACAGGCAAGCTAATTCTTCTTTGGGGTCTCGATACAATTTTTGAATCCGCTCTGCTCCTTCAAAAATCACTAGACCTGACAAAACATAGGAGCTCTTTAACAATGCCCGAAAATCCCCAGCCGCCGCTCGCGTCTCGCGAGTGGCAATCTAAACGCGCGTCTCGCGCAATTTATCTTTAGGGTGTGACCCCCATGAAAAACGCACCCACAAGGCATGATTTTGGGCAGAAGCGGCGTTTCGAATTAGGGCAGAAAAAAAGCGGCGACCAATACGGAAGCCGCTTTAAAAAAATAAAAACCGATAAGCCGGATTCTGTTCTTCGCCCGAAGGCGAAGCGCCCATCATTTATCTACCCGATTCGTCGCCGAATCGATCTATCGACCTACCCTCCCAGTTTGGGCGAGCAGCCCTCA
>JBBQFC010000048.1:0-24982 GCA_038321615.1 Flavobacteriales bacterium | reverse complement strand
AAGAATTATATCGGCGAGCCTATTAGTGATAGTTCATTCAGCAAACCGCAACTTAGAATTCTCTAAATTTGCTGCGCATTATTCCTTAATCTGCATCTCAATATGTCGAAGTACTTTCTTCCTGGTTTGTTTATTTTCTCCATGACATCCCTTTCCGCCCAAACCATTTGGAACGGTGATTTCATCATCTTCGAAAAGGAAAGCCAAAGTGCCTGGGAATTGGAAGAGAATCAAGATCGAATTACAAACGACGTTTGGATCACTCGAAAATCTTCGCAAGGAATATTCAATATCCGGCAAGAAGATGGATATGCGACCGATTTGAGCCCTATGAATACCGCGTGGTCTTTTGGCACAACCGCTCAAATAGACGATCTTAGTTTTTTGCCCTGGGAGCTGGCAATCGGTTCAAATCCGATCGGAGCGCTCAACGATGATATGGTGCTGCATCTCTTGCAAGACGATGTATATATCGACATCAAGTTCTTGTCTTGGCAAGGAGGTGGAGCTGGTGGGGGTTTCCGTTATCAGCGTGCTACGGCCACTGTGCTGAATGTAGAATCTACCGAAAAGCTTGCGGGAATCTCTCTATTTCCAAATCCGACCAAAGATCGCATCTCTTTTTTGGGTCTTACTAAGCCCACTGAGATGATCATTTTGGATGCTACTGGAAAGGAAATAGAGAAGCTGCGCTTATCGCCCGGCGAGTCGATCGACGTGTCATACCGCCCTCAGGGAATCTACTTTATCCTTATCGATCGATCGCGAATCCTTAAATGGGTGAAGCTCTAGTCATTGGCTTTTTCAAGTCGATCACTTCGTGTTTCTCAAATCTGCCGGCTGCGTTCCTAATTGGTAATATCGTCGAAATCGACGATATTTTCGATTATTGTCGAAATCGACGATATTTTGGATTATTGTTGATTTCAACGATATTTTGTATTATCGTCGATTTCGACGATATTTGACAAATGATAGCTGTAATTAAGGGGGACATAATAGGATCGCGGAAGGTTGAAAAGCCCGAAAAATGGCTTACCCCGATGAAGGCCCTACTGCAATCCTGGGGTTCTACCCCAAAGACTTGGGAGCTGGTATGGGGCGATTTCTTCCAAATAGAAGTAGCCGATCCTAGCGAAGCCCTTCAGAAATGTTTCTCTATAAAAGCGCTTATTAATAGCATTGATGCGAAGAATCAAGGGCGCAAATCGAGTTTGATCGACGTGCGCATGGCCATCGGTATCGGCGATAAGACGTATACTGGTAAACGCATTTCTGAAAGCAGCGGCCCCGCATTTACCTACTCTGGCGAGCGTTTTGAAACACTAAAAAAAGAGCGGACTACGCTTGCCCTGCTATCGCCATGGGATGATTTCAATACGGAGATGAACCTCTATCTCCGACTCTCGACCCTTTATATGGACAAGTGGAGTATTTCTTCGGCCGAGATGGTAGCTATCTATCTCAAGAATCCGGAGCTTACGCAGGCCGAGCTGGGAGAAGAGTTGGGTATTAAGCAGAGCTCTGTGAGCGGACGCTGGAATCGCGCCAATATCGAAGAGCTTATGGCCGTGAACGAAATGTATAAAACCAAGCTCAAGGCTATCCAACAAAGATGATCCTAATCAAACTTTTACTTGTTCATGTTATTGGCGATTTTGTCCTCCAGCGGAAGGAATGGGTAGCGCATAAAGAGCAATTCAAAGCGCGTTCCAAATGGCTGTATTTGCATGTAGCGATTCACGCGGCTTTGACCTTGCTGTTTTTGGCCGAACTTAGCTATTGGCTCATTGCGGTAATTATTCTGATCACCCATTATTTCATCGATCTCGCCAAACTCACTTTCCAAAACCAAAGCAACCGAAATCAATGGTTTATCGGCGATCAAGCCTTGCATTTACTCGTAATTTTCGGTGTTTACATCGCTTGGGAAAAACCTGTAATCGAACTCAGCCCCTACCAGGAATCCCAAATTTGGGTGTTCGCCACGGCTTTGATTTTCATCACTTTTGCATCGGGAATTATCATCCAGGTGCTGCTCTCGAATTGGTCGAGGAAGCTGGCCACCGATCATAACGAGTCGCTTGGAGAAGCCGGAAAGTACATTGGAATCTTAGAGCGGCTGTTGGTATTTGTTTTTATCGTTACCGATCATTGGGAAGGCGTTGGATTTTTGATTGCTGCGAAGTCTGTTTTCCGGTTCGGCGATCTCAAAGAAGCTCAAGATCGCAAACTTACCGAGTACATTTTAATCGGAACTTTACTCAGTTTCGGAATCGCAATTTTCACCGGGATATTGGTGAAGTATTGGTAACCATTTATTTGGATCAGCAGGAAGCAAGAGCCTAACCATTTCGGAAGTGCCTAATCGCAGAAACTTTTCTTCCATTCATTAAAAATCTTTTTTGGCGTTTGTACTTCTTCCTATTTTGCGGGCATGAAATCACATCTGCTTTTAATCCGTGCGGCCATCATGGCTGCTTGTACCTTCCCAATTCTTGTATCTGCTCAAGTAAATATAGATAGCCTTTGGAAGCCGGAAACATTTTCGGGCATCAAATTTCGGAGTATAGGTCCTGCGCTTATGGCCGGCCGCATAGCCGATATAGCCATCGATCCTGAACATGAAAATACGTGGTATGTGGCCGTTGGGTCGGGTGGCGTTTGGAAAACGGTAAATGCTGGAATTGTCTGGACGCCCGTTTTCGACGAACAAGCTAGCTTTTCGACCGGTTGCATCACCATCGATCCGAGCAATCGAAATACCATCTGGGTGGGCACAGGCGAAAATGTAGGTGGCCGCCACGTCGGTTTTGGCGATGGAATTTACCGAAGTACCGACGGCGGATCTTCCTGGAAAAATATGGGGCTCAAAACATCGGAGCATATTTCGAAGATTATCGTTCACCCTACCAATTCGAATGTAATTTGGGTGGCGGCGCAAGGCCCGCTATGGAAAAAGGGCGGCGAGCGCGGCCTTTATAAATCGACCGACGGAGGAGCCACCTGGACTAAAACACTGGGCGATGCCGAATGGGTAGGGGTTACAGATATCGCGATCGATCCTAGAAACCCCGATATTTTATATGCTGCTACCTGGCAACGACACCGCACCGTGGCCGCTTACATGGGTGGCGGACCAGGATCGGGAATTCACCGCAGTACAGATGGAGGAACTACCTGGACGAAATCTAGCACAGGTCTCCCCACTTCGAACATGGGTAAAATCGGTTTGGCCATTTCTCCGCAAAAGCCCGATGTGTTGTATGCAGCGATTGAATTGGATCAGCGCGAAGGAGCTTTCTACAAATCTACCGATCGCGGCAGTAGTTGGTCGAAGCAGTCAGACGCAGTTTCGGGTGCCACCGGACCGCATTATTACCAGGAGTTATATGCTTCGCCACACGTATTCGACAAGGTTTATCTTATGGATGTGCGGGTGCAGATTAGCACCGATGGCGGAAAGAATTTTTCGCAAATGCCCGAAGAATTTAAGCACAGCGATAACCACGCCATTGCTTTCCGTAAAAATGATTCGGATTATCTGCTCGTCGGCACCGATGGTGGCCTTTATGAAACCTTCGATGGAGCTGCCAATTGGCGATTTATCGACAATATGCCAATTACCCAATTCTACAAGCTTGCACTCGACGATAGCGAGCCATTTTACAATGTATTCGGTGGAACGCAAGATAACAATACCCAAGGGGGACCTTCGCGGACAGACAATTTACAGGGTATCCGCAATGCGGATTGGAAAGTGGTGCTCGGATGGGATGGCCACCAACCTGCTACAGAACCAGGCAATCCAAATATTATGTATGCCAATCGGCAGGAAGGAAATCTCTCGCGAATCGATATGGCCACTGGCGAAGTGATGGACATCCAACCCCAGCCATTGAATGGAGAGCCTTATGAGCGCCACAATTGGGATGCCCCAATATTGGTGAGCAGCCATAAGCCCAGCCGAATTTACCATGCTTCACACCGGGTTTGGAAAAGCGAGAATCGCGGTGACTCCTGGACTGCCATTTCCGGCGATCTTACCCGCAATCAAAACCGCATGAACTTGCCAATTATGGGGCAAACTCAAAGCGCCGACAACGCCTGGGATTTGCTCGCAATGTCGAATTACAATTCTATAACCTCCTTGGCCGAATCGCCGATTAACGAGCAGGTGCTCTACGCGGGTACCGACGATGGACTCATCCATGTCACCACCGATGGTGGTTCGAATTGGTCGAAAATGGAAGTAAATCTTTTACCGGGTGTCCCTTCAAATAGCTTCGTGAATAATATTCAAGCCGATTTGTTTGATGAATCTACGGTGTACGTTACCCTCGACAATCATAAATCGGGCGATTTTAAACCTTACATTTTCAAGAGCACCAACAAAGGAAAGAGCTGGGTTTCCTTAGTCGGAAATATACCCGATCGGCACTTGGTATGGCGCGTGGTGCAAGATCATGTAAATCGCGATTTGCTTTTTGCAGCCACGGAATTTGGCATCTTCTTTACCGTAGATGGCGGAAAGCGTTGGACAAAGCTGAAAGGTGGTGTTCCAAATATTTCGTTTCGCGATATAGCTATTCATCGAAGAGATAATGACTTGGTCGGTGCTTCATTTGGTCGTAGCTTCTATGTACTCGATGATATTTCCGCTTTTCGAGAAATTAATACAGAAGCCCTAAAGGCTGAAGCGAAACTCTTTGATCTCCGCGATGCCAAATGGTATATTACGCGAAGTGCGATCGACTCCTACGACAAGAAGGCATCTCAAGGGGCTGGTTACTACGTAGCGTCCAATCCGCCCGAAGGTGCCGAGTTTACCTACTATCTCCGCGATGGCTTGACCACCGCGGCCAAGAAAAGACAAGAAGCCGAGCAGCAGGCTATCAAAGACAAAAAACCGATAGCTTTTACCAATTGGGATACATTGCAAGCTGAAAAGACAGAGATTGCCGATAAAATTTGGCTCATCATATCTAATGCGCAGGGTAAGCCTATTCGCAAACTGGAAGCTTCTGTCGAAAAGGGCTTTCACCGAATGGCTTGGGATATGCGCTACCCGAGTATGGCAATAGCTTATGGTGGCGAAAAAGACGAAAATGAAAAAGGTGTATTGGCTCAGGAGGGCAGTTATTCTGCGCAGCTTTTTAGAGAATCGGATGGCGTATTAGCAGCGCTCGACTCCAGCCGCACTTTTGAGCTTGTTCCGCTGCGATCGCCTTCGCTGGTCAATCCATTGCTTTCGGAACGCGAAGAATACTGGAAAGAGTGGAGCAGTCTTTCGGGATTAAATACGGCATTCAATTACGAATTTGAACAAGCCGAAAAACGCGTCAAAGCATTGAACCAAGCATTGGCTCGCACCACCACTACCGACGAATCTTTGATCAAAAACGTCGAAAAACTTAGCTCCGACTTTGCGTCATTTAAAACGTCCGTTTACGGAAACGAAATCAGAGGCCAAGTAGGGGAGAAGAACAATCCAACAATTGGCGAGCGCCTTTTTCGGTTAAAGATCGCTCATGGCGAGTCCACCTATGGGCCCACTCCGCTTTCGCAAGATGGTATGGCTATTGTCAAAAGCGAACTCAATCGGTCGGTGAACAAGCTTAAAACGTTGGATTTACAAACATCCGAATTAGGCAGGCAAATCGCGTTGGCGGGCGGTCCCTTGATCGAAGGAATTCTCTTGACGAAACCTTAGTTTTACGGCAAAGCCAAGATCAATTGTTTTATTTTTGCCACCTGCGGTTGCTGGGCGTTTATTAAGTCGCTTACCATTGCCGAAGCCGTGGGCTTGCCTCCTGCTCCTGGTCCGATCAAGGTCAATTTCTGGAAATTGGGCCCTTCGATTTCTACTGCGTTTGTTTCATTTTCGATGTGATATAAACTATCTTGATCATTGAGTATTCGAGGGCGAATATCGATGGTAAGTTTGCCTTCTCTTCGTTCGATTTCAGCTACGAGTTTTATTTTTTGTGAACGCTTCTTCGCGTCCAAAATATCAGCTTGGGTAATTGTTCGAATTCCTTCCACTTTCATGCGGCTCACGTCGGGCTGTTGCCCTTCGATGATCGATGCGAGCAAATAAGATTTGTAATAGGCATCGTGGCCGTCGATATCGCTCGTGGGCTGGGCTTCCGCAAACCCAAGTTTTTGTGCATCGGCCAGCGCCTTTTCGAAAGAAATACTGCGCGCTGTCATTTGGCTTAAAATGTAATTGCACGTGCCGTTTAGTATGCCCCGAATTCGCGTAATTTCCTGACCGCGAAGATGGGTACTAAGCACGCGAATGATGGGGATTGCACCGCCTACGGCTGCCTCGAAGAGCAATTGGCCGCCGTGAACTTTTTCTAATCTGAGCAGCTTTGGCAAATGTGATGCGAGCATCTTCTTGTTGGCGCTGATATAAGTTTTGCCCAATTGGAGCGCAGTTTGCGCATATTCCAAGGCATCTTCTTCGCGGTCGATAGCTTCGAGTATGACGTCGATTTCGGGGTTATTAATTATTTCCAATGCATCTCCGGTTAGAAGGTTCTTGCCTAAACTGGTATGCTTTTTTGGGTGCTTCACTGCAATCGTAGCCACCTCAAAGCCGGGTAGCGCGCGGCATTGGTTTACCAGTGATTTTCCTACGTTACCGTAGCCAATTATTCCTATTTTCTGTTTCACGATATAAGTGTTGATTTCAATGATTTTTTAAAACTGCTTTTGATTTGGATGAATGATTCTAGCAGATGAGAAAGGGCATCGGTTTCGATCAGAAATCCATCGTGGCCATAGATGGAATTGACCAATTTCTGCTCGGCATTCGCAATGTGTTTCGCAAGAAACAATTGCTCTTCTGCCGGAAAGAGAAGGTCGTCTTCCAGGCTAATAATTAATGTTTTGGCCTGAATAATAGCCAAGGCTTGTTTTGCTTCGCCGCTCGGATGACTTCGGCCAAGATCATGGCTATCCATGGCATGGCTAAGCACCACATAGCTTTGCGCACGAAATCTTTTGGCTAATTTTTCGCCTTGATAAATTTGGTAAGAACCAGCCTTCCATTTCCAAAGCGGCTCATTGGCATTTCGAGTTTGCGTGCGCGCATACGTTCCGTAATTGCGGTAACTCAATAAAGCCAAACTTCGCGCCACCTTCATACCATCTTCTCCGGCTTTTGGCGAAAGATCGCCCCAAGTAGGATCGAGTTCGACGGCCATGCGCTGCGATTCGTTGAAGGCGATGCCCCAGGGTGAATGGACCGCGTTGGTTGCAATCGCCACGAGGTATTCAAATCGCGCGGGTTCATTTACCGCCCATTGCAATGCTTGTTGTCCGCCGAGTGATCCACCGATCAGACAAGCTATTTTGTCGATACCCAGCTCGGCGGCCAAGGCTTGGTGGGCTGCTACGAGATCGTTTATGGTCAACTTAGGGAAGGTGTAATAATAGGGGGTGCCGCTTACAGGATCGGTACTCAATGGCCCGGTACTTCCATAGCACGAACCTATTGCGTTAGCGGCGATTATAAACAAATTAGGGTCGTCAAAATAGCCGCCATTTGTAAAGAGTCCGCTCCACCATTCTTCGAAGTCGGAATTTGCCGTGAGCGCATGGCAAACCCAAACTACATTGCTTCCGTCGGCATTCCTTGTTCCGCGCGTGTGGTAGGCAATGGTGGGATGCCGAAGCACCCCACCATTTTCCAAGGCCAAATCGATCGAAAGTTTTATTTTTTTTGATTCCATTAGGCCAATAATTCTGAATTTACATTGGCGCTGATCTTGAGGGCTTGTTCAAAATCGGCCTTGATATCTTCAATGTGCTCGATGCCCACCGAAACGCGGAGCAAACCGGGTACTACACCAGCAGCTAATTGCTCGCTGATGCTGAGCTGCTCATGCGTGGTAGATGCGGGGTGTATGATCAATGTTTTGGCATCGCCTACATTGGCCAAATGGCTCACCAATTGCAGATTATCCACAAGGGCATCCGCTTGTTTGCGACCACCTTTTACCTTGAAAGTTAATACTCCGCCAAATCCATTTTGAAGATATTTTGAAGCCAAGTTGTGGTACTGATTAGATTCCAAACCAAGGTAATTCACAAACTCTATTTCGGGTTGAAGCTCGAGCCATTCAGAAAGCTTTTGGGCGTTCTGAACCGTTCGTTCTACACGCAGCGAAAGGGTCTCCAGGCCTTGAATGAGTAAGAAACTATTAAATGGAGAAATAGCGGGACCAAAATCGCGGAGTGCTTCCACTCGGGCGCGAATACCGAATGCTACGTTTGGCAAACCAAGGGGATTGTTTTCCCCGAAGACTTCCCAAAATTTAAGTCCGTGGTAGCTGTCAGAAGCTTCCGAAAACTGTGGGAATTTCCCGTTGCCCCAGTTGAAATTTCCGCCATCTACTATTACCCCGCCTACAGCGGTGCCATGGCCGCCGATCCACTTGGTAGCCGATTGCACAACCACATTTGCTCCGTATTTAATCGGCTGAGCCAAATAACCCGCGGCGCCGAAGGTATTGTCCACTACGAGTGGTATCCCATAGCGCTCAGCAAGTTTGGCAAAGGCTTCAAAGTCGGGAATATTAAAGCCGGGATTGCCAATGGTCTCAATGTAAATAGCCTTGGTGTTTTCGCCAATTTGAGCTTCAAATTCATCCACTTTATCCACGTTGGCGAAACGCACTTCGACTCCCAATCGATTGAAATTGTTTTTGAATTGGTTGTAGGTACCGCCATAAAGCGAATTAGAAGATACCAGACTTTCGCCCGATTGCAGGATATTGTTGAGCGCAATAAATTGGGCTGCTTGGCCAGAAGCTGTAGCAACCGCATTTGTGCCACCTTCGAGCGCTGCAACACGCTTTTCAAATACGTCGGTGGTGGGGTTCATTATGCGGGTGTAGATATTTCCAAACTCTTGCAGACCGAAAAGACGTGCTGCGTGGCTGCTGTCGTCAAATACGTAGGACGTGGTTTGGTAAATAGGCACTGCGCGCGACTTGGTCGTGCCGTCAACGTCTTGCCCGGCGTGGACTTGAAGGGTTTCGAATCGGAAATTTTTGTTTTGGGTACTCATAATTTTTTGTTTTAAGTGATTTATGATTTTGTGAAAGTTGAGAGAAACTGAAATGCAGGAAACCCGCCCGATGCTTGTGCTTCGGCAGGTGGTAAATCGCGAAAAAAAGGGGGATCTACTTAGCTCTTAGCACATACACATGCAGGTACAACACATTGTACACATGGTGCACATGTTACCGCAGGCGGGGCTAAAAGAGCTATTTGAGATCGTGGCGTTCACAGAGTGAGCTGATGGATGCAAAGGTAACGTCAAAGAAATGATAATGGCAAGAGATCAATAGAAATAAATTAGAAATAAATTATATTCAATTGAATTACAAAGGTTTATTAATGAGATTCATTTTTCCAATCTGATGCGAAATTGCCAAACTAAAAATCACGAAGCCCGCAAAAAGAAAGAAGCCGGTCTGCAGGTTGGAGCGGTTGGTGGTGAGTACGTCCAGATCGAGACTGATGCGCTCCAATTGGGCTAATTGCTCGGAAAGAATGCCTGCAAAACCAATATGAGCCATAAATATTGCCACTACCATTACGTCGGCCATCGACCATTTACCTGTTTTAAAAACCATGAAACGCACAACGGCGTAGCGCCCCCAACTCGGATAACTGAGCAGAGAAATGGACGCAATAATTTTGGAAACCGGGAATATAACGCTGAACAGCAGCACCAATATGCCCACTGCCATCAAATCGAGTTTCCCTTGGCTCAGCATAAGCGACACCACTTCCAGAATACTCTTACTTTTGAAATAAAGCACCTGATCGGTAAACACAATTGGTTCGCCGAGAAGCGTGAAGGCCAGCCGTTCAATGCGGGCATCGATTTCTAACATTGGAAATACAAGCCCACCGGCGAGCGGTAAAAGCGAAGCTGATGAGAGAACGAGCAATTCGCTGCTACGAAGTGCAGAACTAACAACGGCTATTAAAAGCAGGGAGAGTAAGCAGGCATACATTCCCAGTTCCCATTTTCGTTTCACTGCAGACAGGGTTTCCAAATCTGCTTGCAAACCTGCTTTAGCTTGCGCTCCATCGGCGTAATTGCCTTGCTCTAAAATGGCGTCATAGGCTATATAATTGGTCTCGGTAAAGGTGCTGTCGGCATATTGGTTTACCTTCTCGTTCAGAAATTTTTTTAGCTCCTTACGGTTTGCCGGATTCTCTAGAAAGTTTAGAATTTCTTGGGTGAATTGGGGGACGTCCTTTTTCATCTTTCCGAATACACCGAAAAAGTCTGAACCCAAATTTTTGATCTTTCCTAGAAAGGTAGCGTTGTTGTCCGTTGTGAAACGATCTTCCAGGTCGGATATGAGTTTGTAAAGGAAATTCGATATTTTAATTTCCCAGGTTTGTCGGTTTCCCTTTCCCAATTCGAATTCGTCAATTTTCTTGGCAATCACTTCCGATGCAATGCGCTTCCATTCATCGGCGTTGAAGAGCCCATATTTTATTTTTGATATTTCTATTAAATCTTCATTGAGTTTACGCCGCTCTGTTTCGACCTGAAAGAGACGAACAGAGCATACTACCATCGCAAGAGCGAGCACAGCAATTAAAAGAAAGCGCAAATTTTGCATGGCGAAATTATTGGCGCAATAATGCAACAAAAAAGCCGAAACACATTCTGTTTCGGCCATGGTATTAAGATGTATCGGCAGATTAGGGTCGAAGTTCGCCTTCTCTACTGACATCGACTTTTGAACCAGTCAAGGCTCCGTACGCCATTTTGAATAGCGACACTGCTTTGTTGCTCTTTGGCTCCCAATATTGAGCTTCCATCGGTGTTACGGCTATTGCTCTAAGGTTTGGATCGTTTACCCCGTCGAACCATGAATCATCGGTAGATTGATACAGGTCCTCAAAAATTCTTCGATCTTCAACTATGCGGGCATGGCCAAAAAGACTTAAAAATTCCATCGAATTTGGTTTTCCGTAAGCGAGTTGCACTTCCGATGAAGCCAGAATGTTTTGCACGTGGTCGTGCTTGATGCTGCTCAGAAACCAAATGTCCCCGAGCTCATCCACTTTCTTCGTGCTCATAGGTATGGCATGAATAGGTATTTCGTCCAGTTTACTGAAAAACATATTGAAATCTATTCCTTCTGCTAGCTCTTTGATTTTAGCTTTTGCTTCTTTATTGTATTCGTTCTTTACGCTCATAATTCTTGTTTGCGGTATTACATCCATAAGTCGCACCAGAAAAACGCGCTTGACAGTGATAGTAATAGTTGATTAAGCTTTATTGCTCAACACGGAACGATTGCAAAATCGTCATCATGCGCAAACGCGTAGAAAACTGTCGCTGTAGCGAAACGCATTACGGAATTATTTCCACACTCGTAAGCAGCTAATTTAGCGAGCCAGTTTACAGGAGAATCGGTATTACTGATTTAAACTTTGCCGTGATTGACCCTCCGTCGTGCATTCCAAAAGCCCTCGTATCTTTGTTTGCTTTAAGCTAAACCAATCATTTCATGTCTGAAACCACCCGAATAAATAAATTTCTCAGCGAAGCCGGTTATTGCTCCCGCCGCGCCGCCGATAAGCTGATCGAAGATGGGCGGGTGACTATAAACGGAAAGGTTCCAGAAATGGGAACGAAGGTTGCGGCTGGAGATGAAGTGCATGTGGACGGTAAACTCATTACGGAAAACGTTGATGCTCCTGTTTATCTGGCCTTTCATAAGCCTGTCGGTATTGTGTGCACCACCGATCGAAGAGTTGAGAAAGATAATATCATCGATTACATCAATTATCCAAGCCGTATTTTCCCGATCGGTCGCTTGGACAAAGCCAGCGAAGGGCTCATTTTTCTTACCAACGACGGCGATATCGTCAACAAAATACTCCGAGCCCGAAACAACCACGAGAAGGAATATTTCGTGCGTGTCAACAAGCCAATCACTGATGAATTTCTGAAACAAATGGGTCAGGGCGTAGCTATTCTCGATACCGTAACACGCAAATGCGAGGTGAGTCGTGTCCACGATTTTCAATTTCGAATTGTACTCACTCAGGGTCTGAATCGACAGATACGGCGTATGTGCGAGGCCCTCGACTTTCGGGTGGTAGAACTCAAAAGAACCCGCATTATGAATGTGAAACTCGATGTGCCTGTTGGCAAATGGCGCGATTTATCAAAAAAAGAACTCGACGGGCTGAATCGGCTATTGGAATCTTCTTCCAAAATTTTCGAAGGTGATGAATCGGAAATGGACGACTAGTCCGGAGCAGCAGGGTCAGGCGCTTTATAATCGGTTTTACGTTTCTCCAGTTCGGCCTCTTTGATATAGTGTTCGAAGCCTTCAGCGATGGCCACTTCCGCATCGAATTTTTCTGGCACTTCGTGGTTTTTAATTAAGTTATAGTTTCTATTGCGATAGCGTCTTTGGAAGCCCAGTAGGAAAGGGATAGTCGCATATGTGGCGCCTGCCAAGGCTGCCAATTCTCCGCCAAAAATGAGAACAATCAGCATGGATACTACGGTAACTCCGACCAAAATTCCGTAGGCTTGAATAAAGGATTTTGTGTCAAAGATTTCAAGCTCATTCAGACTTAAAATCTTTCTCTTTTTCAGGGCATTGACATGAAATAACATCAAAATAAAATAAATGAAAAAAAGACCGAGGCCAAATCGAATCATGATATCAGCCCATTGTGAGTTATCCAAACTGGCTTCATTGAGTTTTTTGGCACTCAAAATTAGTGCTTCAGATTGATCGCCAAGAGCCAATTTGATCTGAATATAAATGGCCGTGCCTAAATACGAGAAAAGATACTTGAGCGGATATATATAAAAAAGTAAAAGAAATAGAAACAAGAAATTGAGATATTTCGTGGCGGTATCCTGCATGCCGTAGTGCTTGAAAAAATTACTGTGATTATTCCAAATACCAAGTAATAGCATAATGCAAAAAATGAAGCCGATGAAGCCATACATAGAGGCTTGAAGTTCTACATAGGTGCGCGGTACTTCGGAGGATATAACCAAAAGGGTAATTGCAAAAGCAAAAACCGCATCAGTCAAATTTTCGAGGCGACTGGTAGCCAATCCCCGGTATCGGAAACCCCTTGGGGAAATGCGGTTTTTCTTATTGAATAGTTGACGTATCAAAGTGGCGTGATATATACTGGAATGAATGGTGTAACATAGGAAAGTTTTTGGAATTTAAATAGCGATCGCGGCTTTGATAATTCTAGTATCTACGTTGTCTTGCAGCAAAAAATCATTTAGAATGTCTCAAAGGGTTGAAAAAAGCCTGAAAATCGCTTTCTTCCCAGATATATGAGCCCCTTGGAAAACCTTTCATCTTCTTACCTTAGCGATTCTTAAATAGAGAATAATGAGCCAAGATATTAGAAACCTGGAGCCTAAAGCCCTTTGGAATCATTTCGCCGACTTAAACGCTGTACCCCGTCCCAGCAAGAAGGAAGAAGGTGTGCGTGCCTTTATGCGTGACTTTGGAAAAGGTCTCGGCCTCCCAACACGCGAAGATGCAATCGGAAACGTAATCATCACCAAACCGGCATCACTTGGAATGGAAGCCAAAGCCAAAGTTGTTTTGCAAAGTCATCTTGACATGGTTCACCAAAAGAATGCGGCTACAACCTTCGACTTTAACAAGGAAGGAATCAAGATGTACGTGGATGGCGACTGGGTAAAGGCTGACGGAACCACCCTGGGTGCCGATAACGGTATTGGCGTAGCCACCATCATGGCACTTCTGGCATCGCGAGATATTGCACACCCACCTTTGGAAGCACTTTTCACCATCGACGAAGAAACCGGAATGACAGGTGCCATGGAGTTGAAATCGGGAGAGCTCACCGGAAAATATTTGCTCAATCTTGATACCGAAGACGATGATGAGCTGAGCATTGGCTGCGCCGGTGGCATTGATCTCAGTTTTCGCGGCTCGTACCCCGAAGAGTCACTGCCGCAAGGCATGGAAGCCTACCAGATAGAAGTAAAAGGATTGAATGGTGGCCACAGCGGTATGGATATCCACAAAGGGCTTGGGAATGCCAACAAGCTACTCACACGCATACTTTGGAAGACAGGCGAGCAATTTGGAATGTGTCTCGTCTCTTTCGAAGGGGGGAGTTTACGCAATGCCATTCCCAGAGAAGCGACAGCGGTAGTGGCAATTCCTGTCGGGAATAAAGCAGGATTTCTCGATCACGTAAAAAGCATCAATGCGCAATTAAAACAAGAGCATCATACTACCGACAGTAAGCTCGAAGTGGTGTCAACCCCAGCCGAATTGCCCGCGAGTGCAATGGATCGCTTCACACAAATAAACTTTCTCGCGGCCTTGTACGCCTGCCCGAATGGCATTTACCGTATGAGCCCGGATATTCCCGGCTTGGTGCAAACGAGTAATAATCTGGCAAAAGTGCAAGCTAAAGCCGGCAAGATTGAAGTGCTTTGTCTTACGCGGAGCTCTGTGGAAACGGAGAAAATCGATCAGGCACAGGCGGTGGAAGCAGCATTTGAAGTGCTGAGTGGCAAGGTTGAGACGAGCGGATCATACCCGGGTTGGACACCCGCTCCCGCTTCGCGTATTGTGAATTTGATGACGAATCTTTACCGCGAAATGTTCAAAGAAGAGCCCCGCGTAGCAGCTTGCCACGCCGGCTTGGAGTGTGGACTTCTCGGTCAGAATTACCCCGAAATCGAAATGATTTCCTTCGGACCCAATATCCGTGGTGCGCATTCGCCCGATGAGAAAGTGCAGATTTCTTCCGTTCAGAAGTTTTGGGAATTTACGCTGGAAGCGCTAAAGCGGATACCTACCGCGTAAAAACTGGTGTTCCAGCAGGATTCTTGTTTTAAATTCAGGAAAGCCCGAGATGTGTGAGTTTGCTGCGCTAATTCCATGAAGAATTTGCAGATCCCTACTTTCTCTTCACCACGCCACCTTTCACTTCCTTAATGCTATTTACAAACATAAAGGCCTTGGGGTCATGGGCGGTGATGGCTTCGCGGATGCGGAAAATTTCGAGTCGCGTTACAACGGTCACGATGATGTCGCAATCGCTGTGCTGATCGAAATTGCCTGGTAAGTAGCCTCGCTCACCCTTGTAAACGGTAATGGCTTTTCCAAAATCGTTGACAATAAGCGATTTCACATAATCGGCATCGCTGGAAATAATATTTAAAGCAGTAAATTCTTCAAAGCCATCTACAACGTAATTGGTTGTTTTCATGGCCGTGAAATAGACGAGCAGAGAATACATGCCCGCTTCTATTCCAAATCGATAAGCTGCACCGACAATGATCAACGTATTGAGCACAAGGATAATTTCGCTGGAGCTAAACGCCACCCGCTTTTCGGTGTAGTGGGCTATCACTTCGAGCCCATCGATTACTCCGCCACCGCGTATTACAAGCCCAATTCCCAATCCCACCAAAAATCCGCCGAATACCGCGATTAACACTTTGTCATTGGTCAGCGCAGGAATTTGAATAAAATACATTCCCGCCGAGAGTAGGGTAGTGGCCATCAACGCTTGAATGCCGAACGTGCGGCTAATTTTGCGGAAGCCGATGATAACAAACGGAAGATTGAAAGCGATAAGTAAAATACTGATATGGATATCAGCAAAACCGCGAACAAGAATCGAGATCCCCGTTACGCCGCCATCGAGAAAATTGTTGGGAACCATAAAACCTTGCAGTCCCACTACGGCAAAGAACACACCCGTAAGCATGAAGCCCATAGAGCGCCAGGAAAAAATAGTGCGCCAATAAATTTTTTGTTTTTTCGCCATACAGCGGTTTTACTGAAATGAGTCCAAATATAAAATTCTCTTTGCTTTAAGGCGTTTCAGCCTAGCACCTCGTACACCGCCACTGGTTCCAACTTATTTTTCATGGTGATATCCCCTATGCGGCGGCATTCGAAACTCTCTTTCACCTTTTCGTAATTGCGCTCAGTAATCAGGATTTGGCAATTAGTGGCCGCTGCTTGTAATCGCGCTGCCACATTTACGGCATCGCCAATTACGGTATAGTCGAGTCTTCGCAAGGTAGATGACCCGATATTGCCCCAGACCATTTCGCCGCTATTAATGCCAATGGAAACTTCGGGTTTATAATCGCCTGTGCCGATCCCGATTTTGGCTCTGGCTATCGCATCGCGTATGGCTATGCTGGCATCCATCGCACGGTCGAGGTGGAACTCCCCCTTGAAGGAAGCCATTACCGCATCGCCCATGAATTTATCGACAACACCTTCTTGCTGGATAATTTCTTTAACGATAATATCAAAAAAGGCGTTGAGCATAGCTACAACGGTATTGGCCGGTTCGCGCTCGCTGATGGCCGTAAAACCACAGATATCGATAAAGGCGACAGTGCCTTCGATAATCTCGTTCTCAAACATGGCTTCGCTGCCTTCGCGGCTGCCCATAAAGTTGAGAACGGTTTCGTCCACGTACATCCGCAGAATATTGTTCTCCTTGATTGCTTGTAAGGTTTTCTTCATCCCAGCCACATGGGCAATGGTTTTGTCGATTGTAATCTCTAAGTCCTTAAAATCTATGGGTTTGGTGATGAAGTCAAAGGCACCGCGATTCATGGCCGTGCGGATGTTTTCCATGTCGCCGTAGGCAGAAACGATCACCGATTTGAGTAAGGAGTTTTGCTCATTGAGTTTCGTAAGCAGGGTGAGTCCGTCCATCTCGGGCATATTGATATCGCTCAGTACTAGCTCAACATCGGTGTGCTCCAATAATCGTTCAAGTGCGTGACGGCCATTTTCCGCAAAGATGAAATCATATTCATTCGTGCGTATTTTTTGGCGGAAGCGCTGCTTGATGAGTACTTTCAAATCTTCTTCATCGTCCACGACGAGTATCTTGGTCATAATGTTGGCAATTTAACCTTTAATCTCCGAAATTTCCTTTTTCAATGACTCAAAATCAATGGGCTTCGTAAAAAATTCCTTGGCTCCAGAGCTGATGGCTCTGTTGTAATTATCGCTGTCGCCGTAAGCAGAAATCATGCTAACGTTGATCATTGGGAAGCGGGCTTTCACTTTTTCGAGCAACTCCAATCCGGTCATCCCCGGCATATTGATGTCCGAGAAAACGTACATCACTTCCGGCGGGTCTGCTTCTTCGAGCAGAGCCAAGGCTTCATCGCCCGAAAAGGCGAAAACCATTTCAATTTCCTTGTTTTTTATCTCCTTCCGAAATTTTTGGCGGAAGAGCATTTCAACGTCTTTTTCATCGTCAACGATCAGTATTTTCATCGCTATTTGGTTTGTTTTATGGGTAAGGTAATAATGAAATGCGTGTATTCACCGGGCACCGTTTCGATTTGAATGGTTCCGCCGTGCGATTTTATAATGTCATGGGTAATGCTAAGTCCGAGCCCCGTTCCTTCTGTTCCTTTCTTGGTGGTAAAGAAGGGTTCAAAGAGTTTTTGGCGAATGCTGTCGGGCACTCCCGGACCATTGTCGGCAATGGTTAGCACCACCTTGTCGCCGGAATGTTTGGTGGAAACACGGAGATCGGGTAAATAACTTTCCATCTCGGGTTTGAGTGTTTTTTCCCGCATCGCATCAAAAGCATTTTTGCAAAGATTGAGCACCACGCGGCTGAAATCTTCGGTGTTGAGCGATACCGGCGGCAAGTGCGGGTCGAGATCGAGCGTGATTTTCGAATTTATAGCCGATTTTCCAGCTCGCATCCCGTGGAAGGCCAAATTCACATATTCGCTCATTAGCCCGTTCAAGTTGGTCGGCTCCATCACTCCGGTGCCTCCGCGGGAGTGCATCAGCATCGATTTCACAATGTTGTCGGCGCGCGTGCCGTGTTGATGTATTTTTTTAAGATTGGATTCTAATTCGTTTAGCAGGTCAGTTATTTCGGCAGTTTGATCCGATGCAGGAATTTTCATCAATTCGATCCTTATTTCTTCTACATACTCTATGCTAAGCTCCGAGAAGTTATTGACGAAATTCATCGGGTTCTTTATCTCGTGGGCGATACCCGCAGCGAGTTGACCCAGGCTGGCGAGTTTTTCCTGAACGATGAGTTGTTCTTGGGCGCTTCGGAGTTTTTCTAACGATGCGTGGAGCTCGGCAGTGCGCTCTTTCACTTGCTGCTCGAGTTTTTCTGTTTTACCTTGGATGTCTTTTACATGGAAAGTATCATTCTCGCTCATTACGGGCGCGGAGCCGTGCCAATGCACCACCTTGTAGGCGCCATCTATTAAGCTGACGATTACAGATATCCGAATGCCAAAGTTGACGTGGTAGTCATCAGACTTTAGATCCAACAGTATCTCACGCACAAAAATTCCAGTATCGCCATCGTTCAAAATACGTTCGAAAACCGGGATATGCTCGAAGCTAACAATTGACTTGGACATTTCTTCAGCCTGGCGATCAAGCAATTGAATAAACTCCTTGCGATTGGTGATTAGCTCATCGATTGTGGTGCCGTAGCCCATGATGTCGGCTGGGATGAGATCATCGCCTTCCGAGCGATTGGTTTCGTTGATACAAAGCCTTATAAATCGGTCATTGGCATCGCGGAGCAAGATGGTTTTTTCGGCAAAGGTAATTTCAGACATACGCAGACATTTTAGTCATTGGAATATTGACTGTTGCAATATCTGAATAATCACAAGACCCCTTGTATGCGAAGCATATTTTCATTGCTACAAAAATAGGCCGACAGGGGTGAGCGGAACTTGTCCTTTCCTTGCAGATTTTTGGATTATTGTGACATTGGGATGGAAATAGTGGTTCGATGGCAGATTTTGATAGGAAAACCAAACTTCCCCAATATCCTTTGATTATGGAATTAATTGCACTCCGCCTTTCCTATTGCCACAGTTACCCATTTTGTGGGTTAATTAGGATTGGAATATTTTGTCATCGATTTTTTCAGGTCTTCACGACTGTTGACGGCGATGGATTGTTCTACTCCATGTGTCCATTGCTTGAATGAAGGGATGTATGACAGCATGAAAATTCTTTGAGGCTTTGACCGCCGTCAAGATGCCTTCAAAATACTTTTGGCATTTGCAACGACGTAGCGGCATCTTCGGCTTCTTCTACAATTAACCTAAGGGGGCTAAAAACGATGAACGCAATCGAAACTGACCCAAAATTCGTCACAGATTATTCGCCAGCAATCCCGCCTCACTATGCCTATTTTATCTTCATTACTGACTCCAGAGTCTGGCTATTCGAGCATGAAATAAAAGCGAAGCATATCCATTCTCAGGAAAATAAAGGCTTTCAGCAGTTATGGTCGCCTTATCTTGTTTATGATCGCGAGAAGGATGAAGATACACGCGGAACGAGAACTTAGTAGTCGGAGGTCAAGAGAATCGAGATGCCAAGCTCGTTGTTGATTAAATTTTCCTTATCCACAGCGGAGAGAAAAGAGAAATCGTCGGTTGCTGTGGACATCACCGCGATTAAAGTAGCACCTTCTTTTTGCGCAAAATCCATGGTTTGGTTTGAGTAGCCTACCGAAAACTCCGTCATCGAATCTTCCACCCTTCGGGTTTTAAGCGACAAACTGTCAAAATATGCTTCTGCCTTCTCAATACTTTCATACGTCTCCTTATTAATCTTGGCGGCATAGCGATCTATACTGTAAATGAGTATTTCTGAATGGAAGAGTTGAGCTAAGAAAGCAACGGCCTTCACTTTATTGTCAAATTTATGATGCCCTCCAAAGGGAAAGACTATGCGCTTTATGCCATTGTTGTTCAGGATAGCGTTATCTGGAGATGCGAGCAAGGGTATTGGGCACTTTCTAGCGATTTTTAGTATGTCAGCACCAAAAATCATCTGTCGCAACCCTTTAGAACCGTGGGTTCCGAGAAGGAGCAAACCATACGCTCCCTTTCCTGCTTCGTCATTTATCTCCGAAAAAATACTTCCCGGCCGTATTTTTATGGAACAATCTACACCGTATTCAGATGCGGTCTTGGGAGCTAATTCATTCAGGTAATTATCTAGCTGATCTACTGTTTTGCCATGATTCGCTAAAAAATCTGCACTTTTTGAATTTCGGACATGTAGCAAGGTTATTCCCCAATTGGAGGCTTTTGCAATAATGGCGGCAGTTCGTAAAGCGTTCTCGGCTGCGGAGCTAAAATCGGTAGCAACTAGAATTCGATTCATGGGCTTATAAATAGGCCTTAAAGTTGCAAAGAATTATTGAACCGTAAAATATTTAGCTTTCGTAAGTTGAGAACAAAAATGGTTAGCATCTCGTGGCTTCGGGCGATTGAAGTACTTCCAGATGAGAGGTTTCCAAAGGAGTCCAATCGAAGTCCGTAAGCATAGCCTGCCTTTATTTTTTTGTTTATCCATCATCGAATACTTCAAAGGCTGCCTTTTCAAAATTGAAAAAACACAATCAATATTATATAAAAAATCCTTTATATAATCCGCTTTGTGTTGCATGCAGTTCAGGTTTTCGATTTAACGATAGATGCGAAGCGATTAATATACCGATTCCTATCTGCTCAATTTCACCTATTGAAGATCGAAATTGCCGGTCATTATGGCCTTCTCCTAACAGTGATTTAAAGATGTTTCAAAATTTACTTATCATCTCTTGTATACATTAAAAATAATTCAAATATGGTTTCACCGGGTTGAGATTTAACGTTCAACTCACCCCCATGCGCCTTCACAATATCATAACTCAAGCTTAAGCCCAGACCAGTGCCTTGTCCCGCTGGTTTGGTAGTGAAGAAAGGCTGGAAGATTTTGTCTTTGATATCGTCGGGGATGCCGGGGCCGTTGTCGGTGATGGTGATTTGGATGGCCTGCGCGCAGCCCCCGACCCCTGAAGGGGTGGCCACGCGCGACGTAGACACTATAACCAAAGGATGCTCAACTCCTGCCGATGCTTGAAAAGCATTGTTGATCAAGTTGAGCAATACGCGACCGATGTCTTGTGGTACCACATTGACTTTGGGCAAGTCAGGCGCGAGATCAGTTTTGAAATCGGCGTTGAATGTTTTATCCTTGGCTCGAAGACCGTGGTATGAAAGCCGCAAATATTCATCAGCCAGGGCGTTTATGTCGGTAGGTGCTTTTTCGCCTTTTCCCGCACGGCTGTGGGCGAGCATGCCTTTTACAATGGCGTCGGCACGCTTGCCATGGTGGGTTATTTTGGTTAGATTTTGTTTTACGTCGTCTAAGATGGCTAGTGCATCTGATATGGCTTCGCGGTGCTTCGGCGACGCGGCTTGCTCTGGAGACGCAGCATGCTTCGTCTTTACGAGCTCTTCGGTTGCTTCATCCAAAAGTTCTGTGCTCACTTCGCTAAAGTTGTTGACGAAGTTCAGCGGATTTTGGATTTCATGGGCTATTCCGGCAGTGAGTTCACCAAGGCTGGCCATCTTTTCGGATTGGATGAGCTGGGCTTGGGTGGATTTAAGATCAGAAAGGGTTTTAGCCTAGGCCTGATTTGCCTTCAGTTTTTGCCGATTGTTTCGGTATAAAACAATTCCTATCCCTGCGAGAATGATTAATAAGGCGCCTAGCCCCATTACCCTGTATCTGTTCTGCGCTTCAATCCGCTCCTTTTCCAGTTGTTCAAGCCGCAGCGCTTGATCAAAATTGATTTTTTCAAATTGCTTTATTTTATCAGTGCCTTGCAAACTGTCCTGCAGCGCCATTGCCAATTCCTGATAATAGAAGGCACTATCCAAGGATCCTTGGCTTTTCAAGACTTTTGTAATCATTCGAAGTGCTAATAGCTGGCCACTGGGATCGCCATGCCGATGAAAAAGCTGAAGTGATTTAAGTCCGTAATAGTAGCTTGAATCCGGTGATTGAAGCTTTGTAAAAAGATTGGAAAGAAAGTAATATGAATACGCTTCGATACTGGGATTTTCGTTGCTCCTGCTTATTACAATACCCTGTCTGAAATAACTCATAGCGGAGTCTGGCATTCCCTTATCCATAAATAAATTGCCCATTCCATTTAGAGCAGCCGCATTGTATTTAAACAATCCAGATTGCTTGGCAAAGCCCAAAGATTTTTGCAGAAATAGCATTGCCGAATCTCTTTTTCCTTGTTTTAAATATACCTGACCCACATTGTCATATGCATAAGAGAGCACCACAAGATCTTCAATTTCTTCACCAACCTTGATCGCTTTCCCACACCAATATTTAACCTTATCGAGATCGCCTATGGTAAGGTATAGCAGTCCTAAGTCGTTGTAACTATTTGAGAGTACGGTGAGTCTTGCTCTGATCGGATCGCCTTCCGAATCGAATTTTGCAATTCGCCAAATAGATTTTTCAGTATCCGGATTTTCCGCAAGGGCTATTGCCTCATGTAAATATTTTAGTGCTTTGGAGAAATTGCCACGCCGGGTTTCAATGTAGCCCAAAAGATCGAGACTCGCTGTAAGCCAAAGTTTTTGTCCAAGACTTTGGGCAATCTGGTTTTGAATTAAGCTGAATTGCAGGGCGCTGTCGGGCATTGCTTCACAATAATAATAGCCCAGGTCGTTCGCGACGGCCATTTTCAAGGTGTCGTTTGGAGTATTTTCAAATATGTTTTGCAAACTATCTACCCGCTCCTGACTGAAATAATGGTAATCGTAAAAACTCCCTGTCTGCGCCAAACAGAGAAAGGGAATCCAAATGAATACTGTCGATAATAGAAGTCGTTTCATATATGATTTCAATTTGTAGGCAGTTTAATTTTGAAAATGGTACTGGAATTCGCGACGGACTCCATGCTCAGCTCCCAGCCGTGCGCTTTCACGATATCGTAGCTCAAGCTCAAGCTCAATCCCGTTCCCTGTCCGGTAGGCTTGGTGGTGAAGATGGGTTGCAAGATTTTACTTTTCATATTTTGGTTGACTGAATATTTTATTTTGACAGTTTTTCTTCAATTTCTTCAATTGTTGGTAATGAACTTTTCACATCTTCCGGCAAAATTTCGGTTAACCGGTATTCTGAAATACCAATAGGTTTTGAAACATCCTTAAGGGCGTATTCTACCATTAGCTTATCCTTTGTCTTGCAGATTAATAAGCCAATGCTAGGTTGGTCGAGTTCGGTTTTCAGTTGGGCATCAACAGCGGAAAGGTAAAAATTAAGCTTACCCACAAACTCTGGCTGAAAGGCAACTACTTTTAATTCCACCACTACATAAGAGCGTAGTTTGATATGATAGAACAACAGGTCAATGTCAAATTCCCTTTCTGAAACGACAATCGGATATTGTTTTCCGATGAAGGCAAAGCCCAACCCAAGTTCCAATAAGAATTTTGTAATATTTTCGACAAGGGCATTTTTTAAATCCCGCTCCCGGTAATTGTCTGCCAGCGCAATAAAATCAAATAGGTAAGGATCTTTAAAGGTCTGCTGTGCTAAATCAGAATATGGCTGCGGCAATATTTCTTCGAAATTCGATTGAGTAATTCCCTTTCTTTCAATATATTTTGATTCGATTTGCTGTACCATCACATCTCTCGACCAACCGTTTCGGGCAGTTTCTTGGATGTATTTCATTCGTTGGTGATGGTTTTTTACTTTGTCTAATAACGTGATATGATGGTACCAGGTAATTTGTGCAAGTTCCGCTTGCACAAATTCAATATCTGAATAGGACTCAGCAAAAGCTCGCATATACTTTAAATTCCGGACCGACAAACCTTTCATATCAGGAAATTCATCTTTAAGATCAGCGGAAAGCCTGTCAATAATTTTTGCACCCCATCCTTCTTGCGTTTGTTGTTGAAGAATGGCATTCCCAATTTGCCAATAGCTATTGAGCAAACCAGCATTGGCAGAAATAAGTGCACCTAAACGTGCCTGCCTGATTTGGGCTTTGAGAGCTTGAAGCATTTGAAGATAATCGTTCATGTTAAAATGGCAATTGAATAATAAATGCTGAACCCTCGTCTTCTTTTGTCTCCACTTTCAATTCTCCGCCGTGGGCTTTTACTATGTCGTAACTCAAGCTCAAGCCCAATCCTGTTCCCTGTCCCGTTGGCTTGGTAGTGAAGAAAGGCTGGAAGATTTTGTCTTTGATAGAGTCGGGGATGCCCGGGCCGTTGTCGGAAATCGAAATTTGGATTTTTTCGCCGAGATTTTTTGTAGAAATGATGACCACCGGCCGTGGTAGAGACGGGGCATGCCTCGTCTGCACAGCGGAAGCCGATAGATTTGCATTATCCGATTCAATTTGATGCACTAAAGAAGCAGCATAAAAAGCGTTGTTGAGAATATTCAGCAATACGCGTCCGATATCCTGTGGGATGATGTTGATCTTGGGAATGCCGGGATCAAAATCCGTTCTGAAATCGGCGTTGAATGACTTGTCTTTGCTTCGAAATCCATGATATGAAAGCCGCAGGTATTCATCCGCCAGGGCGTTTATGTCGGTGGGTGCTTTTTCGCCTTTACCCGCGCGGCTGTGGGCGAGCATGCCTTTTACGATGGCATCAGCGCGCTTTCCGTGGTGGGTTATTTTCTCAAGGTTTTGTTTTACGTCGTCTAAGATGATGAGTGCTTCTGAGATGGATTCGCGATGCTCCGGCGACGCGGCTTGCTCTGGAGACGCAGCATGCTGCGTCTTTACGAGCTCTTCGGTTGCTTCATCCAAAAGTTCTGTGCTCACTTCGCTAAAATTATTGACGAAATTGAGCGGGTTTTGGATCTCGTGGGCAATGCCCGCAGTGAGCTCTCCGAGCGATGCCATTTTCTCTGATTGGATGAGTTGGCTTTGGGTGGATTTAAGGTTGTTGAGCGCTTCAGATAGCAAGCGATTGTCTTGCTGCTTGGTGCGGTACCTGCTGAAAGCTAAAGTGGCAAGTGCAAGCAGTAGCAAGGCAAGGCCAATGGTGAAATTGCGCGTGAGCTCCGTAATTCGGTTGTCATTTTCC
>JBBQFC010000047.1:0-25805 GCA_038321615.1 Flavobacteriales bacterium | reverse complement strand
AACGTAATAAGCAGCGGCAACGAAGAAATTCAAGGCAATGTGCGAAACGACGTACGGGTGCAGGTACGGTGGAAGTTTTAGAAGTTTAACTGATACATCTTCGTAAATCAATTTTTGCATTGTTAGTGCTGTTAAATTGTTGTTTTAGTCGAACATTAAAAACTAGACTAAGATGACACACACACGCACACACACACACATTCAGTTCTAATATTTTTTTCTTTAATGCGCTCAAACGATCGCTCTTAATTTCTGTGATTTATTTGGGAGTTATTGTTTTTGGCGTTTCACCAGTAAGCGCTCAAGTCTTTGATTACGAAACTCCAAAGTTTCAAATTGGCAATAAATCGGATTGCCCCGTATTCATGAAAGTTACGTGTAATGACGCATCGAATACGGCCGATACACAAACCATTGCGTCCAATGCGGCATATTGGGAAGAATCTTGTCCTGGCAATTCGCAAGCTTGTCATGTTTTGATAGACTTCAATATTGCAGGATCTTCGGAAGTTAAGGCTTACAATACCGATCCTAATATTCCGAGTCTTTGCATCCCAAATCTCGGAGATGGAGCCGATCCACTTTCATGTTACACATCCCTTGCAGGCTGGTATTTTAACGGTAATTCGGAGAAATGGACTTATGATTTTTATTAATTTTCATGACTGGTTTGTAGATTACAAACTCATAATAATTATGGTGCGTTGCTATAAACATAAGTTCTTCAGGATTATGGCTCTGCTGTTTATGTTCAACCTTCAACAGCTCTCTATCGCGTATTCGCAATCAAACGAATTGATTCACCTCAGGCTTTTCGAATCTGAAGCACCTGCTATTGGTGTCTCGAAGCTTCACTCTTTTCCTGCAGACTCGACCTTTATTTTTTTCTTTAGAACAGGTCAGACCAACATTAATGTGGGTATTTGGGAAGATGACTTTATCTCCAATTTACCGGGCAACATCGTTGACAAAGTAATTTTCTATGATCAATCGTTCAATCGGTTGGACGAAATCTTACTTCCTGGGGGCGGGTCATTTTCGAGTATGTTCAACCCACTAGGAAGGATTGGCTCGTCTTGGTATTTCAAAGGATATACGGCTAATACTAATAATGCACCTTTTACAAGTTCAATTCCCGTTTTAAGTTCCACCCAACAGATTGTTTATTCAAATAATCTGCTCTTGGGATACAACACGGATACTGACAACTTAAATCACCTTAATCATTGGCAGAATAACTCGAATATGGGTTCGATTTACAATGGATTTCAGCGACGTATGTTATATCTGAGAAATGTAGATATCACATATAGCGGTGCTCTGCTTGCTGATAATTCACTGATCACTACTACTGATTTATTTAGTTCGCATACTCATAATTGGGATCAAAACTACAATACCATTCCTGGACACTGGGGGTATTTACACAATAGGACTAATATCGAAACTGGAGTCACCGAAGTGATCCCGGTAGTATCGTCTAACGGTCAGGTGGTAACCCGAGCAATGCACGCGGCATCCGGTGGAACGGGTATCTATCGAATAGGTATGGTGCAAGGCAATAACATGCCGATAAGCCCGTCGGGCAACTTATGGCAAACGAACCCTAATGACTCAACCTATTTCACATTTCTGGCCAAAGAAAATAACGAAGGAGTGCAAGAATGGGCAATACCCCTCTATGGTTTTAATAATAGTGCGAATGATACTACAAGTCTGAATAGCCCAGCCTACATGGATTATTTTTCAACCACCTACACTTTTGCCGAATTAGGGAATAGTTTATTCTTTAGTCATTCTACTTTTTCGTCGTTTTCTGATGGCGATACGCTCTTTACAACCGATTTTTTGGGGAACACGGTCAACTACAGCGCAGCCCTAAATGGGACGCTATTTGCTTTTTCGTCCAAGTCGGTTTACAAAGTGACTTCAACTGGTGTGCCAGAATTGAAATTGAGTTATGATTTAATTGACAATTCTGCTCATGTGGTTATGTCAACTAACGGTTCTGGATTTAAAGAACATATTTTCAATGTTGGCGACAAACTCGCCTGGCTCAATGTGCATCATGCTGTAGAACCAGCGAATGCCATATTTCGCCGCGAAAATAGCACGGGTGAAATTGAATTTCTAGAACAGGCAATACCTGCTGGGAAAAGCTGGTCAATTTCTTGGCTGGACGAAAATTTGAATTTTGTTGAATTTTGGATTATTCCGTTCGAAGCTCAAACTGTCGATCCATCGATAGAACATATATCCCGGTTTTCGGGGGATACGATTGTAGTTCAAGGAAACATTTTCGGCAATTCGTCGAGTGCCTTCGACCCGAATGGATTGGCTCCCAACTATGAATTCCAGAACAATGCATCTTTTATTGCCTTTTATTCAGCAACGAATATTCTCTCGACGCAAGAATCGAAATACCCGCCTAAAAGTGAGTTGGTTTTATACCCAAACCCATGTCGAGCTTTCGTTAGATGCAGAACGACGATTCCTAAAGGGTCATATCGAATACTTGGCTTAGAAGGCCGAACCGTTTTAAGCGGTAATTTTAATGCCGGCCCGTTCGATTTGGACCTAAGCCATGTTAATCCGGGTATGTATATTCTTCAGCTCATAGGCTCGGGAAAGAGTGTCGTAGGGAAATTTATAAAGAGTGAATAGATCTAACCGGAAAAGAGTATACAGTTCGAAACTGAGCACAATACGCCCGGGTTCTTGCTGCCAGAAACTTCGAGAGAAAAAGAAGATGTGATTTCTAAATCAAGTCCCGATTTAATAATTGCTCAACCCCCAACTTCCCAAACTCATCCCAGAAAGTCGGAAAGCTCTTTCTAACCACGCCCGAATTTTCTATTTCAATGGTCGGAAGTACAGCCGAAAGTGCTGCAAACGCCATGGCCATGCGGTGATCTTCGAAGGTTTGAATGGCAGTGATTCCGGTTTCTAAAACGCTGGTGAAAAGCGCAAGAGTCGATTGGGTCGATGTGGTTTTCACGCCAAGCTTGGCTAACTCACTCTGCAACGCGGCCAATCGATCGGTCTCCTTATGGCGAAGGGTACTCAAACCCTTTAAATTCAGCTCAATTCCCAAACCAGCGGCTGCAACAGCAGCGGCTTGTGCGAGATCTGGGCAACCGCTGAAATCAAATTCCTGGATCTTTTCAAATCTGCCATCATGCGAAATCAACAGGCCGTCTGGCGAAAATTCCGATCGCACTCCAAAATTCGAGAAGAGCGATACACAAGCCCTATCGCCTTGAGCAGTGTCCAATTTTAATCCTTTGAGCAGTATTTGGCTCCCCGGTTTCAGAGCCACAAAGGCATAAAAAAAGGCGGCGGCGCTCCAGTCGGGTTCTACTTCAATGGAAAGCGCTTGGTAGGGTTTTGCGGCAATGCGCAGGCTCGATTCCCGCAGCTCAATTTCTGCGCCTGCCTGCTGCATTAAATGTGCCGTGAGGGCAATGTAAGGCTTCGAAACTTGCGCCGCAGAAAGGTGGATTTCACAATCGTGCTGAAAATACGGCGCAATGAGCATGATGGCCGACACAAACTGGCTACTCAAACTCCCATCTACTTCTATTGTTCCTCCTATTAGCGGTTCTCCTATTACCAGCAGCGGGGCAAAGCCTGCTTCTCCAAGGTAATTAATTTTGGCTCCCAATGAGAGCAGCGCCTCTACCAAGGATTTGATAGGCCGCTGATGCAGGCGATCGGTACCGGATATCCTTCGGCTTCCTGGGCTCATGGCCGCCCAAGCCAACCCGAAGCGCAATGCTGTTCCGGCATCGCCAACGTACATTTCACCAGTAGATTGCAGCGCGCCTTGAAGCAACTGGGTATCGTTTGCGGTGCTTAAATTTGAAATATTTACCCTATTCCCACTCAATTTAGCCATGATCAAAAGCCTATTGCTTATGCTCTTAGAAGCCGGCAACTCGATACAAGGCGTTTCGCCCGGAAAGCTCCCTTGCGAGAGTCTTATGAAATCGGGCTCACCCATCGCTTGTAAAAATTAAGTGCATCGATCACGTTTTCGGCTGGCACTTCCTGGTCGTAGCAACTATCGCCGATACCTTCGAGTAGGCTAAAACGGAGCTTACCACCTGCATTTTTTTTGTCGTGGCGCATGAGCGAAAGAATGCGGTGGTGCGCCATATCGGGGATAATAATTTTAGGAAAATTCTCGAAAAGGGTAGAACTGATTTCTTGAATTTCGGATTCGTTGAGAAACCCCGCACGATGCGAAATAAAAGCTTCACAAACCATACCCACGGCCACAGCTTCTCCGTGATTGAGCTCCTGCATATCGCCTTCCATTGCGTAGGCTTCCAGGGCATGGCCTACGGTATGGCCGAAATTTAAAACCTTCCGACGACCCGATTCAAATGGATCGCTACTCACAATTTCGGCTTTGATTTGAACGGAGCGATTGATGGCTTTATCGAGTTCATCTGGTTCGTAAAAACTCAGGCTTTGAAGCTCGTGCCAATAGGCGGCATCGCAGACAAGGCCATGCTTCAGCATTTCGGCAAGTCCGCAGCGCATTTCGCGTTGTGGGAGCGTGCCAAGAAATTCTGGATCAACAAAAACCAACTCGGGGTTTTTGAAAAGTCCCAATTCGTTTTTTATGCCATTAAAATTGATACCCACTTTTCCGCCTACCGATGCATCGACCTGCGCTAAAAGCGAAGTGGGACAATTAATGAATCGAAGGCCGCGTTTGAAATTTCCGGCGAGAAAGCCTCCCAAATCGGAGACCACGCCCCCTCCCAAGTTGATCAATAGGCTGTCGCGATCGGCTGCCATATCGCTCAGTGCGGCCCAAAGTTGTTGGGCTATTTCAAGGCTTTTGGATTCTTCGCCGGCAGGAATTTCGAGTACTTCGGCTTCGCGCAAGGCAGCCACTTTGCTCAGCAGCAGGGGCAAGCAATGTTTGAGCGTGTTTTCGTCAACCAAAATGAATATCTTCGATGCCGCAAAGTCCCGCGTGGCCAAGAGCTCGGCTAAGTGAGCGAGGCTGTGCCGACCCAGCAGTATCGTATGACCATCGGTCTTTATTGTTTGAACTTCTACGCGCGACATGTGTTTGAATTGGCTTGGATGGGCGAATATAAGTTAGCTTTTTGACAATGGAAACCAACGCGTACACCTTACCATCAGATTTGGAAAAATCAACTCGTTCGCTACCCGATTTCAATAACACCGGCATAGCCTTTACCGCTATGTCCAACGGTGATCTGCGCCGGGCGCATTGGCTTTTTAGTATGCTCGGGAAACAATGGGTAATGAAGGCTGGAAAACAGGCTACTATGCTCGCGCTGAGGCTACATCTTCCCATTAAATGGGCAGTTAGAAAAACGATCTTTAAACAGTTTTGCGGAGGAGAAACCGTTGCTGAATGCGCGCCGACCGCCACCCGGCTTCATCAATATGGCATTGGCTCTATACTCGATTACAGCGTGGAAGGCAAAGAAGCGGAAGCCGATTTTGAGCACACTACCCGAGAAATTATAGCAACGTTTGAAGCAGCCAAAGGAAAAGGCTATATGCCATTTGGCGTTTTTAAAGTAAGCGGCCTTTGCAGTACGGCTCTGTTGGAACGCGCTTCAGCTGGCAAATTAGATGTAAAAGATGAACACGCATTTGCTGAGCTCACCGCGCGGGTTGACCGTATTTGCCGGAAGGCTGCCGAAAGTGGAACCCCTGTATTTGTAGATGCGGAAGAGTCTTGGATTCAAACCGCAATAGATCAATTGGCCACCGAGATGATGGTGCGCTATAATAAGGATCGAGCGGTGGTGTACAATACCGTGCAATTGTACCGCCACGATCGCCTGGCGTTTTTAAAGCAAGCCATTGGCACTGCGCAGGCGAATGCTTACCATTACGGTGTGAAATTGGTGCGTGGGGCCTATATGGAGAAAGAGCGATCGCGAGCCGAAAATCGCGGATATTCTTCGCCGATTCAACCCAATAAAGGGGCCACGGATCGCGATTTTAATGCCGCGCTCGAATACTGTTTAGACCGTGTAGATCGGGTAGCTTTCTGCGCCGGAAGCCATAACGAAGAGAGCAATATGAAGCTGGCGGAAGGTATCGATAAGCGTGGAATCGACCGCAATGACGAGCGGGTTTATGCCGCCCAGCTCTTCGGGATGAGCGATCACATCAGTTTCAATCTGAGCCATTCGGGTTACCGTGTAGCCAAGTACTTGCCCTACGGCCCGGTGCGCGAAGTGATGCCTTACTTAATTAGGCGTGCCGAAGAAAACACGTCGGTGGCGGGGCAAACGGGTAGAGAATTACGGCTGATTGAAGATGAGTTGAGTCGTAGGAAGGCTAAGGGCAGTCGCAGTTAAGCGGATTATTTAAATTTTCAATTTCCAAAAGGGTGGTCGAGCTATCGGCCAAGGCGAAACGCAGGCGGAAAGTGTCGTCACCCTCTTCCCAGTCGAGCACGTAAATACGCGGATTATCGTGGGTTTCGCTCAAGCGAAAGCGGACGTCGCTCGCTTCAATGCCTTTGCTCACCCAGGAAGTATCTTCCGAAAGACAGGTTAATTGGCATTGCGCCAAAGGATCAAACCGGAGCTCCGATCGTTTCAAATCAAACTTCACTCTGTTACCTGGCAGCCAGGATGTGAGAACGCTCAAGCGCTCATTGAAAACGGCAACGACAAATAGGCAACCAATGCCAAAACCGAGGAAATAAAGCCAGAGCCTTCGACTACACTTCATCAGAAGGCTGCGAATAACAGGTCAATATCCTTGTACGGCAGATTGAACGCTTCTCCCAGCGACTCGTTGGTGAGCGTACCGTTGTAGAGGTAAACGCCGTGGCGGAAACCGGTGTCGCGTTTTATTAAGGCGCTACAGCCCCCGTGTTTACCAATGTTCAAAATAAGAGGGGTGAAAATATTGCTCAAGGCTACAGAAGCAGTGCGGCTCACGCGCGAAGCTACATTTGGCACACAATAATGAATGACTCCATTGCTGCGGAA
Source organism: Flavobacteriales bacterium (assembly GCA_038321615.1). Lineage (GTDB taxonomy): Bacteria > Bacteroidota > Bacteroidia > Flavobacteriales_D > Cryomorphaceae > JBBQFC01. The sequence continues at coordinate 18,801 of JBBQFC010000047.1, read as the reverse complement.
AGTGGGCTGGGTGTGGTTGGTAGCCCGGGAAGTTTCAAAGCAGCCACCTTGATCTATGCTGATATCGACAATCACCGAACCTTCCTTCATATTTCGCACCATGTCTTCATTCACCACAGTAGGCGTGCGACCATCGTTTGAGCGTAAGGCACCGATGGCTACGTCGGCCGTTCGCAGGGCATTTTTCAACTCTTCGGGTTGAATTACAGACGTAAACAGCCGTTGGCCGAGATCGTTTTGGAGTCGGCGAAGGCGGTAAATTGAAAAATCGAATACCTTAACTTGTGCACCCAAGCCTAGCGCTGCGCGACAAGCATATTCGGCTACCGTTCCGGCGCCAATAATTACTACTTCGGTAGGTGCCACGCCGGAGATTCCGCCGAGCATGAGCCCTTGGCCGTCATTTGCTTTGCTCAGATATTCGGCGGCGATCACTACGGCCGCGTTGCCGGCAATTTCGCCCATGGCTCTCACCACTGGAAAAATTCCTTCCTGATCTTGAATGTAATCCCAGGCTATAGCCGATATTTTTTTCTCCATCAGTTTTCGGAGAATATCGCGGGGCTGCACACTGAGTTGGAGAGCCGAAAAAAGCGTTTGTTTATGACCGAGCATGTCGATCTCTTCGTGGCTCGGAGGCGCAACTTTAAGCACCAAGTCGCATTGAAATGCCTTTTGTCGGTCGTAGGCTATTTGAGCGCCGGCTTCGCTGTACGCCCGATCATCGAAGTTCGAATTTTTTCCCGCCTGGGTTTCGATCACCACTTCGTGGCCATTGTTCACGAGCACCGCAACGGATGCAGGCACGATTGCCACACGGTTTTCCTGAAACGAAGTTTCACGTGGAATACCAATTTGGAGCCGCTTTTGACCGCGTATGGCTTCCATCAATTCTTCCTGTGGCTGGAGCGATGCTTGCCGCGCCAAAGCTTTTAAAGCTTCTTTGGAACTTATCATTCGTTGCGAATTTCCTTGCGAGTTTGAAGGTACGCAAAAGTATGAATTCTGAATTCTGAATTAAGAATTCAGAATTCTCCGCCCACGCTCATGTCTCGCGTCTCGCGCGTGTGTCTGTTCCGGCCTTCTCGGCCTTGGATTGAAGTAGCAGCTCGCGAGCATCAGTTATCGGCTGTGACCACCAATTTTTGGTAAGGATAAATTCAGAATTCATAATCCTGGCACATCAATATCAATTAAACGCAGCCCATTTTCTTCCGACATTTTTACTTTCACAACGTCTGCCGGGAGTAGATCGCCAAGACGCTCGGGCCATTCCATAAAGCAGAATGCCCCACTGAATAAATAGGTTTCGTAACCGATGTCGAACGCTTCTTCTGGTGTTTCAAAGCGATAAAAATCAAAGTGATACACAGGCTCTCCCGCGGCAGTCAGGTGGCTGTTTACAATGGAATAAGTCGGGCTGCCAAGTGAACTTTTAACATCCAGAGCCCGCAAAAAATGATGGATAAATGTGGTCTTCCCCACGCCCATTTCACCATAAAAAGCCCAAAGTTTATACCCTCCAGCCAGTACCAAAGCTTCTCGGGCTATTGCGCTTAATTCATCGGGAGTTTGGGCCTTGAAGGTTTGGATCATTTAGCTTTCAGAATCACCATTGGGATCAACATTTCCTCGAGCGAGATACCCCCGTGCTGAAAAGTGTCTTTGTAGAAATTCATGAAATGGTTGTAATTATTGGGATAAACCAAATATTGCCGCTCGCGTGCAAAAATGTACGAAGTGCTCATATTCGATTTGGGAAGGTGTGCGTCTTCGGGCTTTTGAACGGCAAACACTTCCTTGGGATTGTAATTCAAATTACGGCCTTGCTTGTAGCGCAAATTGGTGCTTGAATTCCGGTCGCCGATAACTTTAATCGGCTCATTCACTTGGATCGTACCATGGTCGGTGGTAATAATCACTTTTACTTTTTTTTCGGCCAATTGCTCCAGAATATTCTTCAACGGCGAATGCTCAAACCAGCTCAGCGTAAGCGATCGGTAAGCGGAATCATTGTCCGCCAATTCGCGGATTACCTCCATATCCGTCCGCGCGTGCGAGAGCATGTCCACAAAATTGTACACAATAACGTTGAGGTTATTGCCCATTAAGTTGCTGATATTTTCAGCAAGTTTCTTACCAGCTTCAAGTCGGGTAATCTTATTGTAGCTCATCTTAATGTCTTTACCCAGTCGGCGCAACTGATGGCGGAGCAATTCTTCTTCGTGTAGGTTTTTGCCCCCTTCATCTTCTTCGTTCGTCCAAAGTTGGGGGTACATTTTCTGGATTTCACCGGGCATCAATCCGGCGAAAAAAGCGTTGCGCGCATATTGTGTCGCTGTGGGTAGGATGCTCGAATAAATCGTTTCGTCTTCAATCGTGAATAGGGGGCTTAATACTTGGGAAATCAAGCGCCATTGATCGAATCGCAAATTATCAATAAGGAGTAAAAACACGGGTTCGGCACCCAATTCGGGCGCCACTTTCTCTTTAAATATTTGGTGGGAGAGCAGGGGAGCATCATCCGATTTGCCCTTAAGCCAGTCGACGTAATTTTGAGAAACATACTTGCTAAAAGCAGCATTAGCCTCGGTTTTCTGCATCAGGAGTACTTCTTCCATTACGCCGTCGCTGCCGCTTTCAAGCTCGAGTTCCCAGTACACCAAGTTGCGATATACTTCTTGCCATTCGTCAAAATTTAGGCGATCACCCAGCGACATGCCGATAGCGCGGAAAGCTTGTTGATAGCTTGAAGTTGTCTTTTCAGAGATTAACTTTTTATTCTCTAAGTTCTTTTTTATTGAAAGGAGAATTTGGTTAGGATTGACGGGTTTAATAAGGTAATCGGAGATTTTCGACCCGATCGCGTCTTCCATAATCGATTCTTCTTCGCTTTTGGTGATCATTACCACCGGCACAGAAGGATTTGACTTTTTTATCAAAGCAAGCGTTTCCAAGCCTGAAAGACCCGGCATGTTTTCGTCCAAGAAGATAATGTCCCAATCTTCATCGTCGGCAAGCTCTGCGGCTTCGGTGCCATTGTTCACGGTTGTTACTTCAAATCCTTTTTCGCGAAGGAATAAAACGTGTGGTTTAAGGAGTTCGATTTCGTCGTCGGCCCAAAGTATGCGAGTTGCCATAGTGTAGTTCTTGAGATTTGGCTGGTGATGAATATGGTTTACTTTTGATCTATTAAACAAACTTCGCACCCCTTTAGTGTGCCGAAGCTTTAAATCATGGGCAAAGAAAGGGTGTTCGATCCGCATAACAAGAAGAAGATTATAAATGATCCGGTTTATGGCTTCATTTCTGTGCCCGATGCCCTGATTTACGATTTGATTGCGCATCCGTATTTTCAACGTCTCCGGCGAATTAAGCAATTGGGCATGTCGCAATTGGTGTATCCAGGCGCTATTCATACCCGTTTTCACCACGCCTTGGGAGCGATGCACCTTATGCAGCTCGCCATAGAAAGCCTGCGCGGCAAGGATGTGAGCATTACTGCCGAAGAGGAGCAGGGTGCCTTAATAGCTATCCTGCTGCACGATGTAGGCCACGGGCCGTATAGCCACAGTTTGGAATATACTCTGGTTAAAGAAGTAGATCACGAGCGTATCTCGGCCTTGTTGATGGACCGGCTCAACACCGAGTTTGATCATCGCCTTAGCTTGGGAATCGCCATTTTCAACAATCGATATTCGAAGCAATTCCTGCATCAACTCGTAAGTAGCCAACTCGATATGGATCGACTCGACTACTTGATGCGCGATAGTTTTTACACCGGTGTCTCGGAGGGTGTAGTGAGCAATCAACGCATTATTAAAATGCTCACTGTCTCCAACGATCGCTTGGCTGTTGAAGAAAAGGGGATTTATTCGATCGAAAAATTCATCGTCGCCCGCCGATTGATGTACTGGCAAGTGTACTTGCATAAAACGGTGGTTTCGGCCGAGCGACTTTTGATTTCTATTCTCAACAGGGCGCGGTTTTGTGCGCTCCGTGGCGATGAGCTTTTTGGATCCCCCGCGTTTCGGAAATTTCTTTACAACCATTATGATTACGCCGCTTTTGCAAATCAGCCCGATGTGCTCGATGCGTTTGTACAGCTCGACGACTACGATATAATGGGTGCGATCAAGGTTTGGATGGAGCACCCCGATCGAATTCTGAGCGATCTTTGCCGAAGGGCGGTGTATCGAAATCTGGGCTTGGTGGTATTGGCAAACGATCCCTTTCCCGAAAAGGAGATAGCCGACCTTCGCCACCGTACTGCCGGGTTCTTCAAGTTGAACGACGACGAGATCGCCTATTATTTCCAAACCGATCGCATTGAAAATCATGCTTATAACAAGGACGTGGATGGGATTGACATGCTCTCCAAATCGGGCGAATTGGTCGATCTCGCTGAAGCTTCAGATAGTGGAGCCCTGCTCGCACAGTCGGTGACTATTACGAAGTATGTACTGTATTATCCTAAAGAACTTCGCCGTAGCAAGTGATACACCTTTCCGTCGGTTGGGATTAATTTCTATATTTGAGCGATGAAATTCTCAGCCCTACAAATTGCGCAATTACTTGAAGGAGAAGTAGTTGGCGATGAAAACAGAAGCGTTTCAGGTTTGAGTAAAATTGAAGAAGGAAAGGAGGGCACACTCTCTTTTTTGGCCAATCCGGCCTATACTCCTTACATTTATTCCACAGGCGCATCAATTGTAATAGTCGCCGACTCCTTCATCGCAGAGCAAGCTATACCCGAAACCTGTACGCTTATTAAGGTGAAGGAACCGTATGCGAGTTTTTCGAAATTGCTGGAGCTTTACAATCAGCGCAAAGGCCAGTTAAAGGGTGTTTCGCTGCAAGCTTTTGTTGATACGAGCGCCGAAATCGGAGAGGATGCTTATGTGGCACCGGGCGTTTTTATAGGACCCAATGCCAGAATAGGCAAAGGTGCCGTGCTTCATGCCGGAGTATTTGTTGGCGATGGCGCCAAAATTGGTGACCACTCCTTAATTCATGCCGGAGTGAAAATATTGGATGAGTGCGAGGTAGGTGCCCACTGTATTTTGCAACCAGGCGCCGTGCTTGGAGGAGACGGTTTTGGCTTTGCGCCAAATGCCGAGAACGATTATAAAAAAGTACCCCAAATTGGCAATGTTATTCTCGAAGATTATGTGGAAGTGGGGGCAAATACCACCATCGATCGCGCCACTTTTGGAAGTACCATTATTCGCAAAGGCGTTAAACTCGACAATCTCGTACAAATCGCCCACAATGTGGAAATCGGCGAGAATACCGTGATAGCAGCACAAACTGGGATAGCCGGTTCGACTAAAATTGGAAAGAACTGCATGATAGGTGGGCAAGTTGGAATTATTGGCCACCTCAAGATAGCCGACGGCGTAAAGATTGCCGCTCAAAGCGGCATCGGCGCTTCCATCCCGGAAGAAAATTCTATTTGGCAAGGCTCACCCGCCTTCGAGTTCGTGTCTTACAAGAAATCGTATATCGGATTCCGAAAGTTGCCTGAAATCATGCGCGAGTTGCATGCCTTAAAGCAGGAATTGGCGGCGTTAAATCAAAATACTTAAGAATGAGTATGAAGCAGCGCACACTCGCAGCCCCTATTTCATTTCAAGGAGTTGGCCTACACTCCGGCGAAAAAGTTAAAATGACCGTGCATCCGGCAGCAGCAACCCACGGTTATACCTTTCAACGGGTCGATATGGAGGGTAAACCCACCATAAAAGCCGATGTAGATAATGTAGTAACCACCAACCGTGGTACCACCCTGGAGCAAAACGGCGCGCGCATTCATACCACCGAGCATATTCTGGCTGCTATCTATGGCTGCGAAATAGACAATGCGCTGATCGAAGTAGATGGCCCCGAAGTTCCAATTATGGATGGGAGCGCGAAACTCTTTGTGGAAGCTATTGAAAAAGCTGGCTACATCGAACAAGAAGCCGACCGCGATTATTTTACCCTCACCGAGAATCTTTACTACGAAGATGAGAAAGGCTACGTAGAAATGCTTGCCGTTCCCACTCCAGGGCATGAATTTCGGGTAACGGTTATGGTCGATTACAATTCGCCCGTGCTGGGCACGCAGCATGCATCGATGTACAATATTGGCGAGTTTAAAAAGGAAATAGCATCCTGTCGCACGTTTGTTTTCCTTCGGGAACTCGAAGCACTCGCCAAGAACAATCTGATCAAAGGTGGCGACCTCGACAATGCTATCGTATTAGTTGAAAAAGTGCGCACAGAAGCCGAATACCGCGACTTAGCAAGACTGCTCGGAAAGGAAAATGTGAAGTTTAAGGTAGAGGGAATCGGCGTTTTAAATACGGTTAAACTCAAGTTTGAAAACGAGCCTGCCCGACACAAGTTGCTCGATATCGTAGGAGATTTGGCCTTGGTCGGTCGCCCGATCCGCGGGCATATTCTTGCTGCTCGCCCAGGCCATGCCGGTAACGTAGCTTTTGGTAAGATTATCAAGCAGCTTATCAAAGACGAGAAGAAGAAACCGGTTACCTTCGATCTTACGCGCGAAGCGGTGTACGATGTCAACCAAATTATGGGGATTCTTCCGCACCGCTATCCTTTCTTGATGATCGATCGAATAATTGAACTCAGTGGAGATCGCGTAGTGGGTATAAAAAATGTTACGCTCAATGAGCCTTATTTTCAAGGTCACTTCCCTGGAAATCCAGTGATGCCAGGTGTCTTGCAGATCGAAGCTATGGCTCAAGCCGGAGGCGTTCTAGCCTTGCACAATGTGGAAGAGCCTGAAAAGTGGAGCACCTATTTCCTGAAAATTGATGGTGTTCGCTTTAAACGGAAAGTAGTGCCTGGTGACACTGTAGTGTTTGAAATGGCTTTGATGGCGCCCATTCGCAGAGGAATTGTACAGATGAAAGGCAGAGGTTATGTAAACGGCCACTTAGTTTCCGAAGGAGAGCTGATGGCTCAAATTATTAAAGACAAACCGTAAATGATCCACGCCCTATCAAATGTTCATCCGGATGCTACAATCGGCGAAGGGGTTCAAATTGGTGCATTCTCAAGTGTTGCCGCCGATGTGGTAATAGGTAAGGGTACGGTCCTTCATCCCAATGTGGTGATAATGGACGGGGCGAGAATAGGCGAAGGCTGCGAAATTTTTCCTGGAGCGGTGATTTCGGCTGTGCCGCAGGACCTGAAGTTTGGCAACGAGTACACCACCACCGAGATCGGCAATAATACCACCATTCGCGAGTGCGTAACCATTCACCGCGGCACCACCGATAAGATGAAAACTGTGGTGGGGAATAATTGCCTGCTCATGGGATACGTGCATGTTGCGCACGATTGCATTATTGGTAACAACTGCGTTTTAGCTAATTATACCGGCCTTTCCGGACATAATATCATCGGCGATTATGTAATTTTGGAAGGCAAAGTTGGGAGTCAACAATTCGTAGAGATCGGAGCACACGCGTTTGTGGCGGGTGCGAGCCTTATTAGGAAAAACATCCCCCCCTTCATCAAGGTAGCGCGCGAACCCCTCACTTTTGCAGGGGTAAATACCATCGGTCTTCGGCGGCGCGGGTTCACCGACGCACAGGTGCAACAAATTGAGAATGCCTACCGCATCATCTTCGTGCAGAATCAAAACATATCGAAAGGATTGGCGCAAGTGGAAGCAGAGTTGGAACTCACTCCAGAAGTTCAATTCATTCTCGATTTTATCCGACGTTCGGATAAAGGTGTGATCAAAGGCCCGCTATGATTTCAATCCGGCTGGAAAACGCTGGCAAACGCTTTGGATCGGAATGGATTTTCCGCAATTTGAATATGGACTTGACCGCTGCTTTACCGCTTGCCATACTCGGCGGAAACGGATCCGGAAAAAGCACGCTGATAAAATCGTTGCTCGGCTACAGCACCCTTACCGAAGGCAACATGATTGTGGAGCGCGATGGAGCGTTATTGAAATCAGATCAATTTTATAAAACCCTAAGTTTCTGTAGTCCTTACCTAGAGCTTTATGAAGAGTTGACCATTACGGAAGTCGTGGATTTTCATTTTGGTTTAAAGCCCTTGAAGACCGGAGTTTCAAGAAAGTCTTTTTTGGAAATAATTTACCTGGAGCATTCGGCCAACAAGGCCATAAAGCAGCTTTCATCGGGTATGAAGCAGCGCTTACGGTTGGGTCTTGCCCTACTTAGCGATACAGAAGTAGTACTGCTCGATGAACCCACTTCAAACTTAGATTCTAAAGGCGTCGCGTGGTATAAGCAATTGATGGTCAATTATTCAACCGATCGATGCATTGCCGTGGCATCCAATCACCTGGAAGCGGAGTACAGCTTTTGCACCCAAATACTGGAAATTGATACATTCAAACCTTCTTAATTTTTACATTTACCAAAATTCAAAACACATGGCCACTACCTCCGACATTAAAAACGGACTCTGTATGAAATTCAATGGTAAGCTGTTTACCATCGTGGAATTTCAACATGTAAAACCTGGCAAGGGCCCTGCATTTGTGCGCACAAAAATGCGAAACTTAGAAACGGGCAAAGTCATCGATCACACCTTCTCGGCAGGGCATGGCATCGACGTAATTCGCATCGAACACCGACCCTATCAATACTTGTTTCGCGACGAAAACGGTTTTCACTTCATGCACGTCGAAACGTTTGAACAGATTTACCTGGAAACCCAGTTTGTAGAAGCTCCAGAATATTTGAGAGAAGGCATGGTGGTAACCATTATTTACCACGCCGACGAAGAGACGCCACTAACTTTGGAATTGCCTTCTTTTATTGAAGCGGAAGTAACCTATACCGAGCCGGGTCTTCGTGGCGATACTGCAACCAATACCTTGAAACCCGCTACCATCGATACGGGAGCGAAGATTCGCGTGCCTCTGTTCATCGACACGGGCGATCGAATAAAGGTCGATACCCGAACCGGGCAATACAGCGAACGAGTTAAATAGGCTATGGCTCTAATGGAAGAGCGATAATTTCGCCTTTTCCATTCTCAAAAATTACGATCACTTTTCCGTCGCCATTAAATTCACCGATCATCGGCGGCGCAGCAGCGTCGCTAAATTCCGCGACTTTTTCTCCCCCAGCATCGAAAACAAAGCAGCTATTTGACACCAAAACTGTCAAATACAAATTGCCCTTTACGGTATGCCAGCTCAAGTATTTCGCTCCTTCTACTTCGATAGCACTGATTTTAGAAGGATCGGATCCCTTGTAAATTGTTATTTCGTTGGCTTCCGCCAATGCGATAAGAGGCTTATGATCACTGAGCGCTAAGGCCACTCGATCGGAACTGAGATTGGAGTCTGATAGTCGCGTATATTTCACATTCGAGCTTCCAAAAGGGAAGTCGATAAAACTGCCAAGGCTATCTACTGCATAGAATCCAGATTTATTGATATCAGTACCCGTATAAATCATTGGCTCGCCAAGAAGACTACTTGGCGTCGATTCTTTAACTTTTTCACGGATTTCACCCTTTCGATTGAGCAGGAACACCTTTCGATCTGCCGATAAGGCAAAAATGTAGTCCTTGTTTCGGATGCGAATATGCGTAGGGGTTGAAATGATTTCCGCTTTGCTTTCTGCAAACTTCCAACCGTCTATAAGCTTGCCTGCTAGGTTGTAGGCCCAAAGATCACCTCCTTCACTGCCCACCACGAAGCGGTAGGTTCGATCCTTATCGTAATCCATCACGGCCGCACCTGTGGAAGCCCTGGATGGAAATTTAACTGGAAAATTTTCAAGATCTTGACCATTGCGATCAAGCGCGTATAAGGTCGATGCCGTTGCAAAAACCATTTGGTATTTCTTATTCTTGAAACCATCTATCATCCCCACATCGCCGGCAATTGCGCCATCCAACTGTTTGTCCCAGTAAATTTTACCTTGAGTCGAAAGGAGGTAAAGTCGGTGCAGACTATCTTGGACCAATAGTTCTGTGGCGCCTGTATTGTGGTTGGTAAAAGTATGCCACTTCCCTGCCACGGGGGCTTGGAGGGTAATAGCCCAAAGCTCCGGGCCAACTTCTTCCGAGTAAGTGGAATGGTGCAAGTAGAGCGTGTTATAGAACTTATTGCCTTTATGATATGCTGCTTGGTATAACAACACAGGAAACTGCTGCAATACGGCCGATTGAGCGCGCAAATCTTCTGCAAAAGGTGCTTTCAGCAGGGAAGGGTAAATCTCCGTCGAACGGGCTAGAGAGCTATAAACCATGAAATTGGCAGATTCGCTTAGTTGGTCTGACGCATCCGCAAATTTTTCGCTACCACTCAGGTTTTCGCCCCGATCGAGCTGTCGGATTGCTTCGCGCAATACATCGCGTGAAGCGCTGAGTAAGACTACGTCATCAATCAATACATAATAAGGATCGGCCATGCCCGAAAACATTTCGCTCAACACTTCACCGTAATAATCGCCGATCGGCAAGGGGAAAATATCACGATCGAGATAGGTCTCGCCTTTTTGCGTGCTGCCATCTGAAGCGAATGCATTTGCCAGAAATTGGAGACTCTCGAATGTTTTGGCTTGGTCGCTACTGCGGAAAAGTGCCAGTGCACGGAGCGGATCATTTTCGTTGACAGGCTCCAAAACGCAGTGTGCCATTTGATCGCCAATCCATTCCGTAGCCAGCTGATCCACTTCGCAATTACATCGTTCGCGGTAGCTGTCGCTAAGCTGTGTTTGGGTCTTTTCTGTATTGCTGTTTACCCGAAGTTTCTGTTGTTGGCTTTGAAAATTTAAAATTTCTCCGAAGCCCATGAAGGTAAAATATGCGGTGGTAAGCGGCATATAATCAAGCAATACGGGCTTCACAGGCCGCGTCCCGCGGAAGGTATTCAGCCAGGCATTTGCGCTATCGGTGGCCACAACAAATCCGTTGAGTAGGAGAGCATTGGCGTCAATTCGAATGTCAAAGGCCGACCAGTCGGCATAATCTGTTTGGAAGAAGGCATGCGTCATGCGCTCATCGGCAACAAACTGCCTGATGAGCTCGCGGAAGGCTGCGTATTGCACATATAATTGCCCCCTGCTTTCAAGCCCCCGTGTAGCTCTCAACTCCTGAAAATTGGGGTCCTGCCAAATCGATTTTTCCTTTAGTAGGCTGCGCACCGATTCTTCTATGAGTGTGGGCGAAAGGCTAAGAACCAATAAATTTTCGTGTAAGAAAAACTGAAGTGGCCGATCCGAAAGGAAATTTGTCAGAGCAGATATTTCGATTCCTTCAACTTTGCGCTGCTCGGCACCTGTTTTTGATCGCACCAATTCACCGAGTGCAATTTGTATTTCAGACAGTTCCACATTCTCTTCAAGCGGTATCACAAACAAGAAGTCGTAAGTTTTTACTCCAGTGATATGAGTCGAAATAACGAGGGGCAGATTGGCCAAATAAGTGCGAAATTGTTCATCTTTCCGCAACAAGCTGTCCAATGCCATACTGGATGCATTCAGCCTGAAGTAGAGATCAGTGGCTTGCAGCGTCTGCCAGATTAAACTTTTATCCGCAAGATCGCGCCATAACTCTCCGATTTCATCGGTCTCTATAACCATCGCTGCCGTTGGCGGAATGGCCTTCAATGCTTCTACTTGCGCAAAGATCTTTTGGTCAAAACTTCGGTAAAAAGCAATAAAAGAGGCTGCTATCAGCAGCAGTGCTATTCCAGCAATGATAAGTCTGCGCACTTCTTCGTGAGATTTACAGCAAAAATAGCTTCCTAATTCAATGAAGCGGGCTTCACTAGCATGGGCTTTGCACAGCAGCGTGTGAAGTGCGGGTGACAGTTTCTATATTCGCTCGCTTTTGAAGTCGAAAGGTAAGCCGATGGTGGGAAGAAACCCCGTATTTCGCAATGGCTAGTCGATGAGCGATGGTCGGATATCCCTTATTTTGAGCCCAACCATATTCCGGCTCCGCTGCATGCAGCTTTTGCATAAGGTCGTCGCGAAAAGTTTTCGCAAGCACAGAAGCAGCGGCGATGGACAGAAATCGGCTATCGCCTTTTACCATGCAGGCGTGTTCTATTCCCGTGAAGGCTTTAAAACGATTGCCATCAATTAATAAAAATTCTGGCTTGTGTTTGAGCTTCCATACCGCTCGGTGCATGGCTTCGAATGATGCTTGTAAGATATTCAGGGTATCGATTTCGCTTGGCCCGCAAATGCCGATGCCCCAAGCCAAGGCCTCATTTTCAATAATGGGTCTAAGCTTTTCGCGCTGCGATACCGATAGTAACTTTGAATCGTTCAGCCCTTTGCACCGCCAACCATCCGGCAATATTACAGCTGCAGCTACCACGGGGCCAGCTAAACAGCCTCGCCCGGCTTCATCGCAACCTGCTTCGAAGATGCCTTTGTGAAGATTGCCAGCAAGTTTATTCATTTTGCGAATATAAGCGTCACAAAAGAAATCAAGCCTTAATTTTGAACCGTGCAACATCCCCAAATTAATGTTCCATCGCCACTCGAACTCCTTTCGCTTCCCGTATTTCAAGAAAAGGGGATCGAATTATTTATAAAACGCGATGATCTGATTAATCCCATGATCTCGGGTAACAAGTGGCGAAAGCTCAAGCTCAACTTGCAACAAGCTCGCTTTAAAGGTCAACAAAGCCTTTTGACCATGGGCGGTGCGCATTCCAATCACATACTCGCTACGGCGGAAGCAGCACGGATTTTTGGTTTTAAAAGCATCGGAATTATCCGGGGTATGGCAGCTAAGCTTGAAAATCCTACCCTTTCGGCTGCCGCAAAAGCTGGAATGCGGATCGAAATAGTCCCGAAATCTGATTTCGATTTCTACCAAACCTGGGAAGGCAAAGACGCTCTGAAGGCATCATTTGGAAATTGCTACTTCATTCCGCAGGGCGGAGCGAATTATTACGGCGTGCAAGGATGCCAAGAAATAATCGGTGAATTGCCCTTTATGCCCGATCGTATTTTTCTGGCAACTGCTACTGGCACTACCCTTCAGGGACTTACGCTTGCAGCGAAGGGAGAAACAAGGCTCACGGCTATCTCTGTTCTGAAAGGAGAGGATTTGATCCGGCCAAAAATGGAAGCCGATTTTCTATCCTTGTTGGGAGATCGGGAAACGGTGGAAGATTTGATGAGCACTGTTGAAATCTTATCCGATTTTCACCACGGTGGATATGCAAAAACAAGCATCGAATTGATTTCCTTCATGCAGCGCTTTCATAATGAGACGGGTATAAAGCTCGATCCGGTTTACACGGCTAAAGCAGCCTACGCCATGTTTGAGTTGGCAAAAAAGGCCGTTTTATCGAAGTCCGAAAAATGGGTGTTTATGCATACCGGAGGGCTTCAAGGTATTGCTGCGATGGAAGATCAATTGGGCTATGAAATTTACCCTGATTGTTAAATCCACAGAATAATGTGGATAATCGGGCGTTTACTCCATCACACGCACCCGAATGCCGCGCTACCTTTGGTGTTTACAATGATATTTCTCCCTTTCAGACTTGTTAATAAGTTGTTTGTAGGCCTGATTTTTGCCAGCCTACTGCCAGCTATCCTATGCGGAGCTCCTGTCGGCGATGGGTATAAACGGATGACCCGCGCAGAGTACATTGCCAATTGGAAAGATGAAGCGATAAGGCAAATGCGCGAACACCGCATACCCGCGAGTATAACTTTGGCGCAGGCTATTCTTGAAAGTGGCGATGGCAATAGCGAGTTGGCCAGAGAAGCCAATAACCATTTCGGTATCAAGTGTCACGATTGGCAAGGCAAAAAAGTCTATCACGATGACGATGCCAAGAAGGAGTGTTTTAGAAAATACAATTCAGCACACGAGAGTTTTGAAGATCACAGCGCCTTTCTGAAAAGAAGCCGCTACCTTTTTTTGTACGACTATAAACCGAGCGACTACAAGTCGTGGGCGCAAGGATTGAAAAAAGCAGGTTATGCCACCAATCCGAAGTATCCCGATCTTCTCATTCGGATAATCGAAGAAAACAAGCTCGACCAATACGACGATTTGGCATCCAAGGTCAAGGGTTCAAAAGATCAAATCGGAAAGAGCAGCAAACCAGCGAAGAAGCGCAATTCTTCAGATGAAATTGTGCTCGAATTTGGAGCAGGACATACCATTTTGAAAAGCGATAACAACATTAATTACGTGGTAGTCGAAACGCGTACAAACGTCGAAAAGCTCGCTCGAGAAGTGCAAATGGCTCCTTGGCAAATTTCCAAATACAACGATTTTGCCAAAAAGGTTAAGATAGAACCTGGTACAAAAGTCTATTTGCAGCCAAAGCGAAATAAATCATCAAAACATGATTCGCATACCGTGGCGACCGGTGAGACCTTGCACGAAATATCTCAATTGTACGGAGTGAAATTAGCGCGTATTCTCAAATACAACCAATTACAAGAGACCTATAAGCCCAAGCCGGGAGACGTGCTTAAGCTGAGAAAGTAAGGCGCCGCTGCAGCCTAATATTGATATATTTGTCATACTCACCAGAATCCCACTCTTGAGTAAGCTATGAAATTGTTGTTTGTCATTCCTTCCATCACCAATTATTTCACCTTTTTGGAAGACTTGATTGATGAATTGACATCTCGAGGGCACGAGGTTCATTTGGCCACATCTCGCAAGCATATCGCGCGTATTTCAGCATATCGTCGCGATATTTCGTGCACGGTTCACCATATTGATTTTCCCAGGGCCATTAACCCGATCGGCCATCTTAGGGCGGCGCAAAAAGTGCAAAAACTGGTTGAAGAATTGCAGCCCAGTCTAATCAATATTCACTTCTCGGCTGCACTTTTCACTACTATGCTGGGCAAGAAGAAAAACTGGCCACCTACCACGGGCACTATTCACGGATTGGGATCTCCCTTAATCACAGGTCCACGCAAGCGGTTAATTGCTTTTGCCGAAAAGTGGAGTACGGCGAAAGTCGATGAAGTGTACGTGCTTACCAAAGACGATGAAACCTATCTGAAGGCTATGAATTCTAAGGCTACCGTTCGGGTAATTTCATCATTCGGTATGGGCTGCGATTTAAAGCGGTTTCACCCCGATGCGGTGAGCAAGCAGCAGCGTGCATCACTTGCCGCAGATCTTGGAATTGACGCGCATCATTTCGTTTATATTTTCATAGGCCGTCAAACGAACTTTAAGGGATTCGATCGCGTAATTGAAGCTTTTTTGGAAACAAAAAAAGAACGACCCAATTCCAAGCTCATATTAGTGGGTGAGAAAGACCGAATACATCCTACCGCCTTGCGGAAGCCACTGGAAAAAGCGCTGAAAGAAGACCCCGATATAATAGCTGTGGGCTGGCAAGAAAATGTTCCTGATTACTTGGCTTTAGCGCATGTCAATGTATTTCCTTCCGATCGGGAAGGGCTTCCGGTAAATTTGATGGAATCCTTGGCGATGGGTGTGCCCGTGATAACGGTCGATAGCCGCGGCTGCAGAGACGTAGTCCGCGATCAAATGGATGGGTTTGTGGTAAAGCAAGGCGATCGTTTGGCTTTGGTAAGAGAAATGTTGAGACTTCAAAACGACTCCAAATTACTTGGCAGGATGCAGGTGGAAGCGCTTGCAGGCCGTCAGCGATTCGATCGCCAGTTGTTCATGGATGAACAGTTTTCAATTTATTCCCGATTGACGGGTAGGCCAGTCTAATTTTCGACCCGGAGTTGACGGATTCGATACTTACTCGATTCGTTTTTTAAAAAGAAGGTCAATCGGTAAGTGCCGTTAGAAGTAATCAAATCACCAATGTAAAAATGGTCATCCATTTTTGATTTACCTTCATGCTTAATAGCAAAAGAAGCGGGGCTATTTTCGGAAAAAAAGCGGGTTAATATCACTTCCGCCTGTTCTTTGCTGTACACATCTTCTACTGAAAGTAAGGTTAGATCAACACTGCTCGATAAATAAGTAGCAAGTTCCGTGGCATTTCCAGATTTTATGGCATTGCTGATTGCTGTGCTTTCGGTGGTTTGCCCCGACAATAAACTCGGGATAAAAACTCCCATCACTAAAAGGTATTTAAATTGGATCATAATCATCGCCATTTCGGGCAAATACCGCGCCAGTTGATCAAATGTAAGGTTTTGGAATCAGTTTTTCGACAGGAAACTATCTTTGAGGGGTGAAAGTAATGGTATTGGCAGTAGCCGAAACGGAATCGGGATATGTACATGATGGGTGCAGGATCTTCCAAGATCGGATCGAACATTATTTGCCCTTTGAATTTCAGATAATTCCGGAGGCTAAATCTTGGAAGAAGCGCAGCCCCGCCGAGCGAAAGATCGAAGAAGGGAAGGCGATATTGGGCAAACTCTTACCCAGCGATACGGCTGTTTTGCTCGATGAGCGTGGCGAAACTTTTACCAGTGAAGCTTTTTCCGAACGAATTCAGCGTGATATGTTGAGTGGTACGCGCCGCTTGGTGTTTATTGTTGGAGGTGCTTTTGGGTTTAGCGATGAAGTTTACAAAGCAGTGCCCCGCCGACTAGCGCTATCCAAAATGACCCTTTCTCACCAAATGGTTAGAGTTTTCTTATTAGAGCAAATCTATCGGGCGCTCACCATTTTACGCAATGAGCCTTATCACAATCGATAGAACGGGGTAACCCGCGCTTTGGGCCTTACGTAATAGAAACCGCCCCTTGAACGCAATCTCAATCTCAAGATTATGAAACACGTTCTACTTTCTTTAATTCTTATTGGCAACGGTATTTATAGCTCGTTCGCTCAAACTGGCACCGTGGCGCATTTCTCAAAGGTTTCTCACACGCAAGGTAACCTGAGTATACCGCTCTCGAATCAAGGCTTTTTTGGATACGTGGGCGAAACAACGCAGCCAGGAATGGTTTTCTCAGGTGCTCCCTACGAAGGCAATGGAGCGCTTTACCATGTAACGCTTGCGGCCGATGGAGAGGCGGCTGGTACAGTCCGTTTTGCTCCAGCAGACCCCAATTTCTTCGCTGGTGAAACTACCGCCCGTTTTGGTACTTCGGCCTTGGATCTCGGCGACCGCAATGGTGATGGTAATCCAGATTATCTGGTAGGTGCTCCGGGTGTTCAACCTTTTGGTGCCCTTATTTATATGTACAGCAATGGCGACGTATTTAACTATACGATGATTGATTTGCCTTCAGAATTTCAAGAAGCGGTTGCGCAGATCGGGGAGTTTCTCGCCCTCGATGCAGAAGCTATTCTTATAAATACCGCTTCGGGAGCAGGTAAAATTTATCGTTGCACACTTTCAGAGAATGGGGAATTAACCCTTCTCGAAACAATCGGCAGCGATCATCCACTACTTGCTCCAAAATTGGAATCAGGCGATCGATTCGGAACCGGTCTTTCAGTGGCCGACATGAATAATGATGGAATCACCGACATTCTTTGTGGTGCCGTAGGCGATGACGATCAGGGAGCAGATTTCGGTGCAGTTTACGTGCTCATCCGCGACGGCTCTGGAGCAATACAGTCCGTAAGGAAATACTCGCGTTTTGAAGGAGATTTTGGTGGCTTTCTGAATACAGACGATGATTTCGGTATTTCTGTTCGCTCCATCGGTGATCTTGACCAAAATGGGATTGTTGATTTGGCTGTGGGTGCCCCAGGCGACGATGATGGTGGTTTAGATATTGGGAGTATCTGGATTCTCTTTATACGAGAAGACGGAACCGTACTTGATGAGCGAAAAATCAATCGCTTAGCTGGCAATTTTACTGGAGATATTAATTTCCAAGACCGTTTTGGAACACGTTTAGCCGTTATTGGCGACCACGACGGTGACGGCACGAATGATCTTGCTGTTGGATCAATAGAAGATGATGACGGCGGCACAAACCGTGGGGCTTTTTTCAGTATTTTCATAGAGCATTGTCCAGCTCCAAGTGGTTTGTTTGGTTTTGAGATTGATGGCGCTGCGGTTCAATTCACTGCCGAAGGAGGACCAACTTACTCACATATTTGGAACTTTGATGATGGCGGTTATAGTCAATTGCAAAACCCGGTATACACTTATCAAAGTACGGGGACCTTTTGGGTATGCTTGGCTATCAATAGCGACTGTGGCGGTGATAATTACTGCCAAAATGTACAAATCAGCACTTTGTCCGTTGAGGATAGATGGGCGGAATCCGTTCGGATTTATCCGAACCCATCCTCAACTTTTGTTGAACTCAGGTGGCCTGATGATGTAAGTCTAATACGCTTTTTGGATATTACGGGCAAGGAAGTATTGAGTTATATCCCTCAAGGAAATTCAAATAGGTTGGAGACAAGTGATTTCCAAGTTGGTTTATATATAGTGGAGTTTTCCGGACTTAGCCATAAAGCCGTGCGCAAATGGAGTAAGATTCGATAGCTCGAAACAATAATTGTAAAATAAAAAACCCCCGCCATTTGGCGGGGGTTTTTTATTTTCAAGGGCCAAGCCCTAATGATTACTTAGCAATCATGAACTTGTCGATAACGACTTCGTTCACTGTTGTTAATCGGTAGATGTAAATACCATTTGGTAGGTAAGCACCTTCGAAGTCTACACGGTATTCTTGTCCGGCTTGCGCTTCCTGATTGAACAGGGTAGCTACATTGCGGCCATTCATATCGTACACTTCAAGTATGGTGCGACCTGTGTTAGCTGGTTCAAACACCACTTGCGATGGACCGCTTGTGGGGTTCGGGTAGCTCGTCAAGGTGCTGATAGCATTGTAGCCAGGTTGAGCTGCGATAGCCGCGAATAGTGGAGTAGCTCCACCGGTG
>JBBQFC010000046.1:0-25924 GCA_038321615.1 Flavobacteriales bacterium | reverse complement strand
AAAAATTGTATCGAGACCCGGTTTTGATTCATCACGCGTCTCGATACAATTAAAAGGCCACTTCGGATTGCTATTTCACTTCAGATCGTCGGCCCTTTAATCACTCGACGTGACAGGGATAATAGGGTATTGTTAAAGAACGCCCATGTTTCGTCAGGTCGAGTGATTTTTGAAGGAGCAGAGCGGATTCAAAAATTGTATCGAGACCCGATGTGACGGGGATTATGGGGTATTGTTCATATGCTTAGTCAGGTTGAGTAACTATTTCAACCCAGGGCTACTCAAAAACAATCGCCTTCGCTTCCAATTGAATTTGCGACTCGCCTTGCCAATGATTCAACCCTATGCTATAAACCAAGTCGAATTTGTGTCCTGCTGCAACTCGCTCAAAGCAATCGGCCATTCGAAAAGCGATTACAGATGGATTACTTTTTGGCGCTTCGGGCTGATAAACCGTAAAACTCAAATGTTCCTGCCCGCGGATGTTGGTGCCTGTCCCTTGGCAGCCCCTGCTGATAAAGAGCGGATGCATATTAGCCGGGCCACAAGGTTCGAGCTTCTCCATTTGATCCATCAGCAGCCATCGATCGGCATCATACCAATCGGCAAAATTCACTTCTAAATCAATGCTTACATCTGGCTTGAAACCTCCTTCAGGCATATATTGCCGCACTTGCTTTTCGAAGGAATCGATAAATAGTTCAAGGTTTTCGGCCTTTACGGTCAATCCCGCAGCGGCAGCATGTCCACCAAATTTTTCTAAATGCCCTTGGCAGGCCTTGAGCATCTCGTAAATATTGATGCCTTTCACACTTCGCGCACTTCCGGTGCAGCTTCCATCGGCTTCCGCCAAAATAATGGTCGGGCGGTATTGGTATTCCATAACCCGGGAAGCCACAATACCGACCACCCCTTTCTTCCAGGCTGCATCGCTTAAAACCGTAACAGCATGAGCTCCTGCTGGATCTTTTGTCTGCACCTGGCCAATAGCTTCGATGGTGGTTTGCTTATCGAGCTGCTTTCGATGGGTATTGAGCCCTTCGATTTCTGCAGCCAGATCATCTGCTTCCATGTCGTCATCGGCTATTAGCAAGTCCACAGCCAATCGGGCATGCGCCAATCGCCCGGCGGCATTAATGCGCGGACCAATTTTGAAAACTACATCGCTTACGCTGAGCCTACCGGAGTGACCAGCATTTCGCAGCAGCGTGCGAAAACCCAGGTGTGGCGCCGCCGCCAACCGCTCGATACCGGCTGATACCAATATCCTGTTTATTCCCACTAGTGGTACAATGTCGCAACAAGTAGCTACCGCTGCAAAATCGAGGTAATCTTCCCAGAGTTTGGGTTTGCCCATAGCCATAGATATACCTCGCAAGAGCATTAAAGCTACCCCGCAGCCGCAAAGCTCTTTTCCCGAAAAGGGGCAATCTACCTGCTGCGGATTAAGAATAGCTAAAGCGCCAGGCAGCTCGGATCCGGGTATATGATGATCGCAGATTATAACATCTACGCCCGCAGCGCTAGCTCGGTTTAAGGTACCAATAGCGGTAATGCCGCAATCGAGGGTAATCATTACCGATGCCTTGAGTGCGAGCGCATGGTCTATGCCTCGTTCGCTCACGCCGTAGCCCTCTGCAAATCGGTCGGGAACATAGGTGCTTACCACGCCGCCTAGCGCTTCGAGCGACAAGCGCATCATAGCAAGCGAGCAAGTTCCATCCACGTCGTAGTCGCCGTAAAGCAAAATTTTCTCCTTGGCTTTCAAGGCCTGTGCCACACGCTCCACGGCGATGCTTTGACCCTTCATCTCACCGAATCGATCGATTGAGGCTAGGGAAGGATTTAAAAATTCGAGAATTTCCGAAAGATCAGAATGCCCACGTACCACAAGTAACTTAGCCATAAGTGGATGGAGTTTTTTCCACTTCGCAAGTATGGCATCCACCTGAATGGAAGGTGGTTGGGGCTTTGAAATTAAGTTTGGATCGTTTCTTCGACGCATAGATTGGCTAAAGATAAGCGGCTAAAATTACCGGCCGACAATCATTTCCTGAAAGGATTTGAAGTTGAAGAAAATTTATTGTGCTTGTGGCGGCGACAACTTTCGTTATTTTTGAACGTCGTATTACCGTCGAAAAAGCAAAACCATTTGCCTAATTGATGTTAGCCGCACCAAAACTTATCAAATGATATCAATCATCACCCGCCGAATTGGGATTTTAGCCATCGCCTTACTTGCTCTTGCCAGTTGCCGAAACGAAGACAATTTAATTGAGCCCACGTGTTTTGACGAAGTCCGCAACCAAGGCGAAGTTCGCATTGACTGCGGGGGGCCAAACTGCCCATTCTGCGAGCCTTCTTGCGACGACCGCGAAGAGAACCAAGACGAGATTAGCCCAGTAACGCTTACCAACCCCAACGTACGTGGTATCGACTGCGGTGGAGCCAATTGCGAGCCCTGCGCTACCTGCGAAGACGGAATTCTAAACGGCCACTGGGTGCGCGACCTAAATATCACTGCCGCAGAGTTTAATGCCAACACCGATAGCATCGCTATTGGTGCAAATGGG
Source organism: Flavobacteriales bacterium (assembly GCA_038321615.1). Lineage (GTDB taxonomy): Bacteria > Bacteroidota > Bacteroidia > Flavobacteriales_D > Cryomorphaceae > JBBQFC01. Next base: position 23,351 of record JBBQFC010000046.1, on the reverse strand, counting down.
ATTTATTACCGCCTCATTATGGAGAGTGGTATAGATTGTGGTTTCCCTTGCCCGGTGGTATGTTTGCCAACCTGCGAAGATGGCATCCGAAATGGAAACGAAGATGGTATTGATTGCGGTTCGGGGTGTGAATTTCCATGTGCTCCGCCTTCATGCAACGATGGAATCCAAAACGGCACAGAAACAGGTGTTGATTGCGGCGACGCGATTGAGCCTTCTTTCTGCGGTGAATGTCCACCCCCTACTTGCAACGATGGTATTCAAAATATCCATATCGAACTTACAGAAATGGTGCCCCTGGGGTATCTGGTGGTGTTTGAAACAGGTATCGACTGCGATAATAATCCCCTTACAGCATGTCCCGACTGCCCATTTCCAACCTGTTGGGATGGGGTGCAAAATGGCTCTGAAACAGGAATCGACTGTGGCGGAAATTGCTTCACACTTTGCGATACGGCGGCCACTTGTACCAATGGTATTTTAGATGGCGACGAAGCAGGTGTAGATTGCGACTTCGACGCGGCTACCGCTTGCCCGCCTTGTGCTACTTGTGCCGATGAAATTCTTAACGGTGCAGAATTTGAAATCGACTGTGTGGACTACTTTATCGACGCATTCCCAAGCTGCGAAGTATGCCCTTCCTGCCACGATGATTTGGAAACGGTTGAACAATTCGAACTTGACATCGACTGCAGCGGTATTGGAGATGGTTGCGAACCCTGCTTGCAGGAAGTCACAGCAGCAGGTATAGGAACCGCTGGTTCACCTTTTAGAGATCAATACTCTTATAATATATTATTAGCCGCAGCAGGTCAGGATACTTTATCGCTCAACCATTCGGCTTATCCTGGCTTAAAGGTTGAAAAAGTCCTTAATCCATTTGGTATTAATTATTTAAAAGTTACCGCTAATCAAGGCTTCGATACGGGTGGAAACGGTTTGTTTATTCGAACGGTTGAAATTTTTATGCCCGTGCCTGGTGCAACTAATTTGTCGCTCCCGATAGCTATGATCAACCTTGGGCCACCTACGCCAGGTATTTGCGGTCCGTTCCCAGTAGATGCGCTGCCTTATGTTATTTACAAAGAAATATTGGTTGACAATCCAAACTTGGTAAACAGATGCTTTACTAGCTATGTTCCAGTAGGCCAAACCAGCACCCTGACCTTCGACTATTGGAGAGGTTATGCGGAAATATCGAAGAGTTACACAAAAGGAGACGTTAATCAAGGAAGCCTTCGTTCTACCAATTTTACGGGCACAACAACCGAAGGTTCCTTTACGAATTTAGATTGGAAATTGCTTTACAGCTTCTTTTGAGTTTAGCGATACGAAATGCAAAGCCCGCCGCAAGCGGGCTTTCTATTTTCAGCCATTCCTTCGGCCTAAGTGCTGAACGAATAAAACCATAAGGCACAAACCCTTACCTTTCACCCACAGTTTAAACCCCTGAGCTATGAAAAATGTAAGCCTTATTATCATCCCTTTGCTCCTTTCCACGGTTTCGTGCACCACATATTATAAGTGCGGAGAAACCCGTCCGGAGAAGTTCACCGCTTCCAAGCGAATAATGCCGCTGGTAAACGAGCGCGACTCGCTCTGTAGCGAAACGAAGAGCCTGGAAACAGCCCTGGCAACCGAGAAAACAGCCAATCAAAGACTGCAAGGCGAATATGCATCGCTCGAGGGCGAGTTCAATAATCTTCAATCTAAAAGCGCCATGACCCAGGAGGAGATGAGCGCCGAACTCCGCAAACAAGCGGATGAGCTTTCCAAGAAAGCCCAAACCCTGGCTGAACGAGAAAAGAGCTTGCGCGAAATGCAGGCGGTGATAGCCCGACAAGATTCCATTACGAACAGACTCAATAGTATTCTCCGCGATGCTTTGCTCGGCTTCAAGGCCGACGAGCTTTCGGTAGAGGTCAAGAACGGAAAGGTTTACGTATCGATGTCTGACAAGCTCCTTTTTAAATCGGGAAGCGCCGCCGTAGAAGCAAAAGGTCAAGAAGCCATTAGCGTCTTAGCCAATGTGCTACAGAAGAACCCCGACATCGATATCCTAATCGAAGGCCATACCGACAATGTGCCTATTAAAACGGCAGCCTACAAAGACAATTGGGATTTGTCGGCAGCCCGAGCTACGGCTATAGTGCGGCTCTTGGAAGCCAAAGAAATAGATTCCAAAAAGCTGACAGCCGCAGGTCGTGGCGAATACCAACCCCGCGCCACCAATGATACTCCCGAAGGCAGGGCTCTAAACCGCCGCACCGAAATCATCCTTTCGCCAAAATTGGATGAGTTGATGCAATTGCTGGGGCAGTAGGTATTGCCCTGCTCCCTTCTTTTGCTCCGTTGGTTTGCACCGCTGCATTTATAGTGCTTTGCTCCGCTGCGTTTATAGTGCTCTGTTCCGCTGCATTTGCAATGCTGCGGCATATTCTCGACCAAACTAAAGCTGCATTAAATGCTTGCGCTGAGTTCCGCTTCAGTTCCGCTGCATTTGCAATGCTGCGGCATAATCTCGACCAAACCTAAGCTGAGTTAAATGCTGGCGCTGAGTTCCGCTGCATTTGCAATGCTGCGGCACCAGACAATGGCAGCGATCTTCCCGTCGTTGCGCCACCTTATTTCTGAAATAGCTTGTTGTTCATCGCTGGCGCGCTGTCAATTCGGGATGCAATCTAAATCTTAGATGGCAATTTAATGGCAGATCAGCAGAAACTCAAACCACATAAACAACGAAAGCCCGCTTTCGCGGGCTTTCTCACTTTGGCTGTAGGGGAAGGATTCGAACCTTCAAAGAGTGGTTAGCCATTTACATGGTTTATTCCAGATCTCCACCCCCGGGACAGGAGGGCATGTTTGCCTGTTTCATCACCCCACATTGTTATTTGATTCAAATGTAAAGTAGATCAATTATAATTGCAAATAATTTATCAATACGGCTTTATTTTTATAGTATTGCTAAATATTACCGCATATAACCCCAATTCTTCAAATGAAAACAGAAAAACAGATCCCAGATTATGACATCGATAATCTGGATATTGAAATTTTGAGCCTCCTTATAGCAAACGCCCGGGCCCCTTTCACCGAAATCGCTCAAAAATTAGTGGTGTCGCCTGGAACGATCCACGTAAGGATGAAGAAACTCGAGAAAATGGGCGTGGTGGTCGGAGCCGAATTGGTGCTTGATGCAAGCAAATTGGGTTTCGATCTGACTGCCTTCATTGGAATATTTCTGGAGAAAAGCGCCAAGTACTCCGAAGTGGTACCGCGGCTGCGAGCTATCGAAGAAATAGTGGAAGCGCACTACACCACTGGTGGCTACGGTATTTTCTGCAAAATAATATGCTCAAACACCGACCATCTGCGAACGGTGCTCAACGATAAGATTCAATCTGTGGAGGGAATCCAACGCACCGAAACCATGATTTCATTGGAACAGAGTATCCGGAAAACACTGCCTTTGGGGCAGCTGAAAAGGATAAAATGAAATCAAAAAGACAAATAACATCCCACTAACTGTGCTCCCGTCAACTGCGTTAGGCTCAAAACACCACCGCAACCTTTCCAATTGTCGATCTATTCTCCAAGGCATCGTGCGCCTTTGATAATTCCTGAACGCCGAACTCCTTAAAAACATGTGGTTTCACCGTGCCAGCTTTCGCCAATGCCACTACCGAAGCCATGCAACTGGCTAAAATCTCGGGCTTGTTATCGCTGATGCGGAGAATATTGACTCCTACCAAGGATTTGGAAGCCATCAGCAATTTCAGCGGGGTAAAAAATCCCGATTGAAAAAGCAGATTTAATCCGGAAATAATACCCTTACCTCCACCAACGCGCGATGCCGCGCCGAAGATCACCAAACGGCCACCCGAGCCAAGCAAAGCATAATCGCTTTTGATAGATTTCCCTGCAATGGCATTGAAAGTGGCGTCGAGACGGGCTCCTTTTAAAGCCGTCTTAATCCGATCTGCATAATCGGGATAGGAATAATTAAACACGTGATGGATGCCCTGACTTCTCAAAAATTCCAGTTTGCTTTCTGAGCCTGCAGTGGCATAGACCTCGCAGCCCAAGTGCTTCGCCAATTGGCAAAGCGCGATGCCCACTCCCCCGGCGGCGCTATGTACCAATACCTTATCGCCAATGTGGAGGCGAATAGCTTCGAACATGCAATAGTAGGCGGTACTATATTGCGTGGCCAAGGCCAGGGCTTCGCCCGCCGGCATTTCTTCGCCCACCTCCACCACAGCCCGATAATCGGTGCAAGCTTTGGATGCATACCCACCAAAACGGGTAAACGCCACTACCCGCGTGCCAATCGCTAGACCTCGAACTTCCTTTCCGAGCATCGAGATGCGACCTACCACCTCGTAACCCAATACACAAGGCAGCGGTGGCATATCGGGATAGAGCCCCTTTCGCGCCAGGACATCAGCAAAATTAATCCCAAAACCTTCGACATCGATCTGCACTTGGTGTGAAGTTGGCATGACGTCGGGCATTTCCCGCGGCTCAAAAGCATCGGACGAATTGCCGTGCTTTGTTAAAAATAGGGCTTTCATTCTTTTCCGTATCCTTTAATGATAATGACCATTTCTCCTTTCAACTTTTGAGCTCGAGCCCGCTCAAACAGTTCGGCCAGGGTGCCGCGAATATTCTCCTCAAACATTTTAGTAAGCTCCCTCGACAGGCAAGCCTGCCGCTCTGGACCAAACACTACCGCCATCTGCCCAAGAGTTTTGGCGATGCGATGCGGAGATTCATAAAAGACGAGGGTTCTCATCTCTTCAGCCAAACTCTCCAGCCTTTTTTGCCTTCCTTTCTTTAAGGGCAAAAAGCCTTCAAAACAAAACCGGTCGGTGGCAAAACCCGATTGCACCAAGGCCACAATAAGCGCCGTAGGCCCAGGGAGACATTCGACTTCTATCCCCGCTTCTACACACGCTCGAACCAGCAAAAAACCGGGGTCGGAAATACCCGGAGTACCCGCATCGCTTACAAGCGCAAGATGATTGCCTTGCTGCAAACGCTCCACTACACGCTCCACCACATGGTGCTCATTGTGGGCGTGAAATGGGCTCAGCTTCTGGCTAATCTCAAAATGCTTCAGCAAATGGCCGGTGGTGCGTGTATCTTCAGCCAGGATGCCGTCTACCGAACGCAATACGTCAAGTGCGCGTAGGGTAATGTCTTGGAGATTTCCAATAGGGGTGGGAACCAGCGTAAGTTTTGGAGCGGACATCAGAGATTCGCGATAAATTCGACCAGCAAGGTAAAAACTTCCGGATAACGGGTCCAATCTATTCCTGCGGCGGTATCGTGCACATCGTGATAGGCGGTGATCTCGCCTTCGGTGTAAATAAAGACCGCCGGAACTCCTGCTTCCGAAAACCAATAGTGATCGCTATTTGCTGCTTTTCCGCGGTGTTTGATGCGGGGCACCAAATCGAGACTGTCATTGATCGTGCTCATTTGCTTCATCCTTTCGGGAAACAGGAGCCCATTGACTACGGTAACCCCTTTCGATGCAGAACCCATCAAATCGAGGTTAATCAAGAACTTGATTTTTTCTAAATCGATCACCGGATGATCGACAAAATATTTGGAGCCAACCAAACCGGCTTCTTCAGCGGCAAAGGCGATAAAAACCATGTCAAATTCCGGCACCATCAGCGTATAATGCCGTGCCAGATCGACCATCATAGCGGTACCCGTGGCATTGTCGCTCCCTCCCGGAAAAATTGCCGGCCCCATCATCCCGAGGTGGTCGTAATGGGCCGTAACCACAAGGATGCTGTCGCTTCGCCTCCCGGCGATTTTGCGAACGATATTCCGCTCCTGCACTTCTAATTCTTGCGCTTCCACATCGATAGAAATTCTTTTCGCCTTCCGGCAAACCGAGTTGGCTGCAATTTCTACGACGGTATTGTTTCCCTGTTCGCGCGCTACTGACCACATCAATTTTTTTGGCTGCAATTCAAAGATTGGGGCTTGTCGACCGAAATCTGCTTCGAAATCGTACAAAAAATCGCGCTCTTCGGGCGTATCTATGCCCTGTAGATCGATGAGTGGTGCCTGCGTGATTTTTTGATGAAATTGTGCCCGGGATTGAAAGCGCGAGGAGTCATACCGCACGATGGCGAACTTTCCGGAAATACTTTTCGAGCGGGGATCAACTAAGAAATCGTGTCCCGGAATCAAGTTGGTTTTGTCGCAGCGCAGGTGCATCTTTCCCGGAAAGGTATTGACCCGCATGTCAAAAGTTTGGGTGCCATCGCCTATTTTTTCCAATCCCAGTGAATCGAAAACCGAAATCAAATAATCGGCGGCCCGATGAGAGCCCTCCATCACGTAACCCCTACCGTAAAAGGAAGAATCGCTCAATTGGGCTACCAACGATTTAACAAAGGGAAGATTTTGAGCATGGCTGCTTCCTGCCCAAAACAAGGCCATCGCAAGGATAGCAAGTTTCATAAAAACCGCCTTTCTACCAAATCGATCAGCTCCTCGGTAATGGGATGACTCATCTCCCAGCGGTACTGAACTTTCAGGGTATTTCGCAAGTAGTCGTCGGCTTCGAGAAAGGAAACAGATTTGTTGAGTGTTTCAATAGCCCTCTCATAAGCTGCCTTGTCCTTCCCAAAAAGGGTGTCAATAAACAGAAACTTCTGGTGAATTGGAATAGCGGCCTTAATATCGATAATGGGCTTGTGGTGAAGTCGGTCGGCGAGCGATGCAACTTGCGCGCCCTTGGTTTGATTGATACTTCGACTTTGTCTATTGATATCTTCGATCGAGTCGATTAAATTGATCTGCAAGGGCAAAATCTCGGGAAGGGCTTCAATTATCGGAGTGGCGGGCTCTTCGGCTATTACGAGCTCGGGTTCAGGCGCCGGGGCAATCAAGGCTAAGTTCACCGCATCGGGTTCGGAGTTCAGGATTTGCTCCACTGCGGGCGGCTCAGACGTAACCAAAGCTTCGAGTCGCAATGCCTTATACTGCTCTATGATCAAGGCCTGGTAAAGGTCTCGACACAGTGCGATGGCATCATTCAATTGAGCCGCAAGGGCTTCTCCATGCTGTTCATCCTTTAATACTTCGGCCAAGGCCAAGGCCGATTCAAACGATTTCTTCATAACTACCTTTATTAACGGTCAAACGGCTGTAAATTGTATAATTTCGACACGCTTGGAAATCCCAGATCTCCAAACACAAATCTAATTGAATCCGCAGAAAAGCTCAGCAATCCTACTTTCCTGTTTCGCACATTGCTGCGTCAAAAAGTCTCCCCCATTTTTGATTTTGAATTCAAGACCTTTGGCGCGATGAAAATTTCAATTGCCGAATTCGTAGAAATGATCAGCGGTGAGCTCCTTCAGGCTGGAACTTCCGATAGGGTCGAAAAAGTAATTATCGATAGCCGGCATGTTTCAGCAGAAAGGCCAACTGTTTTTATAGCGATACGAGGCACCAATCACGACGGGCATCTTTTCATCCAGAATCTCTACGACCGTGGGATGCGCATTTTTGTGGTTGAAACAAATCCCTTAGAACTTCCAGATGCTACAATCATCAAGGTAAAAGACACTGCCCAAGCGCTCCAAACTTTTGCCGCTGCCTACCGTTCGCGTTTCGCTCTACCGGTGGTAGCCATTACGGGGAGCAATGGAAAAACCATAGTGAAGGAGTGGATGTATCAGGCGCTTTACCCCGATTTTCAAATTGTAAGAAGCCCGAAGAGTTATAATTCGCAGGTTGGTGTTCCACTCTCGCTTTTGCTGATCGAGCCCCAGCATAACTTGGGCATTTTCGAAGCTGGAATTTCAATGCCTGGCGAAATGGATCGCTTACGGGAAATGATTCAACCCAACATGGGCATTTTCACGAATATTGGAGCCGCTCATCAAGAAAATTTCAGCTCTATCGAAGCCAAGGTCAGTGAAAAGCTCAAGCTCTTCAGTCAATGCGAAACGCTGATTTATTGCGCTGACGAAGTATTGGTGCATCAAAAGGTTAAAAGCGACCTACCACTTTCAGTCAACACTGTAAGTTGGGGCCAAAGTCCCGATGCTGATTTCCGAATCTTGAGCGCTGAGCCGGTCGATGCCAAGCACACGCAGCTAACCGGCATGTGGAAGGGTAAAGAGCGTAAACTTACCGTGCCCTACCAGCTCGATGCTTCCATCGAAAACCTGTGCCATATATGGGTCTTGATGATTCTCTGGTCTTATTCAGATGATGATATTTCCCAACGACTTTCTGACTTGGAAACCGTGAGTATGCGGCTACAAATATTGGAGGGAATCAAGGGCTGCACCCTCGTCAACGATGCTTATAATTCGGATCTCAATGCCATCGAAATTGCGCTCGACTTTCTAAAAACCCAAGTTAAAAATCCGAATTTCACAGCCATACTGAGCGATATTCAACAAACGGGTGAAGAGGGAAGCGTGCTCTATCAAAAACTCGCCGACCTACTCATTCTCAAAGGCATTGACCGCTTCATAGGGATCGGGCCTGAACTCAAAGCTCATCAGTCGCTTTTTAAGAATGTTTCTTCCAGCTTTTACCCGGGTACGGCTCAATTTCTGGCCGAATGGAGAAAGTTGGGCTTTAGCCGCGAAAACATTCTGCTCAAAGGGGCGCGTAGTTTTCAATTTGAGCAAATCGCAGATGCGCTGCAAGAAAAAACCCACGAAACCGTATTGGAGATTAATTTCAACAAAATGGCGAATAACTTGGGCTTTATCCGATCGAAATTGAAGCGCAATACGCAGTTAATTGCCATGGTCAAGGCTTTCGGGTACGGGAGCGGCGCCTACGAAGTCGCCCGCTTCCTGAGCTATTACGGAGTCGATTATTTGGCCGTAGCTTACGCAGATGAAGGTTTCGATTTGCGCAGCGATGGTATCGAAACGCCTATTTTGGTTCTCAATCCAGAAGCTTCCAGTTTTGATGCCATGATTCGATTCCGGCTCGAGCCGCAGATCTTTAGTTTTCGCATACTTGATGCTTTCGAGCGGGCAGCGCAAAATGCGGCACTCGAGCTGCCATTCCCCATTCATGTCAAGATTAATACCGGTATGAATCGCTTGGGTTTTGATACCAACGAAATTCCAAAGCTGAGCGAGCGCCTCCACAATCTCAAAAGTCTTTTAACTGTCAAATCCGTTTTCTCGCACCTTTCGTCGAGCGAAAACATTGATTTTGATGGTGCTACGGCAAATCAAATAAAGCGATTTGAAACCGCTTCGCGCGAAATTGAAGATGCCTTGGGCCATACCTTTATGCGCCATATCTTAAATTCGAGCGGAATTCTTCGTCATCCAAAGGCAGAATTCGACGCCGTGCGACTTGGTCTTGGGCTTTACGGATTGATATCGCAGACCGAAGCTCGCGATGATTTTAATTTCGTAAGCCGTTTGATCACACGTATATCTCAAATTCGCACGGTAGCTGCGGGCGAAGGTGTGGGATATAGTCCGAAAAAGCCGCTCGACCGCGAAAGCCGCATCGCCGTGATCCCCATCGGTTATGCCGATGGCTTACCGCGAGCCTTGGGCAATGGCCGAAGCAGCGTAAAAATCAACGGTGAGCTTTGCCCTTTTGTAGGAAACATTTGCATGGATATGTCTATGGTCGATGTTACCAAGCTAGACTGTGTCGAAGGCGATCAGGTAGTGATTTTTGAAAACGGTGCCGATATCTATCGCCTATCAGAAGCCTTGGATACCATCCCCTACGAGCTGCTTACCCAAATTTCAAATCGCGTAAAGCGCGTTTACATCCAGGAATAGGATTCCAACATTCGAATTGCTTTACCCACGGGAAATATGCGCCGTGTCGGTATTCAGACCCCCATCTAATGAAATATGCCCTAAATTTAGAGATTGATTGATTTGAAACCTATGAAAGTAATTACCACAACTCTGCTCAGTACTCTTTTTGTGATCTCTCTTTCCGCACAAATGGTGCATGAACCGGGAGAGATTATTGCTCAATTTAAGACGGGCGCTTCGCCCCAATCTATCTTAAATTCCCACTCGGAAATAGACGGAATTAGAACGGATGTCGAGATCAAAAAGCTGCTTTCCAAGCCTATGAATATTTACCTGCTGAGTTTTGATCACCAAGCAGCCGATGAAAGAGCTTTACTCTTGGCCTTGAAAACGGATCCCCGAGTGCTCAATGCCCAGTTCAACCATCAGATTAAATCAAGAGCCACCGTACCCGACGACCCGGGGCTCAATTTACAATGGCATCATATAAATTCGGGTTCGAACAATGGGCTCGAAGATGCTGATATCGATAGCGATGAAGCATGGGATATCACAACAGGCGGGGTCACGGCATTGGGCGACACCATCGTTGTGTGTATAATAGAAGGAGGCAATCTGCTCCACCCCGAATTAATCGGTAATGCCTGGTTTAACTACAACGAGATTCCGAATAATGGAATTGACGACGACGGAAATGGCTATATCGACGACTTCCGTGGATGGGACGTGGGCTCCGAAAACGACCAAAACGTTTACAACGGCGGCCATGGAACCAACGTAATGGGTATGATTGGCGCAAAGGGCAATAATGGCTCCGGCACAGTTGGAGCCAATTGGAATGTAAAAATGATGTCGGTTTCGGGCGAAAACCTTGGCAACGAAGCATCGGTGGTTGAAGCCTATACGTATCCGCTTGTACAACGCCAACTTTACGACGCTACAGATGGAGCCCTTGGCGCTTTCGTGGTTGTGACAAACGCCTCTTGGGGTATCGATTTTGGCAACCCTGCCGAAGTGCCGATTTGGTCAGCTTTCTACGACACGTTGGGCGTATATGGCATCTTGAGCTGCGGTGCCACTGCCAACAACAATGTGAATATCGATGAAGTTGGAGATATTCCCACTGCCGTTCCCAGCGATTATATGATCAGCGTAACGGCGACCAATAGCAACGATATTCGCACTTTTAGCGGTTTTGGGCTGGAGACGGTCGATCTCGGTGCACCCGGGCAAAACGTTTATACCACCGCCGGGCAAAACGGCTATACCACTACTTCGGGCACTTCCTTTGCATCACCGCTTACGGCTGGGGTAGTGGCATTGCTATACGCAGCACCCTGCCCTTCTTTTGCCGAGCTCATACACGATAACCCCCAAGGCGCAGCCGATTACGTGCGTTACGCCCTTTTCGCTGGAGTAGACCCCGTGGCCAATTTGCTCAACGAAACTGCCACCGGTGGTAGGCTCAATGCTTTCAATAGCCTCAATATTATTATGGGTGGCTGCGACGGCGATCTTTGCTTGGCGCCATTTAGTTTTAACTACGAGCTTTCGAGCGATACCGTTTATTCATTTACCTGGAGTGCCATATCCGACACCACGCTGTTGGCAATCAGATACCGGGAAATTGGAGCCGCAGAATGGACATACATTTCTGACGTAACAGGCAACAATTATGTATTTAATGACTTGCCGAATTGCACTGCTTTTGAGTTTGAAATCGCGAGCCAATGCTCCGAGAATGTGGACGAACTGACGTTCTCCAATCCAAAACTCTTTACCACGAAAGGGTGCTGTATTAACCCGGTGAGTGTGGCTACCATCGCTTCTGCCGACGAAGTGATCAATGTGGAATGGAGCCCTGACTTTGCCATAGAAAGCTACCATGTAAATTACCGTTTAACGGGTGAAATCGACTGGATTTTCGCCGGAGTGACCAGTACTGGAGACTTTAACATTATTGGTCTCGAGCCTTGTGCTTTCTACGACGTTCAAGTTATTTCATCCTGTGCAGCCGACAGCACAGAAGGCACCCTTTCTACAGTGCGCACCAAGGGCTGCGGCATCTGTATCGACTCCGAATACTGCCCCGCTATGGCCGAAGACTCAAGCGAGGAGCACATTGCCGAAATTACAATAGGAGCCTATTCTAACGTTTCTGGAAATAATGGTGGATATGAACTATTCGAAAATAATGATCTATCGCTAGAAGTCGCCGGAACCTATGCCGTAAATTTGGTGCCCGGGTTCAGCGGTACTACCTACACGGAGTACTTTACCTTATGGCTCGACGCGAATCAAGACGGAAATTTTGAAGAAAACGAAGTATTAATTGAATCGCCTGCAGGCTCGTGGCAGCCGTTAGAAGGGGAGATCACTATACCCGGCGATGCGCTCCTGGGTAACACCCGTCTTCGAATTTCCATGAAATACGTGGGAGGAAACATTCCCGATGATGTACTTCCCTGTGAAGTTTTCGAATGGGGCGAGACAGAAGATTACTGTTTAGAGATTACAGCTTCTACGGTAGGTACAAACGATCGCGAAAATTCGAGCGTTGTCAGAATCTTCCCGAATCCCACAAATGGAAACGTGAATTTGGGTTGGATCGGCGATCCCATAAACAGCACCTTGGATATCTACGATTTGAGCGGGCGCAAACTTCGCGCGATACTTTTAAATGCCAATCCGGTAATCGATCTCTCCGATTTAGCGTCGGGTATTTATACTTTTAATCTTCGAAACAGGGAAGACGAAGTGATCCAAACCGGTAAAATCGTGCTGGTGAAGTGAGTGGTGATTAAGCCTTCACTGTCAAATTTGACATTATTTCTAGAAGGCGCTTGGCATAAGCCGGGCGCTTCATGCGGATTGGCTTCGCTAGTGGTGTCTGCTTCTCATCCACGTGGCGCAGTATGTAGCCAAATGCTTCGAGCATTGAGTCCTCGGAACCTCTGCTATATAACCAACCATATTCGCCATTGCGAAGTAGCTCGGCAGTGACTTGGGTGGCAGATGCGATGCAATAGATTCCGCGCTCCATTGCTTCCCACGCCTTGAGTCTGTAAGGCTCGCCGTCGGCAATAATAAGTGCAATATCGAGACTCGCTTGTTGCTCGTTGGTGCGGCCTTCCCGCTGCACTTGAATGAATGATTGCCGCATTTCCATATTTACAAGAGCCGTGGTGAGTTCTTGAAAAATCGATTCACCTTCGCCTTCCAGGCCGCCGTGCCATTCTATAAAAAGGAAAAGTCTTTGTCTTAGCAGCGCGCTCCGCTTCAAACTCCGCATCAAAGTTTGAACTTCCTTGGGAAGCGACAGCCCCGCGTCTAATTGAATGCCAACTATCAATTGATCTGCTCCGATAGCATGATCCTTTCGAAACTTAGACTTCAAATCTCCTGCGCCCTTCATGCCAGCAAGCTGTATAGGTGGCTGTATAATATGAATGCGCTGCTGCGGGACCTGAGTGAGTGCCCGAACTTCATTGGCGGTGGCGTTGAGCGGGCTTACCCATGCATCCAATTGATTAGCTCGAAACACATTTAGTGGATCGGCCTTTAAATAATCGGAAGGGCTTTCTTGAATAAAAACCAATTTTAATCGGTTCTTCAATATGGTCTTTGCCGCTGTAAGTGTAGCCGATTGATAAAAATCGCGATAAATACACACATCGAGCTTCAGCTTCTTGGCTAGGTTAGCGAATTTCAGGGCCTTGCGATATTCGCCGGCTTCTTCTGCTCCGTTGGGCTGAGCGTTTTTTGACTTTATCGCGGACTCTAAGTGAATCAATGTGCCTTTAGTCGGTCCTTTTTCAAAGAGTTTAAATAAGATTTTCATCTCCCGCATTTCTGAGCCGAGCTTTCCCGAACTCACCACCAAACCGATGCGCATTTTCTGCTTCACGCGATAAAGATAATGGGATTATCAGGCTGTATTAAGGATGTGAACTTTTCTTGCGAACAAGGAATAGAAAAACGCAAAGAATGTAACTCCGGCTTGGCTTTCGAGGGTGTCTTCGGTAAGGCACGAAAGAAAGAGAATAAGCATAACTGCTACAGGCATAAAAGAATGCGCCGAATTGCGGATCGCCACGAAAGCCATAATTACAAAATAGGCAAAGCCCAAAACCCCGAAGCTGATAAAAAAGGTAAAATACTGGTTATGGGCTCTATTTCGAAACGACGGTTCTAAGGTGGGCTGAAACCGATCGTAGGCTTCGTTGAAAACCGCTTTAACGTCGCCGGTGCCGACACCGAGCCAAAAGTTCTCGTCTATAATCTTGCCGGCGAGTTGCCAATAAATCACGCGTTGGAAAAAGGAATACCCTGATGCGTCGCCGGTGCGTTCGTAGATGTGGTAACCCATGAGTAATACATGGAATCGCCTGGCCAAGCCATGCCTCTTGAGGTAAATCACACTAGGAACCCCTGCTTCAACCTGTGCAATGTCAAAATCGCTCAAGGCTAATACCCCATCTCGATCCTTGCTAAGACCCTTGGAGCTGAGATACCTGATGAGCGTAGCAACGGTCCAACCGTCTGCTGCGGAAATCGTTTTCTCCGAGCGCTCATTCCAAGTGTCGATTAGCTCCGATCGACAGATATAATTAAAGGTATAATCACCGTTCTCCACAATGCCCGCATCAGGAAGATGCTCATAATCGTTGCCATAAGGTGTGGTAATTGGAAGGTTTGTTGTGCTTTGAGCGCTGGTGAAATAGCGCTGATAATAATGCCGCGTAAAAATGGCAGAAACTGCCAAACTCATTAAAATCAAAAGCAAAAATCCCGCGATTAAGGGTGGCCGCTTTGCTAAGCCCAACCTATAGCCTACCCCAACCAAAATAATAATAAGCACAGCGATGACCCCAGTGGCCGACTGAATGAGGTTAAAGAAGCAGAGCACATTTAACAAACAAAGACTGGCATAAATACGCCAGCCTGTATTTAGATCTTTCCATAAAGCCAAAATTCCCACCGTTAAAACACTCATTAACAGAGCCAAGCGCACGGGCGAAATTCCTTGAACGATCGATCGAAAGTTGCCTTCGTCGCGCAGGAAAAACAAATAGTTATAGTATGCCACGATGCAAGCTACCCATACACCGACGCTCAACGCCAAGAAAATAAACTGTAAGTCACGCCTACGGAATTTGAAAGCTCCGAGTACTACCGGAAGCAGCAGCAAGGGCAACTTGATTCGTAAATCTTTAAAGGCGTATGCCCAATCGGAAGTGTTCCAAAGCCATAAGAGATGCAGAGCGAATAGACCTATAAGCAGCAAACCGAGAAGGTTCTCCTTGATTTTGGCCATACTTCGAACACCCGGATAGTAAAAGCTGTAGGCGAGCAACAAAATCGAGGCAATGCTCATCCCCAATTTTAAGTTGGGCATTGCTAACGCCAAAGCACAAACTAAGGCAATGTAGACAGCCCGCTTGGTGCGTTCAGCCTTCTCGGCCTTCATACGGCTCTACTTCTTACCAAGGGTAGAGAGATACTTATCCGTATCATTGAGCACAATCACAGCTTGTTTTACCGCCGGGTCTCCCGCAAGCGATGCTTCCACACGGCCACGTTGGTAGTGGTAACGCGATACAATCTCATTCTCGAGTATCTCCTGTATATCGCTGCGGAAAGTGATCAAATCTTCATTTTTCTTTTGGGTAAGAGCGGTGGTGAGTGCGTTAAACTCCGATTCTGCCAAACCATAATAGCGCTCCTTCTTTGCGACCTTTATCAGCTCTGCGAGCTCCTTTTCGCTATCCGTTTCATAACTGTAATCCTTGCCTTCCAGATACTTCGTGAAGGCGGTATAGTCCGCATCTGTCAGATGAAATTCACGTGCTGAAGCAATGGTAGGACGTGTTTTTACATATTCGTTGGCGTATTTGAAGAAGAGATTCTCGTAGAGTAAACTGCCTAAAATGTGGGGGAATTCGTCCAAGGATACTTCTACATCTGGATCGATTCCACGACCATCCATTACCTTTCGGCCATTTTGAGTCTCAAAGGCTTGGAGCAAGGAGTCTGGCACTTCTTCGGCCAGGCCATCTATATTCTTATGGGAGTAGTCGAGTTTTTGAATACAGCGCCCGCTGGGGATGTAGTATTTGGCCACTGTGAGCTTCAGCTTATTGTTGTATTGCAAATCGCGGGTTTGTTGCACTAAACCCTTGCCAAAAGTTCGATCGCCTACAATAACGGCTCGATCTAAATCTTGTAGCGCACCGGCTACGATTTCCGAAGCAGATGCACTAGAACCATCCACCAGTACCACAATAGGAATGTTTAGATCCATAGGCTCGCTAAGGGCCGTGTGCTTTTGATCCCATTCTGCTATTCGCCCCTTGGTACGCACTACTTCTTGTCCTTTGGGCACGAAGAAGTTCACAATATTGACGGCTTCCCGAAGCAGGCCACCCCCATTACCACGGAGGTCGAAGATTAACTCTTTCATTCCCTGCTTATCGCGAAGCTCTAAGAACGCATCGCGCACCTCCTGACTGGCTGTTTGCGTAAAGCTTGTCAAGCGAATGTATCCCACTTTTTCGTCCAGCATTCCAGAATACGGCACATCGGGGATTTTAATCTCTTCCCGCTTTAAGGTCGCCATCAATTGGGTTCCTTCACGTTCGTATTTTACGTTTAAGCTACTGCCCGATTGCCCCTTAAGCATCTTACTTATCTCTTCCTGATCCTTCGCTTGCACCGAGCGTCCATCGATTTCCAAAATTTTATCGCCCGCTTTCAAACCGGCTTTATCGGCGGGAAAACCTTCATAAGGCTCGGAAATATAAACGTCTCCATCTACTGCACGTATGAGACTCCCGATGCCGCCATACTGGCCGGTGGTCATAAACTGATAATCTTCTATTTGGCTTTCGGTGATGTAATTCGTGTAGGGGTCGAGTGATTCGAGCATAGCATCGATCCCCGTTTTCATCATATCGCCCGGCTGTACCTCATCGACATAAAAGATATTGAGCTCCCGGTAGAGCGTTGCAAAAATTTCAAGGTTTTTAGAAACTTCAAAATAATTGTCCTTAATGGTGGTCGCCATCACGCTTACCAATGTAACTCCTGCCAAAGCGGCTATAATCCACTTCGATTTTAACTTCGATTTTAATCGGCTGTTCTTCATAATTTAAATCTACTTATCTTTTCTCTTCACCTACGCTTGTCTGGTCGCGAAAACCGCGGGTACGCGGTTAATACTTGTTAATCATTTTGGCGCTTGTAAGAGCATAATCGCGGCGCGATATTGCGTTTCCAATTGCTTAAAAGGCACGCTTGCATTCCCTTGGTAAATAACTGCAAGTAATAGGGTTTTATTGGCTCCGGTGGTTAGTATTTTCAACGATGACTTGTGAAGGCGAAAAAGCTCTCGCATTCTGCGCTTGAGTTTGTTTCGTGTTACTGCATGGCGGTGCTGCCTTTTAGGGGCAACGATGAGCACTTTTACCCCTTCGGTTGCATCAGTTTTCCAGCAATACTTGAGCAGAACCGGGGTTTTCTTAATCGTACTACCCGATGCAAATACCAACTCGATATCCCTTTTATGCGTCATGCGTTCTGACTTGGGAAATCGAAAATCGTCCATGGTCAAGATTACAAAAAAGCCAGCATGTGGCCGCCCTTAGTCGTTTAGCTTATTTCAGCTTCTTAATGTAGCTCTCTATAGCCATCGACATAGATGGCAACCCGGGAAGGGGTGCGTGTACATCGAGATTAAGACCCGCTTCTTTCACTGCATCGGCAGTGGTAGAGCCAAAGGCGGCTATACGTGTACCATTCTGCTTGAAATCGGGAAAATTCTTAAAAAGCGACTCGATACCCGATGGGCTAAAAAATACGAGCATGTCAAAGTTTACGTCAGCCAAATCGCTCAAATCGCTGCACACCGTGCGGTAGATTACAGCCTTGGTATATTTGATGTTGCTTGAGTCCAGAAGATCTGTAATATTTCGCTTGTGAATATCGGAGCATGGCAGTAAAAACTTTTCGTTCTTATGCTTCTTAATCACGTCGAGCAAGTCTTGAAAACTTTGCTTTCCGTAAAAAATCTTACGCTTGCGGTAAACCACATATTTCTGAAGGTAGAAAGCAGTCGATTCCGAAAGGCAGAAATACTTCATAGTTTCGGGCACATTTATTCGCATTTCTTCGCACATACGGAAGTAATGATCTACAGCGTTTCTACTGGTAAGAATTATACCAGTGTGCTCTAAAATATTGATCCGCTCTTGGCGAAATTCCTTAGCCGGCACTCCTTCTACGTGAATAAAAGGGCGAAATTCGATCCGTACTTTAAGTTTTTCGGCCAGCTCTACGTAGGGAGACTTTTCGGTAGTAGGCGGCGGTTGTGAAATCAAAATTGATTTGACTTTTTCAGCCATAGGTAATCGGTGTGTTATTTCTGCTTACTTAGCTTAAAAACAATGCCCTTTGCGCTGCTTTTAGCAAAGCCAATACAGGCAAAATTTCCAGCGTACAAAGGTACAAAATAATGTACACCGCCGAAACTTGATGTGCTGTGCTAAGCCGAATGCCCTGAATAACCCGAAAAATCCATGAAAATGCGAGCAGACCCAAGCATAATTGTAACAGGAAGGTCCGCTCCGCGCCCACTGAAAACAAGAAAATAGCCATCGTAGGAAGAAGTATTACTCCCAGAGCGCACTGTATAAGCATCGCCTCAAATAGAAATTCGCGAATTAACCCTTTATCCGAAAAGAGCCACCGCAAGAAAAACCCACCGATGAGCTTGAGCAAATAAACCCCTAAAATCACCAAAGCCAAAATGACGTAAGCCGTAAAATCAAAGGCAATTGGCTGCGACGGAAACCGAAACTGCACCACTGCGAATAGAAACAAGGCAAACAAGCAAACAAAATTTATGAAGAGCAGCGTAGAAGCGCGCTGGGTAAAAACAATCTCTTCGGCCATGATTTGGCGCAGAATCTGAATGCGCAGAAGCCCCCCGGCCATGCGCTCCAAGCGCTTACCGTAAGCAATACGCAGATACGCTAAGATACCTAGACAAAATAGAAAGACCCCTATCATCCAAGGTTCGAACAAATGCGGATCAGGGCGCGGAATTATTTCCAAAGCTGTATGTGTATTGGTCTTTTTCGAAAGGTATATAAACGGGCGTAAATATGATAAATTTTAATTGCCGTATACTTACCTTTGCGCACCAAAACGAAAACGAAAGCGAATGCGCACGGATCAATATCAAGGACACGATTACTACGAGATGGATGACTTGCTCAACGATGAGCATAAATTAGTTCGAGATACTGCTCGGGCTTGGGTGAAGAAGGAAGTATCGCCTATTATTGAAGAATATTTCGAAAAAGGAACTTTTCCGAAGCAAATCCTTCCTGGCCTTGCGTCGATAGGTGGCTTCGGCCCTTACATTCCCGAAGAGTACGGAGGTGCCGGTCTCGATCAAATATCTTACGGGCTCATTATGCAGGAGCTCGAACGCTGCGATAGCGGCCTTCGCTCTACTTCGTCCGTTCAAAGTTCGCTGGTAATGTACCCTATCTGGAAATACGGTAGCGAAGAGCAACGGCAAAAATTCCTTCCCAAACTTGCCGCCGGAGAAATGATCGGATGTTTCGGACTCACCGAACCCGACCATGGCTCAAATCCGGGCGGTATGGTTACCAACTTCAAAGACGGTGGAGATCACTACATTCTAAACGGGGCCAAAATGTGGATTTCCAATGCTCCATTTGCCGATGTGGCTGTGGTTTGGGCCAAAAACGAAGAAGGACGAATTCACGGGCTGCTCGTAGAGCGCGGTATGGAAGGATTTACTACACCTGAAACACATGGGAAGTGGAGCTTACGGGCAAGCAATACAGGCGAATTGGTTTTCGATAATGTAAAAGTCCCCAAAGGAAATCTCCTTCCGGGAAAATCTGGCCTCGGTGGGCCACTCTCTTGTCTCGACAGCGCCCGCTACGGCATCGCTTGGGGAGCCATTGGGGCGGCACTCGATTGCTACGACTCAGCTTTGCGCTATGCAAAAGAACGTGTTCAATTTGGTAAACCGATAGCGGGATTCCAGTTGCAACAGAAAAAACTCGCCGAAATGATTACTGAAATCACCAAGGCACAGCTTCTCACCTTCCGCTTAGGTCAATTGCGCGAGGCAGGAAAAGCCACAACTGCGCAGATCTCTATGGCCAAGCGCAACAATGTGAATATGGCTTTAGACGTTGCCCGTGAAGCGCGGCAAATCCACGGAGGAATGGGCATTACCAACGAATACCCAATTATGCGGCACATGATGAATCTGGAGTCGGTAGTGACCTACGAAGGCACGCACGATATCCATCTTTTGATAACCGGGCACGACATTACGGGAATCGCCGCTTTCAGCTAAGCGGAAGCGTGCGTTCTAATTATTTCCCAAAGGCTTTCTTCATCGGGATGAGGCGAAAGGAACACCTTTTTCCAGGTTGTACTATCCAGAGCCGCGAAAGTGCTATTTCCCATTGCTACAGCATATTGGCCTGCTCCGGGTAAATGAGCAAGTTGAAAGGCGTCAGCATTACTTGGCGATGTAAATATGAAGTATTCTGCTTCGACCATCGGGATTTCTGCACGCGCCTCAGTGCGATAGCAAGGGTATTCTCTTAAGCGTTCGGCTGGAATAAGCCCTTTCAAACGTCGGAAACTTTTATTGCCAACAGGTGTCATCACGGTTTCGGTTGACTTCACATGGTTCGCAAATTCGGCTGCTGCCTTTTTTGTATCCGACGATTTGGGAACAAAAACTTCAAAACCAGCAGCGCGGATGACTTCTCCTGTGCCGGAGCCAATAGCGGCAAGCCGATAGGGCCTGCAATCCCATTTTTTGCTAAAAAGCACAAAGGATCCGGGCGATGAGAAAAAAGCCCAATCGGCCGTTGGAGGCGGTAGTGGCATGTCGGCGATCAAGTCAATACAAGCAAAACAAGTGAGCGCTACGAAACCGCGGTTCTGAAGCGATTCGAAGAAAGGCCCTGGTTTATCGCGACTTATGTAGATCGAAATCGGCAAGGCGAGACTTTAGTTGGTGCACTGCCTCTTGGGCCACGCTTTCGGGATCATCGCCCGATAGCGATACGACGGCAGGATCAGAATCCCAGCTATGGGCAACGATGGCTTTCAATTGGTATACACCTTCGACTTGGGTGCAGTAGGCTCCCAAAGGTATCTGACAACCCCCGTGGAATAAATTGAGTACGCGTCGCTCCAGGCCTATACAATCTGCCACATCGGCATGATGCAGAACCCGCAAAATAGCGGTAGCATCCGTGTCTTCCGAGCGGGTTTGATATGCCAAAACACCTTGAGCCGGGGCGGGTATAAACTGAGTAGGATCGAAGGTATGGGTCTCAAATTCTGACAAATCCAGTTGCAGGCGATCGAGGCCAGCCCTGGCTAATATGATGGCATCGTAAGGCTCCGTGCGTAGCTTGTTGACACGCGTGGGCACGTTGCCGCGTAGGTCTCGCAGCGCCACGTCGGGGCGAAAATGGCGAATTTGCATCTTGCGCCTCGCGCTCGAAGTACCAACCACAGCCCCATTTGGCAAACCAAACAACGCCTGTTTATCGACCGCTTCACGACGAATCAACAAAATGTCTGATGGATGTGCCCGATAAGAACTCGCGGCTATATGCAAGCCTGGCACACCCCTGGTTTCCAAGTCTTTGTAAGAATGAACCGCCACGTCGATCTCTCCTTTCAATAAAGACTCTTCGAGCTCCTTGGTGAAAAATCCCTTTCCCTCCATTTTGTCGAAACTCAGATGTTGGATTCGGTCGCCTTGGGTTTTAATGATTTTGATCTCGCTTGTTTGGCCTTCTGCGGTGAGTGCATCTTGCAGAAAGTGAGCTTGCCAGAGTGCTAAATCGCTTCCCCGGCTTCCGATGGCGATCGGCTGGCGCATTATTTCTTGCTTAGCATTACTTCCTTTGCCATGCGCATCGGCACGGAGATGTACTTTTTCTCCATATAGTTTAGTATGCGTTCCAGCAGGGCTCGCGATTCCGGATCTAAAGCTTGTAGCTCCTTCGCGTACACTTCGTTTACAGCAGTATGCTTAATCTCTTTTACTTTCTGCGGTATGTGGCTCATCGCTTTTTCCACTTCGCGCTGCTTCAGCGTATCATGAAAATCGAGCAGGCATTGATCGATGATCGCCTCGCATTTCTCAATCTCTTTGTAGCGCTCTATTAAGTTGATATCGGCGATGGCCTTTAATTCTGTAATGTCAATATGGCGGTGTGGAATGGCCAAAGTGCCCAAAGCCTTTGGATCAATATCGCCCGGCACTGCCAAGTCGATGAATACTTTCTTGGTATGTTCTCCGCCTATCAATTGAGCAAGCAAGCTCTGATTAACGATAGGCTGACTAGCCGAAGTGCAGGTAATCATTACGTCGAAACCATCCGCGTATTCCTGCAATTCGTCGAGTGAATATGCTTTGCCTCCTACTTCCTTTGCTAATGATTCGGCATTAGCCTTGGTGCGGTTAAAGATGGCAATCTGCTTCATACCGTGTTTGGCGAGAAACTTGGCCATCGACCGATTGGTTTTCCCCGCACCGATCATCAATACCCGGCTGTCGCGCGGCATAGCCATATCGCGTAGCGTATGAAAAGCCAGAGAAACTACTGAGACCGGCTTTTTGAAAACAGCTGTTTCCGTGAAAACTGTTTTAGCCGTCTCGATAGTGCGGCGCATTACTAGGCGGAGCAAATCGCCGGTAAGGCCTAAGCTACTGCATTCTTCATACGCTTTTCGCACTTGGGTGATGATTTCGCGCTCGCCGATAATTACGGAGTCGAGCGATGCCGTAACTTTCAACAAATGCTTGACCGCGGCGTCGCCCCGGAAAACTTCCACGCTCTTCTCTAAGTCGGAAACCTCTATTAAATCCGAGCTAAGGAGCGCCAAAAAGCAAGCATGATCAAGCCCTTTCTCATCACTTTTAACTAAGAATTCTACGCGATTGCAAGTAGAAATGTACATGAGCTCCTCGAGACCAGCCGCTTCTTTTAGTGCCATAAGCTTTACCGCTCTCATTTCTAGCTCGATATGAAGGGCTCCAATAAGCTGTAAATCACAGTGCTTATGGTTGAAGGAAAGAATGCTGAAATGGGCTAAAACTCCGTTGCTCATATTGCGCTGCAAAATTCGTTACTGCGCGCTGTTTTATTGTCACCGAACTGTCAGCCAATTTAATTTAGAATGGCTTTAAATAGCGAGACTCTGGATTTTTGATGATTGTCGGCTATGTTTGATGTAGCTATAATTATCATTAAAACCGTCAGCATTCCTTTGGATAAATCTGTTTTAGCTGAAGCCGAAAGTATTGCTTCCGACCTTGGGATTACACAGGAAGAATACTTAGTCGATCCTTACTAACTAACAGCGAGAGCAGAAAAATATCGGTCTAAAAATCGCTGAAAAATAAAGGCCAACTTTTCGGATGATTCTTTTCTGATTTTTTCGATCAATTTCTTAAAATTCCAGCCAGCTGCGGCTAAC
>JBBQFC010000045.1:0-27122 GCA_038321615.1 Flavobacteriales bacterium | reverse complement strand
GCGAATAAATGGCTTCTTATTCTTCTTGCCTTCTCCGTTTACATGGCCTTGTATTTCCACCTGCACGGATGGGTTCACCTCCAAAAATTCCTTGAGCTGGCCTAATGAGTTCAGACTGGTCTCCAAAATCACGGTGCGATCGCCTTCAAACTTTATGTTCTCCAGATTTATCCGGTCGCCCATCTTCATGGGTTCAAGCATCACCTCTACCTCATACACCGAGTCGTTCTTAGGAATAAAAGTCTGGTTTGAGAGCAGGTAGCCTTTCCGCACCGCATTAATTTCATACGTTCGGTAGCTGGTTACGGTGAGATTAACCTGCGATACGGCTGGAAAGCGGTTTGCTAAAGAATCGGGTAGTCCTTCCACAAAAATATTGGCGGGTATGCGCTGACCATTGCTTTTATCCTTTACCGTAATGACTAATTGGCGTTTTTCGGTGTTTCGATCACGCTCTTCTGCGGCCTTATTTTCGGCGATCACAGCCGGAGCCAGCTTCTTATAATGCAGTTGGATGGTGTGGCCTTCATTTTCGCGAAATGGATTATCGACCAGTAAGTAGTACATCGCTCCTTTGTGCACCTTAAGCGGCCGGCTGTAGGAGCTACCAGGACCCGATGGTACAAACTCATAAACGGAAGACTCCGAAAGCCCGGTGCGCCCATTTACTTGGATATTCTTCCGCGAAATATTCGTTCTTACCGGAAGCTTTTGGCCATCAGCAATTAATTGACAAAAGTTTGGGCCATCGTATTGAAAGAGCATAAAGTCAAAATCGTCATCGAGGCGATTGGGTATGATGTCGAAGGTAAGCACCGCGTCAAAAGGCACTATAAAGCGATACCACACGGTATTATGCTCGCGCTCGATGAAGTAGGGATCTCCGAGTTCGTAGCCTTCGATTTCCAATTTTTCTCCATAGCCTTTCGGCGAAAACACAGGGCCAACCACCGTATCGTTCAGCATTAGCGCACCTCGGCAATCGGATGCAGCGGTACTAAGTTGCACGGGTTTAGGCTGCGCCATGGCTCGATGAGCGAGAAGCATAACAAAAAGAATACAAGCCAATCGCATCATAACGCCGTTGTGGAGCTTTCTGCGAATTTAGCTAAAGGAATCAATAATTGAGATTCGGCGAAAGCCATCTTTCCATCTCATCGAATGAAAGTTTCTTCCGTTCGGCCAGATCTGCCACTTGCTCTTTGGTGATACGCCCTACTCCAAAATATTTCGATTCCGGATGCGCGAAATACAATCCTGAAACCGAGGAAGCGGGATACATGGCCTGCGATTCTGTGAGCGTGATTTGGGTGTTTGCTTCCGCTTGCAACATACGAAAGAGACCGGGTTTCTCTGTGTGATCCGGACAAGCGGGATAGCCGGGAGCAGGACGTATTCCTTCGTATTTCTCTGCGATCAAGGCATCGTTTGCCAAGTTTTCATTTGGCGCATAGGCCCAGATGTCTTTCCGCACCTTTTCGTGCATGAGCTCGGCAAAGGCTTCCGCCAATCGATCGGCAAGGGCTTTGAGCATAATGCTGGAATAATCGTCGTTGGCAGCTGCAAAGCGCTCGAGGTGCGGTTCGATTCCAATACCGGTGGTTACTGCAAAACCACCTATGTAGTCGCGGACTCGCGCCTCAATAGGGGCCATGAAGTCGGCCAGCGAAAGGTTGGGCTGTCCGGCAGCCTTGCGCACTTGCTGCCGCATAAACTCAAACCGGTGCATTTCTTCGCCGCTCTCTGGGTGGTACACCGCCACCGTATCGGGGGCTATCTTGCTCGCAGGCCAAATACCCACCACAGCTCGCGGCCGAAGCCATTTATTAGTAATGATTTCCTTGAGCATCTCGCCCGCGTCTTCGTAAACTTTTTTAGCCGCTTCGCCCACCACTTCATCGCTCAGAATGGCAGGAAACTTACCGTGTAAATCCCAGGTTTGAAAAAAGGGCGTCCAGTCTATATACCGCGCTATTTCGCGGAGGCTATAATCTTCGATTACCGTGATCCCCAATTTTTTGGGCACCGGGGCATCGTGCCAAGCGGAAGTCGGCATGAAGGCATTGGCCTGTGCATCGGCCAAACTCAGGTAGTCTTTTTGATTCTCTCGCGAAGCGTGGTGGGTGCGAATAGTTTCGTACTCCTTACGGATTTCGCCGAAGTAGGCTTCGCGATCTGTTCGCAGTAAACGCTCCACAACCGTTACCGATCGCGAAGCATCGGCCACATGAATGGTCTGCGAACGTTGGTAATTTCGCTCAATTTTAACCGCAGTATGCACCCGCGATGTGGTGGCTCCGCCAATTAACAAAGGAATATCTAAACCCAGTCGTTCCATTTCGCGGGCTACGTGCACCATCTCCTCCAGGCTTGGCGTAATAAGCCCGCTCAGGCCAATTACATCGACTTTCAGCTCGATGGCTTTCTCCAATATCTTCTCGGCAGGAACCATTACTCCGAGATCGATCACTTCGTAATTGTTGCAAGCCAAAACTACACCGACGATGTTTTTCCCGATATCGTGTACATCGCCTTTTACCGTTGCGAGCAGTATTTTTCCAGCGGCAGAATGGTCGCTGTACTTCAGCTTATCGGCTTCGATATACGGCAGCAGATAGGCCACTGCCTTTTTCATAACACGGGCACTTTTCACCACCTGAGGAAGAAACATTTTTCCGGCTCCAAAAAGATCGCCTACTATATTCATCCCGTCCATTAGTGGGCCTTCAATCACTTTCAGCGGCCGATCGAAAGCTTGGCGCGCTTCTTCGGTATCGGCTTCGATGTACGCGTCGATACCCTTAACTAGGGCATGGGCCAATCGCTCCATAATCGGCAAAGTGCGCCAAGCTTCCACCTTTTGATCGCTCTCGCGCTTATCGCCTTTTACGCTTTCGGCATAGTCGAGCAGGCGCTCGGTAGCGTCGTCGCGACGGTCGAGCAGCACATCTTCCACCCGCTCGAGCAGATCCGGGTTAATATCGCTATACACCGTTAGCATAGCCGGATTTACGATGCCCATATCCATACCGGCCCGAACGCTGTGATACAGAAATGCGCTATGCATGGCTTCCCGCACGGTATCGTTTCCGCGAAACGAAAAGGAGACGTTGCTCACGCCACCACTTACTTTAGCACCGGGAAGATTACTTTTAATCCAACGCGTTGCTTCGAAAAAATCGATCGCATTTTGGCGATGTTCTTCCATGCCGGTTGCAACGGGAAAAATATTGGGGTCAAATATGATGTCTTGACAATTGAAGCCAACTTCTTCTGTCAATATTCGATAAGAACGTTGGCATATTTCAATACGGCGGGCTAAGCTATCTGCTTGTCCATGCTCGTCGAAAGCCATTACTACCGTGGCGGCACCGTATTTTTTAATCCGCGTGGCCTGCCAGATAAACTCCTTTTCGCCACCCTTTAAGCTGATGCTGTTCACAATCGATTTGCCTTGTACGCATTTCAAACCAGCCTCGATAATCGACCATTTCGATGAGTCGATCATAATTGGAACGCGCGATATGTCGGGTTCGGCTGCAATAAGATTTAGGAAGCGCGTCATGGCTTTTTCGCCATCGAGCATGCCCTCGTCCATATTCACATCGATGATCTGAGCTCCGCCTTGCACTTGCTCCAGGGCTACTTCAATGGCCTTATCATATCTATTATCTTGAATAAGCCTCAGAAATTGGCGGCTACCGGTTACATTGGTGCGCTCACCGATATTTACAAAATTTGAATCTGGCCGAATAACCAAGCCTTCCAGCCCACTTAATTTCATCATTTCTTTAGAAGGTTGATAGGGCTTTGCTTTCGATGTCTGCTACGTAATGCGTTCGTGGCTTAAATTGGCTTGCGACATCGGCAATGGCACGGATATGCACAGGGGTCGTACCGCAGCAGCCGCCTACAATATTGAGAAAGCCAGCTTCTAGAAAATGCTTCACTTCAGTAGCCATTTCTGCCGCCGATTGATCATAAGCGCCAAATTCGTTGGGGAGCCCGGCATTGGGGTGAGCACTCACGGCAAAAGGGGCTTTTTCCGACAGAGTTTGCAGATAGGGCCGCAGTTGAGCTGCCCCAAGAGCGCAATTCAAGCCCACAGACAATAACGGGAAATGCTCAACCGAAATAAGGAAAGCCTCGGTAGTTTGGCCAGATAGGGTGCGCCCACTGGCATCGGTAATGGTGCCTGAGAGCATCACAGGATAATCCATATCGAGCTCTTCAAAAAGCTCATCGATGGCAAATAGGGCTGCCTTCGCGTTGAGGGTGTCAAACACCGTTTCGATTAATAAAATATCTACGCCACCTTCTATCAAGGCCTTGGCTTGTTGAAGGTAAGCCTTCCGCAAATCGTCGAATGTTATGGCGCGAAAACCTGGATCATTCACATCGGGAGACAGACTGGCCGTTCGATTGGTTGGGCCTATAGATCCAGCTACAAATCGCGGCTTAGCGGGATTGAGTGCCGTAAACTCATCGGCGGCAGCCTTTGCCAATCGTGCGCTTTCCACATTTAGCTCGTACACCCATTCTTCGAGCGCATAATCGGCTTGCGCAATGGTAGTAGAACTGAAGGTATTCGTCTCGGCAATATCGGCACCGGCTTCGAAATACGCGCGGTGAATATCCAAAATAATGTCGGGACGGGTTATGCTGAGCAGGTCGTTGTTGCCTTTCAGCGATTTCGCATGGTCAGTCAGTCGGTCGTTGCGGAAATCAGCTTCACCGAGATCATGCTGCTGAATCATAGTTCCCATGGCGCCATCGAGAATTAATATTCGCTCTTTAAGTGCTTTGAAAATAGCTCCCGACGATGGGGAAAGTTTGCGATGCTGCATCTATGCTTACCGATGAATATTACTAAAGGATCGGAAAAAACCGCCGATCTGTTTTCGGAAGAAAACGAAAAAAAGAATACTTAAAAGCAGGTAAGGAATACCCATTAAGAAAACAATCCCGCTGTTGAGGCCATTGGCAATACCATATCCATCTTCCACTGCATCTTCAGCTACGGCGCGGCACATGGCGCATTGGGCCCCAGCCGAAAGCGTACTTAGTATCAGCAGAGCGAAAACGGCCAATTTCGGCAAACAGCCGGCGATATATATTTTCGATCTATCAAGCATAATATGGCGAAATCATAAGATATACCACCACCCCAGTAATAGCTACGTAGAGCCAAATCGGAAAGGTAATCCGCGCCAACTTTCGGTGACGGTCGAAACGCTTGGCAAGCGCACGTACGTAAGTGAATAGCACTAAAGGGATGATTACCACCGAAAGCAAAATATGAGAAATTAAAATGACGAAATACAAGGTTCGAATCCCTCCTTCTCCGCCATACGGAGTGCTCGGACTGGTGCTGTGGTAAACCACGTAGAGCACTAAAAACAATGCCGAGAGTGTAATACATCCCGTCATAATAGCCCGGTGGAGTTCGATCTTCTTATTCTTTATAGCCCAAAGGCCCGCCAGAAGGCCTACGGCGGTAAGGCCGTTTAACGTGGCGTAAATAGGTGGAAGGAAGGTAGTATTAACGCCTTCGAATTCCGCAGTTTGAAAGAGAACAGCCACCAACACCGGCACAATAATAGAGACGGCAATGATCCAGCCCTTGTACTTTTTTTCTAATACTTCGCCTGTGCTCATACTTTCAATTTTTCAGACTCTTTCATCTTCTCTTCTTTCAGCAACATCTTGATGTCAATCACAAGATTGTCTACTTCGGCAGTGCTGGTGCCGTCGTAAAACCCACGTATATGGCGCTCCCGATCGAGCAATACAAACATAGATGAGTGAAGAAAACCACCGGGAGCGGCCTCGTCTTGTTGCGCACTGATTAGATAACCTTCGAAACCATGATTCCAAATTACCTCTTCATCGCCCGTTACAAATGTCCACAGATCAAGATCCGCGCCTTGCTGCTCCGCGTAGGCTCGCAACACGGCGGGCGTATCGTTTTTGGGATTTACCGTATGCGATAAAAACCGAACATCTTTAAACGCAGGATCTTCTAATACCCACTGCAGCCGCGTCATTTGCATGGTCATAATGGGGCATATACTCGGGCAAGTGGTAAAAAAGAAATCGGCTACTACGATCTTACCGTCCATGTCGCTCATGTGAAAAGGAAGACTGTCCTGATCAATTAAGGTAATGTCTGGCACGCGGTGGTAGATTGTATCGGGCGAACCGGCCACCCATTCTCTTTCGCCGAAATACGGCAAGGTCTTGAATTTGTGATCGGCGTTGGCCAGGTATATGAGAATTACTCCCGGTCCCAGGAGTAGAAGAAGTAAAATCAGGTATTTGCGGCGATCACTAACCGTTTTCATCTTTATGGCTTAAATTGAAGCCATACTTCATTTACGTAGTTCGACTCAAGGATACTTATCACGAGTAGATAAATTATAAATATAGCGTATGGCACTATTATAACATACCGCAACGATTTTCGTTCATCGCCGAGGTGCATAAATACGGCAACAATGTATGCGGCCTTTACCAGCGTTAAAATAATGAAGCCCACTTTTACAAATGGCCATAATGTGGTGCCCTGCTTGATGTACACACCAAGCGCTACTTCTACCGCTGTGATGAGGGTAAGAAGGATCGTAACTCTTACAATCTTTTTGCGAATTTCCTTTCCATGTTCCGCATCATGGTAAGCGTTTAAAGAATAAGAGTCGTTTACGATAAGATCGTCGCGTTCCATGCTCAGAAAATTATATTAAGTAGAAGAATGTAAATACAAATACCCAAACCAAGTCCACAAAGTGCCAGTAGAGCCCGGTTTTTTCGACCATCTCATAGTGTCCACGCTTTTCGTACACGCCGCGCAACACCCCTATGAATACGATAATATTGATCAAAACACCTGTGAAGACGTGGAAACCGTGGAAACCAGTAATGAAAAAGAAGAAATTACCATATTGGGGGGGACCGTACTCGTTAATAGTGAGATTGGCGCCTTGCACATGCTGTACTTTTGCGTTGTAAAGTCGCACCGCTTCTTGCCCACCAATCCGCGATTCATTAGCTTCTCCTCTGTTGAGAATAAGCTCAAAACCGGCTACATCAGCAGCCGTCCCGCGGTGTGGAATTTCTTCCGAAAGATGATAGATTTTATTGTCGTTGCCTATGATGTAGCCTGCACTTCCGTGAATAAAGTGACTCCATTCCCAAGCTTGAGAACCAAGAAAGATAAAACCTCCAACAATGGTGGCAGCCATCCAAATGGTAACCCCTCTGCGATCGAGACGGTGACCGGCTTCAACGGCGAGTACCATGGTAACAGAACTCACGATGAGAATAAACGTCATAAAGGCCACATAAAGAAGCGGGTAGCTACCCGTAAGACCTGGTAATGCGTGAAATACTTCTTCGCCAATCGGCCATGGGCCGGTGTATGCGTGGCGGGCGTATCCGTAAGCTACGAGCAAGCCGGAAAAGGTAAGGGCATCGGAGACGAGGAAGAACCACATCATCATTTTGCCATAGCTCACGCTAAACGGCGACATTCCCCCGCCCCAAAGGGCCGATTTATCTAAGGCTTTTGTAGCGTCACTAGCCATTTTTTGAGATTTTGTGCAAGTTTAATGAATAAATAGTAAAAAGAGGAACAAATAGATCCACAGACCATCGACGAAATGCCAATAGGTGGCACCCAACCGAAGCCGCATGGGCATCTGGTTTTTGCGCTTGGCAAAGAAGATTAGCAAAGCCAACACGAACAGAAAAATAATTCCTCCGAGAACGTGCAGTAAATGCACAGCGCTGAGAATATAGAGATAGCTACTTGCAGAATTTCCATAAATAGCGATCTCATTCATCATCGGCTTTTCACGCAGCGCATCACCGGGCAGGTAGAACTCTTCGTTCTCGTAAACCAAGGCTTCCCCTCGGTACATAATCTCATAATCCTTACCGTATTCCCCATCGAGGTTGTCGATATGGCTGGATAAGTAATTGCCTTTTGCGGTAAGCTCGCTCCAGGCCATAAATTGAGAAACTCCAAAACCCAAACCGAGCAGCAACGTGAGTAAAACCCATTGCTTCAAGGCGGCTTCTGCGCCGCGTTCTGCCGCTTTTACGGCCAAACTAATGGTGAGACTACTCAACAATATAAGCCCCGTAGAAATATAAAAACCCATGGGCAGGCTAATCTGCACCCAGATCTCATTATGCGAGCTAATTACATAAGCGCTCGAAAGGCCAGCAAACAGCATCACAATGCTGAATATACCAATATAAAGCACCATTTTGGCGGTGCGCTCATCCTTCTGAGCTCCAGCCGCGGTCAATTCCATTGTTCCATCCATCATCGCTAAATCTTATCTATCAGGTAAATCAATTGCAGAAAAGGCAAATAGAAAAAGGAAGCAAACATAAGTCTCTTCGCCATTTTCTCATTCCGTTGCCAATACAGTTGTAGGGCGGGTATCGCAAAAAGTACGGCAAGCGCCACCGAAACCCATGCCGCAGTAGCACCGACCAGGTCGAATGCCCAAGGCAAAAGGCCTACGGGAATTAAAAATAAGGTGTAAACCAAGGTGAGGAAGGCAGTGCCTCCATCGCGGCCCTGCTTGGTGGGCAACAGGTGGTAACCTGCCTTCTTATAATCTTCGAACGAGAGCCATGCAATAGCCCAAAAGTGGGGAAATTGCCACACGAACTGAACTGCGAATAACAAACCGGCAAAGAGATCGAAATAATTGGTTGCGGCCACGTAGCCCAGCATCGGCGGTATGGCTCCCGGAAAAGCTCCGGCAAAAACCGCCCAGGCGCTGTGCTTCTTCATAGGTGTGTAAATGAACACATAGCTAAAAAAAGCCAGGGCACCGAGTATAGCCGAAAGCGTATTGAAAACCGTAAAAAGAATAAACGTACCAGCGATAAACATGAGGGTACCTAAAATCATCCCTTCGGCAACCGACATTTTGCCAGTAGGCAATGGGCGCAGCATGGTGCGCTTCATCAGCACATCAATATCTCGCTCAATAATTTGATTAAACCCATTGGAAGCACCGGTTACCAAAAACCCACTTAATGCCAGGTACAAGGCTTCGACCCAAGAAAAGGTGGTAGCCCCGATGCCGTATCCCACAAGCGAAGAAAACACAACCAGTGCTGACAAGCGCAACTTAACGAAGGCCGCGTAGGCCGCAAGCTTTTGCATTAGGTTAATGGGGATAGATTTCTCGGCGATGGGAGCGATCATTCGAAGCTTAGAATTCGCGTGCAAAGATAGGACATTCGAACCAAAACTAACGCCCGCTAACGATTAAAATTCGCGATACTTATTGTAAATCCCTGTGGTAATTCGGATGCCAATGAGGTGTTCCGTCTGATCCTTGGCCTCTTTTATTTCTAAGTGCCGAAAGGTATAATTGAGCCCCGCACGAAGTCCGTATTTCTGATTGATCACCAAACCTGCTTCGAGCCGTTGAAAATACAATTGATGGCCGACTCCCTGACCGATGGTATTGCCAAATTGTTGCCCAGGATTGACGTAGCTCCTGTAAATATCGCCACCCAAATTGAGTCCTTCCGGGTCGCGGCCGTAGTCGGCATACATCAAAAAGCCTTCGCCGTAATACCTTCCTTTTGCGTATTGAGCGCGCAGCAAGCATTCGTAAAAATTGGCTCCCAATGGATGGGCGAGCGGCTGATTGTAATGACCGAAATTTTGCAGGACACTTCCATGCGTGTAGGTAAAGGGGCGCGACACATTAAATTCGGCTTGAAAAAACCAATCGGGAAGTGCAGGCAGCGCATACACTTTTACACCCAGCTGTGCCGCCCACTTATTGCCCCACCAGCCATTACCATCGCGGAAAGCGGAAAGCAAAAATTCATCGAGTAAAAACTGACCATAGACCAATACCGACGATGTGGCCTTAAAACTGGCATCCATACCGAGCAGCGAATTATCGGGCGAACCGATGGAATACTCCACGGGGCGGTAAAAAATAACCGGATTGAGATAATTCACGTCAAAACCGCGATCCGAAAGTGTATCGCGGCCTTGCCACACCACCGACTCGAAAAGGCCAATATTAAAGCGGGGCGATACAGCCCAACTCAAATAGTGCATGGTGGTGTATTTAGTTTGGAAATTGGTGATAACGTGCTCTTCGAAATTGCTGCCATCGAGGGAAGAGAAAATGTTGACGTACTTAATGTGCCAAAAATCGGTCTCCATTTTCAAATAAGGATAATTGTACGCCACATCGCTCAAGAAAAGCGAGCGGTAGCCGTTGCCGATGAAGTTGCGACCAAAACCCAACTCGAATTGAAAGAACTCGTTGGGAGCAAAGTCGAGTCGAGCTGATGGCATTAATATACTTGCATCTTTTGTATCCGACCGATTACGACCGTAACTAGGCAGCACACCATATTGATCAACAAAACCATCGATGTACGCAGGCGGTCGCTCTTCGCCCGCTATTAAGTCGGCATAGAGACTCCATTTCGGTGAAAATTGGGTGAACGTGGCGAAACCGACGTAAACCGAAAACTGCTCATCGGCCTGGCTGCTATATCCGCCTGAGAGATCAAGAATGGGAGCGATGCCAAACTTGGCTTTCCGGCCTTCGGGATGCTTCCATAGATCGACCAAACTATTGCTCCATGTTGACAAGCTCGCGCTATCCATGGGCATTTCGGGCAAATCGCGCAGAGCCCATGGCTTTACGGATAGATGGTCGCGCACGCCATCGGCCATAGCCCGCCTCTCGATGGCAGCCACCCGAAATTCGTCCATCGGAATATAATGCCCCGACTGAGCAAATACCCGCAAGCCGGGCAAGAGCAGTATCGAAAAGAGAAATATATTAAGCTTTCGCAACAACGGGCGAAACTTTTTTGGTTGGGATGAGGAGTACCGCATTCACCACTCCAAACCCAATGATGAACATGCCGATAAAAGCAAGAGTAGGATTGACGCCGCGGAAGAACATGCTGAAACCGGGAATAACCAGACAAATTCCATAAAGAATCATAGCCGTTTGGGCATGGGTAAAGCCTTTGTCGATAAGCCGGTGGTGGATATGGTTTCGATCGGCGGCGAAAGGCGAAAGCCCTGCGGCAATTCGTATAGTAAAAACGCGGAGAGTGTCTACCAATGGGTAGGCCAAAACCGACATGGCAAAAATAGGCGGGGAAACGCCTTTAAAATCGATAGGCATAAGCAGCGGACGCGTCTCCACGCACTTCAGCGATATGGCAAAGATCAAAGCACCGATAAAAAGCGAACCGCTATCGCCCATAAAAATGCGAGCCGGGCTAAAATTAAAAAGCAGGAAAGCACCAAGGGATCCCGCCAAAACAAAGGACATGAGGCTTAGATCGAATTGCAGCACCCGGTAAAACCAAATACCGAAAAGTACCGAAGCGATAAAGCCCACCCCGGCCGCCAAACCATCGCTACCGTCAATGAGATTGAAGGCATTGACCACCACCACGTATGTAAAAATGGAGAGCAATACACTACCCCAATAAGGCAAATCATTGACACCAAAAACGCCGTGCAGACCCGTGATCCGTATGTCGGCCATCATTACCAAAATAAAACCAACGATGATATGTCCAACCAGTTTTTTAACGGGAGCTACTCCTATTATATCATCTTTCACCCCGATAAAGAAGATCAATATCGATGCAGCGATCAGGAATTTAAATTCTTTAACGGATTCAGTAAATTTTGCCGGGCTACCAAAGAAAGCCACATTATCCCAAGGGAACCAAAGGGCATAAGAAAAGACCGTAGCGGCAAAAATGATAATACCCCCTATGGTGGGCACGCTGCGCTTGTGGTGCTTTCGAGCTTCGGAAGGCTCATCGACCAAATGCTTCATCTTCGCCACTTTAATAAGCGATGGGGTGGTGAGAAGCACCACAAAAAAGGAAGTAACGAAGCCGAGAATAATCTCTTTCACAATTGCCGAATTAGATCAAATATCAGAAATCCCTGTAGATATTCGCGATTTGTGTGCGCATTCCAACATACCAGAACCCATTGCGCTGATCTTTTACCGCATCTTGAAGGGTACGATCTTGATAGCCCGCATAGATTTGAAAATTCTGAGAAGGATTGAAAATATACGCTACTTGCAGGTCTTGGTTAAAAACCGATTGAGCCGAATAGCTGATGGCGCCGGGGTTATCGGCTAAGGGATTTCGACCATCGACATCGAGTGCTGCTCTGATGAGCTGGTAATGCGCGTAAATTCTATTCTTATAATAGACTGCCGAAAGCCGCCACTCCTTAAAGCCTGCTCCGAGTGGGTGAGCCAAGGGCTGATTGTAATGCGTGTAGCTTTGAAGACGATTTGGGTCGGAATAACTGCTCGCCCGCACTTCGTTGTACTCCAACCCAAAATCAATCGCCTCCAGCCAGCCTTGTATCCGAGCCCCCACCTGATATCCGAAGCGTGTCTCATCCGGATTGTCAATCATGGCTTGGCCATAAACTTTTAAGAGATTCATTGGCCGCCAAGCCAAATTAAGACCCAGCACATAATTTCTGTTCTGATTATCGAATCCTTCGACTCCCGGACTTATAACCGGAATCGGATTTAGCGCTTGCCATGGGAAGCCCGTGGAGCCCGACGAATCGCTAAAGGTGCGATGAATAGCACCCTGAAACAGACCCAGCTCCCAATTTTGATTGGGTTTAAAACTCACGTAATTGGTGGCCAGCACTTTCCGCTTAAAGATCGACTCTGGGGTATCGCCAATGGGCAGCCGCTCAAGATTCTGAAGCGATGCCAGGCTATAACGGTAGGTCAATTTTCCCTCGAAAAAATTCAGCATATAGCTGAAAAACGGATAATTGAAAGCGTTGTCGGATAGCAATAAAGAGCGGTGCCCGTGGCCCACAAACTGCTTGAAATGACCGAAATGCAGATCGAGCCATGATGCTGCTTTTACCCCCACGTAGGCACTGGCCATGCTAAAGTCGTAGGCGTCGCCTTTGAATTCCTTAACGCGCCCACTCCCAGGTATCACATCGAGCGAATCGACAAATACGTCGAGGTACGAAGGAAGGCGCGATTGATTTTCATAAAAATCGGAATAGAAGTAAACCCGCTCCCCTATTTCGCCGCCGATGGAGAATCCGCGGGTGTTCGTATAGAGCGTTTTTTCTTCGCGGTACGTGTCCACTTCTTCGCGCCCATAACCGAAGTCGAAAAGGAAATCAGCATAAAACTTAAAGTTCGGGCGATTGAATTCTACGAGGTGGTCGCTGAATATTTTCTCGGTGATCTTGTAATAGTATGCAGTGGTATCAACTCCTATACCGGGCACTTTGCTAAAATCGCCCGAAGCTGCTAACATAGGTTTGAAGCCTGCATGCACGGCAGGTTGCCGGGTAAGTCCGGCGCGCTCCATCCGCATCAGCGCAGCGGCATTTACAGGTAGATAGAAATCTTGGGCTTGGAGCATATTCCCAACGGAAAGCCCAAAAAAGGAAACAATAAATATGCTCTTAATTAAGAGATATATAGCCTCAAAGCGCTGCATAAGCCTTGTAAACAGCTTCGATTCCCTCGCGCAGGCCAATGCGGTGTTTCCAGCCCAAGGCATTCATGCGGCTTACGTCCATCAATTTTCGGGGGGTTCCGTCGGGCTTCGATGGGTCAAACCGGAGCTCGCCATCGAAACCTACCACATCGGCTATAAGCTGAGCGAGTTCCCTAATGCTCAGATCGCTACCGGTGCCGATATTGAGAAAACCCGAATCGTTGTAGTTTTCCATCAAGAATAGACAAGCTTCGGCAAGGTCGTCGACGTGGAGAAATTCGCGCAGGGGCTTCCCACTTCCCCAAACTTCTACTTCCTTCTGGCCATTGACTTTGGCTTCGTGTATCTTGCGGATTAAGGCGGGCAACACGTGGGAATTGGCGAGGTCGTAATTATCGTTTGGCCCATAGAGATTGGTGGGCATGGCCGAGATGAAATTGTCGTCGTATTGATCGCGGTAAGCTTCGCAAAGCTTGATACCTGCAATTTTGGCAATGGCGTATGGCTCGTTGGTAGGCTCCAGAAATCCACTCAGCAAAGTCTCTTCTTTCAAAGGTTGTGGTGCCAATTTGGGGTAAATACACGAAGAGCCTAAAAAGAGCAGTTTACGCACCTTGGCTTCATGCGCGGCAGCGATCACGTTGGCCTCGATCATCAAATTATCGTAGAGAAAATCGGCCCGGTAGGTATTGTTGGCATGGATGCCTCCCACTTTCGCGGCAGCGAGAAATACGTAATCCGGCTTTTCCTTTTCGAAAAAACTTTGAACCTGCGCTTGGTTGCGCAAGTCTAACTCTGCGCTGGTGCGCTGTATAATTTGGTTATAACCCTTGGCTTGAAGTGCGCGAATTATGGCGCTACCCACCATACCGCGATGGCCTGCTACGTATATTTTAGCTTGTTTTTCCAATTCTATTCGAAGTAGTTCATCACCTTGTGCCCACCTTCCATCAGGTATTTATCGCGACGGAATAATTCGAGATCCGATTTTACCATTTCAGTGATGAGTTGTTCGAGCGTGTGGTGGTGTTTCCAACCCAACTCGCGTTGCGCCTTAGATGGGTCGCCTACCAGCAATTCTACCTCGGTAGGTCGGTAATAGCGGGCATCGACCTCTACCAGCACATCGCCCGTTTTCGAGTCGATTCCTTGTTCGTTCTCATCCTTCCCCTTCCATTCTATAACGATTCCCACTTCTGCAAAGGATTTTTCGATGAAGAAGCGTACCGTTTCGGTACGACCAGTGGCGAGTACAAAATCGTCGGATTCATGGTGCTGGAGAATGCGCCACATTCCTTCAACAAAATCTTTGGCATGGCCCCAATCGCGGCGGGCGTTCATATTGCCCATGTACAGTTTGCTTTGGAGCCCGAGTGCGATCCGAGCCACCGCGCGGGTTATTTTTCGGGTTACGAAGGTCTCTCCGCGCAGGGGGCTTTCGTGGTTGAAGAGTATGCCATTCGAAGCAAAGATTCCGTAGGCTTCGCGGTAATTCTTGGTAATCCAAAAAGCGTAGAGTTTAGCTACGCCGTAGGGACTGCGCGGATAGAAAGGCGTAGTCTCCGTTTGTGGGACTTCCTGCACCTTTCCGTAGAGCTCGCTTGTAGAAGCCTGATAGATGCGCGTTTTCTTTTCTAAACCCAGTATGCGGATGGCTTCCAGCAGTCGAAGCGTCCCGAGGGCATCGACGTTGCCGGTGTATTCGGGCGTTTCGAACGATACCTGCACATGGCTCATGGCCGCAAGGTTGTAAATCTCATCGGGTTGTACTGTTTGAATGATGCGGAGCATATTGCTGGCGTCACTCATATCGCCGTAGTGCAGGAAGAACCGCACATCGTTCTCATGCTGATCCTGATAAATATGGTCGATGCGATCGGTATTGAAAAGCGAAGATCGACGCTTCACCCCGTGTACTTCGTATCCCTTCTTGAGAAGCAATTCAGACAGATAGGCTCCATCCTGACCGGTAACTCCGGTGATGAGTGCTACTTTTTTATTCATTGGGCAAATTTGGGGTCAAAAGTAAGGGTTTCGGCGGGATGGAGGGAAGATCTGGCAAAGCATTTTATGCCCCTCGATTTTTCCAATGGGCTTTGAAAAACGGAGCTTCTCCATTCATGTAAAGAAGGCATTGTTCCAATGTCAATCAAGTTTGCGACCCGATAGCAAATTTTGCGTGTCATCAAACTTAAAATCAAAGATGAAAGACTGATCAGTTCTATCGATTATTAGTTCGCTGTTAGGACACAAACTTCACCCCACAAAAAAACCGCCTATTTCCATAGGCGGCTCTCTTTCATTTTAATCCAAATTATTTGAGCGTAAAGCGTATCGGCAGGTTGTACTGCACCTTTACAGCTTTACCACGCTGCTTACCTGGGCTCCAGGTCGGCATGTTCTTTACCACACGAATGGCTTCTTCGTCGCAACCGCCACCTATGGACCGGAGTACTTTTACGTCTTTCACTTTTCCATCTTCGCTTACCACAAAAGTAACGTACACGGTACCTTGTATACCAGCATCTTTCGCAATAGGTGGGTACTTAATGTTGTTTCCCAAATACTTCATCAGGGCGGCGTCTCCACCAGGAAATTGGGGCATCTGCTCAACGATAGTAAAGATTTTCTCTTCGACCACCGTTTCTTTCACCTCTTCA
Source organism: Flavobacteriales bacterium (assembly GCA_038321615.1). Taxonomy (GTDB): domain Bacteria; phylum Bacteroidota; class Bacteroidia; order Flavobacteriales_D; family Cryomorphaceae; genus JBBQFC01. The sequence continues at coordinate 10,926 of JBBQFC010000045.1, read as the reverse complement.
ATAAACTCAATTTCCGTGTTTTCGTCGACTTCCATGTCTTCGATCACCAATTCTTCGATTTCTTCCTCATCTTCTACGATTTCGATAATTGTAGTAACCGGTGGTGGAGGTGGCGGGGGCGGCGGTGTTTGCTGCGAGATGGGGATGATTTCTTCTTCGATCAGATCGAGGTCGAGCTGTCCTAAATCTTTAAGCTGGGTTTCGTAGGCTTTGTATTCAAAGGCCACTAGAACAAGAGCCGTTGAAAACAGCAAACCCATAATGATCAAGGGCACGCGCTTGTTTTCTATATTGGCTTGGGTACTTTTCTTTAATTCCATTTTTAGGGACTTATAAGGTTAGCGAAAGTAAAAATTTCTTTTAACAAATCACGGGTTTCGCGAATTGATCGAAACAGATCAAAGGTTATGCCCGAAACTGTTAAAATCGCTAGCCCAAAATAAAACTAATGGGAAGTACATAACGCACCTTTACCGCCTTGCCCCGATGCTTGCCCGGAGTCCAGGCAGGCATAGCTTTTACCACCCGCACAGCTTCCTGCTCCAATCCACCCGATAGGCCACGCAAGACTTCTATATCGCTGATTTTTCCATCCTTATCGACTACGAATTGAATGTAAACCTTGCCTTGAATATTGGCGTCGCGAGCCATTGCGGGATACTTCAACTCCTTTTTCAAGAAATTGTAAAGTTCCCCCATGCCTCCGGGAAATTCGGGCTGAACGTCAGGAATAAGAATGACGGGCTCATCATAGTATTCTACAATAATAGGAATATCACTAACCACGGGCTCATCATGTATAGATCCAGCCATGGCGGGAAAATCTAAAAAATCATCTTTCTGCTGAAAGGCTACCAAATCTTTCACATCAATGGCCTTGGGTGGGGGTGGCGGTGTTGGTTTGGGCTTCTCGGGGCTGCTCGTCAGTATTACCTCATCGGGCAGGTAGGTGTACGGATTATCAGCACCTACTAATTCAGTGAGAATGGGTTTTCTCCATTCAAACGCACACAGCACAACTGATGTGGACGCTAACAATCCGGTGAAGAAAAGGGCAGAACGCCATTTCTCCAAATCGGCCTTTCGGCTTTTTTTACTAAACATGGGGTTGGTTTTTAGGCCATGGCAGGGCGAGCAGATCCGGCTATGGGCGGTTTGTAAACCAGCTCTTTGCAAGGAATGTGCCGAAAACCACGCCTACTGAATCAGACAAAAAATCGACCGGATCTCCGTAACGACCCGTGAAAAAGAGCTCCTGCAATATTTCTGTCAAGGCAGCATAAGCCATTCCCGAAAGGATAATAAAAGCGAAAAAACGCTTAGGTCGACTTCGGGAAGGAAATTTCCTAACGGCGCCAAAAACAACCAGAACACTCCAAATAAAAAAGATACCGACATGAGCGATTTTATCCCACCAATCGAAATCCCAGAAATTCATCGGGGGCAGCACTTCGCGTGGTAATCCGCAAAGTATGAGAATGCAGATGGTCCAAGTTCCGGCTAGAAAATACCGCCAGAGGAAACTCTTGATTTTCTCAGCCAATGAGATCTTGGTATGCGTCGGCTTCCAAAAGCTCGGCGACTTCAGCTGGAGAGTTCAATTTAATTTTTACCATCCAACCCTTATTGTATGGATCGTTATTGACCAATTCCGGCTCCGATTCGAGCTTGGTGTTAAACTCAATAACTTCTCCACTTAAGGGCATAAAGAGATCCGAAACGGTTTTAACTGCTTCGATAGAGCCAAATACTTCACCCGATTGAAGGGTGCTTCCTTCGGTCTCGATTTCTACGAATACAATATCGCCCAATTCGCCCTGAGCAAAAGAAGTGATTCCAACTGTGGCGATATCGCCATCAATTTTCACCCATTCGTGTTCTTTGGTATATTTCAATTCGGCAGGTACGTTCATTAGAGTGTTGGCTTATTGAGTTAAAGTGAAGCGCAAAGATATACCAGTGTTGATATTGGTGGTAGGAAATGAGATAGAAACTTTTGGCTTATTTATCTGCTGATCGTAAAACGCACGGATATTCAATCGGTTGGATATGACATAGTCCACAGCCGTTTTAATCGAAACCAAGTCTTGTCCGGAAGTAATCTGATTGGTTCCTTCTACCATTCGGCGGGCAATAATCTCTGTATCGCGGATACTCAAATCGCAACGTACATTGAGGTCGCTCTTACGCGATTTACCGCCAATTTTGATCTCTACGTTCGGGAAACGGTATCCCAACCCAAGCACAATCTCATTACTTCGGTTTTCGGTAAGCTGGAAATTGGCCGTGCTGAAGGTGAGTATGCGGTTTCTGTTAATCTCAAAATTGGTGATTAAGGAGTTTTGCCAGGTCATATCGATGCGGATAAGCGGGCTAAGCTGCTCGGAGATAGTTACAGCATTGATTTGCTGACGGGATATAAAGTTTTGGTCTTCGGAGTTATCGCGGATTGGATTGCCATTGATATCCTCCCCTGCCGCAAGATTGGTCGTAAAGCTATTCACGCTATACGTGCTGCGGTAAGAATGGCCAAGGGTAATGGTGCGGAAATACTTCTTGATGCCTGCAAATTTGGTGAGACCGTCGTAACTGATCGTCCAACTTGGATTGCGTATGGCATCCCAAATGCTGTAATCGTCAATATTCAAGCCCACTTCATCCACACTTTGGCCGGAATAAGCCGCTACGAAGGCAGGAATCAACACGTCCTGCGATGTTTCTCCGAAGCCATCGGCATAACCGTCGTCTCCACTTCCCGGCGCACTGAAGCCCGTTTCTACAGCCAGCCGATTGGAGATCGCAACCCGATTGTCGAGAAATTGCTGAAACAAAGGACTGATGTTATCATCATCATCGCGAGCCCGAATAGTTTTCCATGCAGAAAGCGAAGTGGTGAAAGATCCGCTTTCAAATTGGCTTTGCTCCAAGTATGCCTGTATATCATTGTTGAACCGATAGAAGGAGCCATCGTTTAGCGATTTGGTGCGGACACTGTTAAACTCGATCCGCATATTGGGCAAGGGCTCAAAATTTGTCCGGAGGTTAAAATCCTCCGTGTACGTTTGCAAATACTGCTGATTGATATAGGGATTATCGACGAGCCAGCCCCGGAGCGCTGCCTGCCGGTTGAAATCATCGGTTTGGTGGCCAAATACGAATGCCACACCCGGCGCATTGAAGCCCGGATCCATACCTATAATATTGGATGTGCGGTTATAGCCCGGGAGTAGTGTTCCCTCGTTTTGGCTATACACCAGGCTTATGCTCTTCAAACTCATGAACACCTTCGCCACATAATCAAGCGGTTTAATGGCATTAGGATCTTCCTTTTTCACCGGAGCTGTCTCGTCCTTCGGCGGCGCCTTGGCATCTTTCGAAGGCGTTGCCGATCTTCCCGAACTGCGCCCCAACCGTTGGAATTTTTGATTAACGCCCTTCAAATAAGGGATTTTGTTGTAAAGCGTGATAAAATTCGCTTGCCCATTGAGGGTTAAGGTCCGCGAATTTTGAATGATATTCCCGAGCGTATCTTGGCTGAAAGGCGCCCGTTGCCAATTGTAACTTCCGCTATAGCGCAGGTCGGTGGTAATCCAATCGAGAATTGGGATTTTATCGATTGGCACCTTATAATTCGCCGAGAAAAGTTGGTTGAATGTTACATTGTCGCCGAAGCTCAAAAGGCTTTGCCATACCGAGTCGCGGTAACCCCGCCAGGCATTGGCATCGTCCTTATCGCGGCGGCCTAAGGGCTCACGAACGAAAGAGAGATTATTCGCACTGTAGGTAAGCCGTATCGATTCGGTAAGGTCGTGCTGCACATCGTACACCCTATTCCAATTAAATGTTTTGGTGTAAAGAATAGGTTGCTCGAAGCTGAACACATCACTATTATTCTCAAACTGCTGCTCGTTATAGGTGCGGTTCAAGTCGGAGCGGAAGGAAAACGTTTTTGGAACCAGCGTAAAGTTGAAATCGCGTATAAGGGCTAAATAATCCGATTTCCGCAAAAACTGGCTCGTGGCAAATGGCTTGAAATTCCTAGGTCGGGAATTGAAGGCATAGCCGAGTCCTACACGGAATTGATTTTGACGGTCGAAAGCGGTATTGATATCGTAGAAATACCGCTTACTTGTTGAAAACGTAGCGTTGAAATTCTCAATATCCCATATCTGCGGGGTTTTGTTGGGATCGGTTCGCTCCTTGCGCACATTGGTAAGGTTGAAGCTGGTACGCCGAACATAGGTCTGCGATCGTTTGCGAATTTCTTGTTGTTCATCATCGGGCAAGCCTGCCGTAACATCATCGAGCTCTAAGTCGGGCGCCAGCGGATCGAACCGAGGGAGAATTACTTGCTCCGACCGTCCGACGTACATCGGTATTTTTATCCCCGATTCTTCGGGAAGGAATTTATCGACGTTCACATTCGTAGCCAAATCGTACCCCATCGACTGCTCCTGTGGCCGCTCGGATACACGACTTTCCAGCGCTCCAAAATTGGGCGTGCTGATATTTCCTGCCAGGGAAACATTCGCAAAATCGGCCATTTGTGCATTAACTCTACCCACGGCAGCCCAACCACCGTCATTGTTGAAGTCGCTGAGGCGAAGTTCATTCACCCAAATTTCTGAACTCTCCGGTTGGCCATCGTCGGTTGCCCAAATATTGCCGTACACGGGGTCGCCGTTGCCATTGGGGTTGCGCACACCGATCATTATAGTGCGTACAGAACTCAATACTGGATTTCCCTTTATTCGAATCCGTCGATTGCCATCCATCTCCACGTATACTTGGTTATCGGCAGCTCCAGTTTGATTTCTTCGGTTCTTCGCGGCTTGAAGTTTGCTGAATTCAATCAGCATATTATTGCCTTCCGGCCAAATGTTTTGTGGAGTGCTCGAAGCGTTTAAGTCTGTTGGGATAACTGGTATCTCGTACTCGTAAAAGTTTTGATCAAAATCGGTACCCAAACGCACAAATACGCTTACATCTCCAAAGGCTAAGGGATTATTGGGATCGATCGTTTCACCGTGAATGAACATCTGTAGATTACCGTACTGTCGCATGTCGATATCGGTGCTCCGGAAAGCAGCTCGCGAATCGCCGTCTGATAAATTGCTGGTACGGAGCACAAGCGATTGCTCATTTAGACTGCGCAAGTTGGCTGTACCCGCATCGATCTCCCGCGATATTCCAGGGGGTGTAACGTAGTTGAGCGGAACGCGCTCACTATTCTCTTCGATATTCACTGCGAGAATATCAAATTCGGTTTCGCCAGGAGCACCTGGTATAAATTCCCCTTCGCGCAGCGATTGGGTATAGCGCCGCCATTCACCCCGGATCAATTCCAGTCGGGCAAACCGCATTACCACCGGCGTTTCAAAACCAGTTGTAACCATGCGCATAAAGCGAATGGAGCGCAAATCTTGAATATTATTCACGGCCACGCCTTCGCGTACTGGAATTTTAAACTGATACCAGTTAACCAACCGTCCGTCGCCAGCCACTCCTTGGGTAATGTCGGTAATGTAATTGTTACCCACGGTCCATGAACCGGGCGAAATCTGCGGGTCGGGCAGATCGATTTGATATTGGTAATAGCTTTCGGCTTCCGCCAATGTTAAATCTTGATTTACGTCTTCCGTGGTGGGAAGAATCGTTGCCTGTGCAGGGTAATCTTCTGGGCTATCTTGCGTGGTTATGGAGTTGCCTTCAAAACCATTCCATTTCTTGTAACGCTCTAGAATATCCAGCTGTTGATTATCGTAGTCGCTTCCGCGAAAGAAATGGTAATTATCGGTCGATGGATCGGCATTCGCCACATCAAGCACCGCCTGTACCACCCCTGGCAATGCCGTCATACGTTGGAGAAAATCATCAAAATAGGCGCGTTCACCGGGATCGTCGAAGCCGTCGAACCCCACATCCTGGGTGCGGTTGCTATTGGTGGTATTGTCAAAAGCATTTACGATGCTTTGGGTCACCGGTACTTGCGCCCAAGCAGTAGTATCCGTGAGCAGTCCATTGGGATTTGCCGGATCTGTTGGCAAGCCATTCTCAAAGCTCATTTGCCCATCGCGGAGCAAGTCTTCCGATACATTTCCAATATTCACCAGCAGTTTTCCATTCACATTGCCCGAAGTTCCGAGGTTGTCGCGCGCGTCCACGTTGTAAGGATCCATTACCCAAAACTGGATAAACTCTACGTTGGTCTGTTCGAAGTCGGTGGTATTAATAGCCCGCTGAATACCGCCCCATCGCGAACCTGGATCGTTCAAGGCGCCTGTCTGTGGATTTATCCCCGCAGTTAAAATCGTGGGTTCTGCATCGTAATTGTATGGCCCGCGCTCACTCGGGAAGAACGATAGATCGAGAGTGGCAATATTTGCCGGGGTCCCTGCCGGTAACTCACGGTCGGGAAAAACTTCATTTTCGGTAACCTGCCGCTGGTAATGGAAGTCGTTATTAATGTTTTCGGGCGTGATGTTATCGTTGCGGAAGAAGAGTGGATCAAGCACGTACCAAGCAAACTTACCACGGTTAAATCCGAGAGAAATATCGTCAATTACATCGCCTTCAGGGAATCGTTGGGGTTGAAATTGTGGAATAGATGCTAAGCCCCAGGAAGCAAAATTTCGAAGATCGATCTGTGAAATGGTACCCTCAAAGTCATCGATATACGCATTGCCCGATCGGCCTACTGCTCTATTATGACCGGGAAAGAGCTGCGCAAACTCCAGGGATGCATCGATGTTGGATGTTTCGCTGGTATTGATAAAAGGGAGAAGGTTTACAAAATCTGTCAAAGCCCGCGATTCGTCTTGGTAGCGCGCGTCAAAACCAACCAATGTATTGTTCATCGGTTCGTCGCCGATATTGACCTTTTGAGTAAGCGGCCGCTCATTGAGGTTGAGCACGGTAGAACCGAGCGTAAAATTCTCATTAAAGCGGTAGTCAAATCGAGCGCCCATCAGGCGCCGCGTTTGAATACTAAAAAGGGTATTACTCTCCACGGAAACGCTGATCGGGGTTTGCGACTCCATCAATCCCGTGTTTAATATCCGCACCCGACCTAAATTGTAATCAACTGTATAATCTTGATTCTCAACAAGCAGAACCCCTCCTGCTGTAACCTGAACAGCACCTTGTGGAATATTGAGGGCGTTGAGAGAAATCTCGTCCGAAGAAGCCGATCGGTAACTTCCGCGAAGCTTAAATCGATTGAGGTAGAGGAAATTTTGCTGGGCTACGATTTTCGTTGAGTCATAAAGCTGTGGGTAAACGATCCGCTCAATTTGGCTTTCGTCAAGACCAGCGGTTTCTAGCCTTCCGCGGAGGTGTTGTCCGAAAGGCTCAATTACAGGGAAGTACACTCTACCGTTAAGCGAGTTTATGGTTCCCCCCTGCGTTGCTGCAAAGTCCACAAAGTCAAATCGACCATCAGATTGGGGATTACTGTTTTGATCGAGTTTATCGAGTTCAAAGATTTGCAACAGCGGAATATCCTGCACCTGCGGCTCCGGAATTACCGGTACGTCCACCCCTTCGTCGGGATCGTTGTACCACACATTGAAGAAAAACTGATCGCTATTTACCTGGAAAGACCCAAGTGAATAAACGTTCTTCATCATTAAATCCCAAAGCGGGCTCCGAATATCTAACACCGTCGATTTTAGCATCTTGACGTAGAGTGCGTCGGGAGCTGTAAAGCCATCGTTCGATAAATCGCCCACCTGATAGGTACGTCCATTGAGCGTATATTGGTAGCCTACGGCCAGCACTTCTGCATTGTTGAGTGCTTGATTTAAAGAGATAAAACCCAACCGCTCGTTATAGGTGAATTCATTTGGACTCAATTGCCGAGCATTCGAAAGTCGCTCAAAATCGCGACCGTTCACTAAGCCAAGAGCCGATAAGGCCTGCGATGAATTAGAAAAACCGCGGATGGCCGGATTTCCGGCAACAGTGGTATAAAGTTGATTTTGCCCGTTATCGGGAAACTGATTGAGCGGATTATCGCCCAGCGGAACCAGAGAAAAAGGGAAAGCCGGATTCTGGAACGCCGCGTCTTCACCGATATCTGTGAATCCAATAATGTTTCGAGTGTTCTCCACATTGGCTGTTTGGTTCACCACCCAAACTTCAATACGGGTAATCTGAACTTGCGAGTTTACCACTGGCAATGCGCGCAGTGCTCTGTCATAGGCCGAACGGAAATAGCCGCTCAAAAAGTAGTGGCGATTGGCTTCGTAATTGTCTATCCCTATCTCGAATTCCTGCGTTTGGGCACCGCCTTGCACGTTAATCTGTTTCTTTTGGCCGCGCTCTTGCGAGAAGATTGTGGTGGCAGTGAGTCGGCCGAATTTTAGTTCGGTTTTAAATCCGAAAAGACTCTGACTCCCTACGATAAGAGAGTTATTAAGCGGAAGGCTCACATTTCCTGCTTCGATCTTTTGAATGATCTCATCCTCGTAGCCCGTGTATTCCAACTTCGTTTGGTTCTCAAAATCGAAGGTCGCTTCGGTATTATAGTTGGTAGAAATCTTCAGTTTATCACCGATATTTCCAACAACATTCAGCTGTATACGCTGATCGAAATTAAATGTCGTGATGCTTCTTTGATTGATGGGAATCTGCGGATTCTCATTCTTGTTAATGTTTACCCCGAAAGTGAGCTCTGCGCTACCCTGCGGACGAATGTCAACGGTACTTCCTCCGAAAATCCGATCGAAGGTCTGATTGTTAATTTGGAGGCTCGGGCGAAATGGGTCGGGTCCGGCGGCGTCATCGTCGGCAATTTGATCATTGGTGCGAATCTCTTTCCAGTAATCGCGAACAGAATTTCGATTTACATAATCCATGTATTCATCGAAAGTCATTACCGTAGGATTTCGATAATCGATTATATCTCCGATGCGCTGGTAGAAGTAGTAGCGACCGGTAGCCGGATCGTACTCTATTTCATTGTTAACATTGCTGGGATCGGTGAGATTTATTCTTCCATTCGAACCGAAAGGGTTGATCTCATCCTCAATAGGATATGGAAGCGGCACTTCGGGCGAATCGACCGGTAAGGCAGTAAGTGCGGAATGACGCTTCGACTTTTGTCGATATGAATTATCGTCTTCGGCAGATTCGAATGGGAAAACGGTAAATACGGGCAAGTTAACCTCTGTACGCTCGTACAAGGGCCTGCTTGCATTTCCTGTCCAAACAAGGAGCAAAAGGATTGCTACAGCAACAAGTTGCCAAATATTTCGAAACCGCAAATTCACATTTTCTTAAAGGGCTAAAGGCTCTTTAAACTCTGCTTAATTAAAACTTCAATACTCATCGATTCATCGCCCGTTTCTAGCACCTTATCGACCACAATTTGAGATTTGCGGGGATCAAAGCCTAGATTCTGCAAGGCTCTTAACGCCTCTGACCGCAAGGTATTGTTCGGGCCGCCAAAATTATCAAAATTCGCTTGGGCGGCTCCTACTTTATCGCGCAAGTCCACAATGATGCGTTCGGCAGATTTTATGCCTATCCCTTTAATCTTTTTGAGCTTATTCACATCGCCGTGGGCTATGGCATCGGCGATTTCCTTGGGCTTATAGCTCGATAGGGCGGCCAGGGCAGATGATGGGCCGATCCCCGAAACCGAAATAAGGCTGCGGAACATGCTGCGCTCTTCCTCGGCTGCAAAACCATAGAGCAGGTGGGCGTCTTCTCGAATCACGGTATGTATGAAAAGCTTGGACTCTGCGCCGTCCTTCAATAGCTCATAGGTGTGCAGCGTATTTTGAAAAGCGTAGCCGATACCGTGATTTTCAATGACCCCAAAGGTGGGGGTGCGGGTAATTATGCGCCCGTTTATGTAAGCCATCATAGGTTATGGGGAAGGGGATAAATTTTTATCAAAGCATCCTTACTTTTGAGCTCCTTCTTTTGTAACGGCTCAAGGTTTGGGGCGCTAATTTAATCACTTCGCGGCAAGTAGCGCGGAAGTGTTGATACCTTTTCGAATGCAGAAAATAGCAGTGCTAACTGGCGCAGGGATGAGCGCCGAAAGTGGTTTAAAAACTTTCCGCGACAATGGCGGCCTTTGGGATAACCATCGCGTGGAAGACGTGGCAACGCCGGAGGCCTGGGCGCGAAACCCGGAATTGGTTTTGCGATTTTACAATGAGCGTCTTGCTCAATTGCGCAAAGCGGCGCCAAATGCGGGACATCTGGCTCTGAAAGAGCTCGAAACTAAATATAAGGTGCATATCATAACTCAAAACGTCGACGACTTGCATGAGCGCGCAGGCTCTTCTTGCGTGGTGCACCTGCATGGCCAACTTTTGAAATGCAGAAGCACAGTGCATGAAAGCCCAATTTACGATATGCCCATGGATGGGTTGAAACTAGGAGATAAATGTCCGGCAGGAAGTCAACTTCGTCCGCATATTGTATGGTTTGGAGAGCTTGTACCAGCCATGGATGAAGCCATAGACCTCGTTACGGAAGCCGATATTCTAATCATCGTCGGCACTTCGCTCAGCGTGTATCCGGCAGCCGGACTGGCTGAAATGGCCCGAAATGCCAATCAAAAATTTATAGTTGATCCAGAAGAGCAAGGGTCGCATCGGTCAGCAGAATTTATCCACATTCACGAAAGGGCTACCTCTGGATTAAAAAAAATAGTCGGTCAACTCTTGAGCCAACCGACCATTCGAAAAGATTTCAACTGATACTTTATTCCTTTATCAGTACATTGGTCGACAACACATTATTATCCGCATCGTAGAATTTCACAATGTAACCACCTACCTTCAAGTCGGCAATATTATAAGTATTGGTTCGCGAACCTTTAGCACTGAAGACAACTTTACCAGTAATATCAAACACTTCCAAACGGTCTGCGCTGGAGTCGCCTTCTACTGTAAAATTCTCTACCAC
>JBBQFC010000044.1:0-27919 GCA_038321615.1 Flavobacteriales bacterium | reverse complement strand
TGTTTCAGAGAAAGTACTGGCTCCGTCCACATTTACAATATCCAAATTAATCGCACCAAATGATTGCACTGTCAATTGTTCCCCGTTTGGAGCAACAGAGCCATCGGCAACATTAATTGGTTGCACTGTGTTCTGCAAACGGCCTGTAAAAACAGAACCATCTGTATCCAACACTTTAGTTATTCCAGCGCGACCTGCAGAGGCGAATCCAAGACTGAAGTACGAATCTAAAGGTACAGCGCCAGCATTGAAAAGAAAGCCACCTAAGTTTTCTCCAAAAGCAACACTAGCACCAGATGGATTGTAGAACCCGGTAGTGGTAGAAAATTGAAGCGCATTAACAATAAATCCTTGAACTTGTTGAAGCTGAAAGGACGGAGCCATATCGACAAATACTCGATAGGTGGTTGATCCCACTACAGGACCTGGTATGCCAAAAACTGCCATCGCATCATTGGCGTCGGATACGTAGTATTCTTCTACGATCACGTCTTGAAGACCCTGAGCGGAAGCGGTGTTAGCTGTGAACCAGCTGCAACAGACCACCAAGGAGAATGCAAGCATTTTATATAGGTTTTTCATATTTTTGTTTTTTTTGAGTAAAAGGGTGGCTGCACTGCATCGTAAACACGCGCAGCCACCCTTATTAATTTATTGGGGATCAGGATGTACTCTGGTCTGGTTCTTAGTTACAAGTACCAGTAGAGAAGTCACCACCGAAAATAGACAAGTCAGCGGTATTGATCAAACCATCACCATTCAAGTCTGAACGACATCCGTTAGGCTGATTTCCTAGAGCCGTTTGACCAGGAGTAGAAAGGAATCCCTGAGCAATCCAAGACACTTGACCTGGAGCAAAAGCACCGCGGTAGGTAGTGGGCTGGATACCAGCATAGATCAATGTACTTGCATTACCAGCACCTACAGCACCTGTAACAGGAACAGGTTGTACAGATGTAGTACCATCGTTGATACTAAACGTTACATCTGGAAGGGTACCATTGGCAGTAATGTTGTTATTAGCAGGGCTGTTAACATAAGTTACAGTTTCGGCTGGGCTGGAAGGAGCCACGGGCGCTACGGTAATACCATCAAACGTATTGTTGAAGAATTCGATTGCTTCAAAAGACGCAGCACCAAGAGCAGAATTGGCAACTGTGCGAATACCCCAAACGGCATTAGAGAAAATAGAGTTGGCTACTGTACCTCGAAAGTTTTCCTTCATTTCCACCGCTGGATCTGAAGAGCCAAGGTTACCAATACCTGTTACGTTAAAGATACGTGGGTTGCCTAAAAAACCTATTGGAACACCTTGGTTGCTGTCATCACCGTCTAATTCCAAAATATGATCTCCTAGGAGCGCATTATTGAGTCCACCAATTCCGCCCTGTAAAGCAAACATAAATTGCATGTTACCTGTGTAGGCTTGGTCAACGTCGAAAGCGTCATCCTGGCAAAAATACATGGAAGCAAATTTGATGTTTACCGTACCACCGAAGCACTCGATACCATCATCTTCGTTAGCAACGATTTCTATGTTTTCAACAACAGTTCCGTTACCTACGCTACCCATGGTTAAACCATTGATCTCGTTGTTATTTCCGATTGTAACACCACCGTGGCGTAAGGAAACGTGACGCAAAACTCCTGAATTGTCGTTATTGATGAATGTACCTGTAAATACCCCGTTGGGGGTACCGTCGTTCACCCCATAAAGGTTACGTGGATCAGCCACGTCCAAACCTTCGATACGGCCTTCACCATCGCCATTTGCAAGAGTGGCACCTGAAAGTAAATTGTTTTGAGCACGACCCAAAACAATCAGGCTACCCCATTGTGAAGTGTTTGTAACAGGATAGGTGCCATTCACTGCAATATCATTTACCGATGTGAACACAATTTGGCAGGCAGCAGTGCCTTCCGCAAAAATTTGTGAACCACGTGGCACAACCAAGGAAGACGCATTCAAACCAGAGTTTGTCGAACCTTTAATAATCGTACCCGGCTGTATAGTCAATGTGCCGTTTGGAGCAACGTAAGCTGGACCATTCTGGTCAAGAACGTAAGTCTTAGAGCAATCCCATACCTGGCCATTGGCAAGATTACCGCCAGTAAGTAGCGTAGAAACGTTCACCGTGGTGCGTGAAGCAACAGGTGGACAACCGCAAGCAGCTCCTGGGAACTGTGCGTTGGCATTAACAGCGAAACCGGCTACGGCGGCTGTCATCAAAATTGAGTTTAAAGCTTTCATTTCTGAAATTGATTAATGGATTAAAATGAATTGGATTTTGCGCCTCTCTGACGCGATACAAAACTGAACATTCTCATCTTTCCGTAGCTTATGGGAATGCTATGATTTGATTAATCTGAAACAGGGTCAATGTGAATTTTTGCTAATTATTATTCTCTTAAATTTCATAGATAATTTATATTGTTAATATACTGAATGCGTTTTTCTTAATGTACGGATAACGTTTGAAAAATTTGATTTTCATATTGCTCAAATTCAGCGGTTTGACATTTTAAGAATATTAACTGTTCTCGCATCGAATGGGAACTTTATTTCCTTCATTAGAGATGCTCTCCGGCTGTACTTTATTAATAGGAACAAAATTTTGAAGCTCAGTTGCTCGGTTTTCTTTCGCGATCCGATTCGAAAATCTTCACTCTAAATTTCTGGTCGAGCATGATCTTCGGAAGTCCGATTGGATATTGGTTTCCATTGGCGAATTGCCATTATCCCTATCTGATTGTTTACTCAAGAGTCAAAGGTTTTATTGACAATCAAAGTTGCCGCCTGTATCGATTATATTTCAAACAATCGTTGGCAACTTACTCCGAGATGTTTTTGTGTTTTGGCAACTTTATTTCATAGAATGAGCTTTGCGAACGTCGTTGTGAAGGCGAAAGGGCTTGCTCGGCCAGGGCTATTGCTAACATAACTCTAGCAGCTAGGTCGCGCCGAGTGACTAAAAAAAAGTCGCTCATTCTATGTTTCAGAGCGATTTTTCGTCGACTTTTTAATTTTATCGAGCGTCGCATCCCGATGACCACCGCTTGATCAGCGGGTCAACCGCCTTTCAAAGGTTTTTTACGTCTCATTTCTAAACACGCTTGGTCTCACTTGAATTTCTAGATTTTGAAGATTAAATGCCACCCTGATTAAAGTTAGCGGCTGCCTTAAAACTTCACTTGAAAATTAATATGTTGATTGCTGAAGCCATTTTAATACCTAAGGATCTTTATGATTCATTGTCGGATTGTCTTATATTCTCCAAGGCGATTAATCAAAAAAAAAAGCCGCTTTCCAGCGGCTTCGAACTATATAAAGGGAAGAAAGTTATTTCACTGCCGCCCACTTGCGTACTTCCGTTCTGAACCATTCATCTGCAGCATCAGTCCAGTTGTAATTTTCGCGGATGTGAGCCATCGTATCTTTCTCGACGTCGGTATATGAATCGCCATCTTTTACAGCTTTAAAGAGTTTTTCAGCATCCGCCATCGATAAGCGGCCATCGCCAGCACCGCTTGTGAGTTTATCAGCCATGTCGATGAGTTCGCCGTCGTACTTCTTTCCTTCAATTGTTTTGTAATAACCCATATTTTCTTGTTTTAAGGAGTGAAAAACCAAACGGTAATGTACAGATCATCACAGAAATTAGCAAATTGAAGAACCGTTTGTTTATCAACAAACAAAGCATAAATCGTTACAAATCGCTGGTATTAAAGGTATCACCCTGATTAAGGTCTCCGGTATCGAACCCTTTCTTAAACCACTTCATTCGCTGAGCAGAGGAGCCGTGCGTAAACGAATCGGGTACTACCCGACCGGTAGACTGCTTTTGCAAACGGTCGTCGCCTATCGCATTCGCGGCGTTCATAGCTTCTTGGAGATCACCGCTTTCCATAAAACTGTTCATGCGCTGGCTGTGATGCGCCCAAACTCCGGCGAAGAAATCAGCCTGAAGCTCCAGCCTTACAGAATATTGATTGTATTCTTTTTCGCTTACTTGCCCGCGCAGGTTGTGCACTTTGGTGGTAATACCCATAATCTTCTGCACATGGTGGCCTATTTCGTGTGCAATCACGTAGGCTTGGGCAAAATCGCCCGGGGCGTTAAGCTTTCGCTCCATTTCGCTGAAGAAACTCAGGTCTAAGTATACCTTCTCATCAGCGGGACAATAAAAGGGCCCGGTGGCGCTCGAAGCCATGCCACAAGCGGACGACACGGAGCCTGAGAATAACACCATAGTTGGCTCCCGATAATCTTGCACAAGTTGGTTCCATACGTCTTCCGTATCGGCAAGCACAGTGGCACTAAACTCGGCTAGCTCTGCTTCGGCCGCGGTAGGAGTGTAATTTCCAGATGCCGCCGAAGGTGTACCGCCCGTAAATTGCCCGAGTAATTCGAGCGGATTCGTGCCCGTAATCCACATTAAACCAATGGCTAACGCCACTACAATCAAGCCCTTTTTCGAAAAGAGAAAACGAAAGAGCAATCCGAGCATCATAGGGTTCATACCCATACCGCCGCCTACAGAGCTGCGCCCCCGTCGGTCTTCTATATTACTGCTTTGCCGCCTTCCTTGCCATTTCATGGATAAATATTTTATCGGTGAAAAGTACAAATTTGATACATCAATTAGGGATATCTTGTCCGTGCACGCCTGCGTCTTTTTAAATTGAAGCTTCTAATCATCAATCCACATAAGAAGTTAAGAAAAAGGTAGTATTTCTTCTTCCGATCTTCGCCGTATTGACTGTTTCGGGCAAACCCGACAAGGATGCTCCTTGCGCTGATGCGCTAAAGACAATGGCAGATTCGAGAAAATATGCAAGTCAGCCGGATTCGGCTACGACATGGGATAAAACGCAGTCGGATGTGAAAAAAGCGACGAAGCTCAATAAAACTGCCGCTCAACAAGCTGAAAAGTGTTGTTGTGAAGGCGCGGCGAAGATTATTGAAGATGCTATCTCGAAGGCGAAAAAAGGCCATAAAGCCGATAAATGGGAGAATACTAACAGGAAGGCAAAGCAAGCGGAGAACGAAGTAAAGGATGCCATTAAATTGCTTGAATCTTGCAATGAGTCTGTGCCCAGCACCGTCGAAGTGATGTTGCTCTATTAAGATGATTCGCTGATAATTCTCATCGAAGATTTAATGCACTAGGTCGAATACATTTGCTTCCACTACCTTATTTTAAGAGATTTGAGATTCATTGACCGGTCAAACCCATGCTCAGACTTTTACCCATTGTTCTTGCCCTCCTTATTTTTTCCTGTTCCAGTGATTCCACGCCCGTTTATGAGCAATCTGGGACGAAATTCTCAACAGTCGACACTAGTTTTGCCAGTAAAGTCAGTGCTGCTCATAATGCTGAACTCTTCAAATCATTCGAAATAGTTAGATTTCACATTCAACTTTATTTTGGAGGAACGGAGCGATTAAATGCAGATGTCACCCTTGCCACCAATGGCTCTATGGGATTCTTCGCGCTGGCGGATAGCACTTTTTTGGCCTTTGACGGAACCGACGTCTTCACTTCCGTTGACTATCAAAACCCTGAAAAAGCGCGTTTTGCCGCATTCACCTGGTCTTACTTTTTTCTGTTTCCCTACAAACTACAAGATCCAGGCACACGCTGGGTCGATTACACAAATTCAGAATTGAATGGAAAGAGATACAAGGTCGAAAAATTGGAATTTGCACCAGGTACGGGCGATGCGCCCGACGACTGGTATGTAGTTTATGCCGATCCCGAGTCCAATCTTCTCCATGCGGCTGCTTATATCGTTACTGCTGGAAGTAACCGGGTAGAAGCCGAGGCAGACCCCCACGCCATTACTTATTCTAAGTACGAGCGAACTAATGCCATTCCACTTGCAAAACGTTGGGATTTTTATGCGTGGAGAGCAGGAGATGGATTAACTGATGAGCTGGGATATGCGGAGATTTCAGGTATTTCTTTCTCCAAAGAGAATTTTGAATTCCCACTTGGCTTAAAGAAATCAATATACCCTAATTAAATTGAAATGTGCCGATTGTGATTGTTGGCGGTGATTTTCAGAAAATTGAAACAGCTTTTAGTTGAAAAATAATTAGTTAAGTATTAGCATTATTGACCGAAAAATAGCACCTTGGACGACCATTTGGTACGTTTAACCCAAACTAAAACATGAGAAAACCTTTACTCATTCTCGCTTTCCTTTTAATCGGCTCTACTGGCCTTTGGGCGCAGCTAAAGTTATATGGCACCGTCTACAGCGATGGCCCTGTGAGAGCATCATTCAAAGTTGAAGGGTTAAATAAGAACAACTTCTTGTATCTCGATCCGAAACCGAAAACAACGATGGATGGAGAGACCGTGCGACAGACGAAATACTCCTTACCTTGGGATATGTCGAAAGACTATAACTATACCATCAAATTTACCGATGGAAATGTTGAAAAAGAGATTTTCATCCGCGGAGCAGCACCCGATGGTATTGTTCCAAAACAAAAATTCATTATTGATATTGATCTTACAGATAGCACAGAAGATAAACTGGTGGTACTTTGGTCCAGAGCCGAAAATAGCTACGTCGCTATACCGCTTTCGGAAATGGAGATGATAAGCGAAAAAGGCTTCACCCCGCGTTGGCTGGACAATTAATGGGAAGCGATAAACTCTATGGCTTATAAATTCCGTTCGGAGAGATGGTGCGTTTCCTCCATATTGCCAAGGTAATACAGTCTTTTCTTTTCCATCTCTACCCGCTACCTGTTCATGCTTGACCCAATGCTCCTCTAAAGTTGCGCCATATTAACTCCAATGCGCTCCCACACAATATCCAATCAAATGACAAATTTTTGGACAACTGAATCTATTTCAAACACGTCTTTTTTAACTTTTCATGCTAATCCGTTGATCAACCTTTCCTTGGGCCTATTAGGTTTAAAGCTTTATTAGCCACCGTCGCTTCCTTGGTCACGGTGCCGTTCGCCCCTTATTGATGGAGAAACACCAATGAGATGAATAATCCCAATCGTTGGTTTATACCCTTTTTTCAGCATCTATTTTACAGTGCATTCGCAGTAATTTTTTCCTTCCAGTTCCAAGAAATTGATGACCCGAAAATCGTAAGATAGGGCCTGATTGAATTGGAAGTGAAATGTCAAAAATGCTGGCATAGTGCAAAAATCTTTTTTGTAAACCCACGCGTATCATTACATTATCTTTTTGTAAAACTTGACAATCTCGATCTTTCGAGGTATTTTCAGCATCAAGTTTTAACCATGTACCAAACTATTTTGCGCATCTTTTTGGGATGCATCGCAGGATTTTATTCGATTTCCTGTTTCTCTCAAAGTGCGTTGACTTCCCTTGGGAGCGATCATTCTGGCAGCGGAGGCTCTATCAGCTTTTCTGGTGGACAATTGGTTTATTCGCAATACAACTCCGATGAATGGGACTTCTCTCAAGGGGTGCAACAAGCATTTGAGATCACAGTCCTTACCGCCGATCAGAACGATAAGCCGAACATTACGGTCTATCCAAATCCCACATTGGGATCACTCATCATCGAGCACCAATTTGCCGTGCAGCCGCTTGTGGTCCTTCGCGACGTAAACGGTAAAATTCTCAAATCTGATTTCATTGCCACCAACGCGATCGATCTGACCGATTTACCATCCGGTTTGTACTTTTTGTCGGTCGTCGAAAGCATGGGTTACTCCCATACTTTCAAAATAGTCAAACAAAATTAGAAGCTCAGTAATTCATGAAACCAATCTTGACCATTGTATTTTTAACTTTTGTAGGGCAACTTTCGCTTGCTCAAGCTCCGCAAAAAATGAGTTATCAGTTTGTTGTGCGCGACCCAGGCGGTACTTTAATTACCAATCAATCTATAGGGGTTAGAATTTCAGTCAGAATAGGCTCCGAAAGCGGCACAACCGTTTTTTCTGAGCTGCACACCGTTTCCACAAATTCCAACGGGGCTGGAAGTCTCGAAGTAGGGGATGGGACAATTTTAAACGGTGTCTTTGCAGCTATTGACTGGGGTCTTGGAACATATTTTTTAGAATCAGAAATTGATCCAGAAGGGGGGACGAATTACACCATCAACGGAGTCACACAAATGCTGAGCGTGCCGTATGCTTTGCATGCATCAAATTCACCTCAATACCGCATAGGTGACCTGGCCCATGGTGGAATTATATTTTCGCTTTGGCGCGGCGCCGATGGCATCGAGCATGGCCTGGTTGCATCGCTTTCAAATATTGGAGGAAGTATGCCATGGTCGTCGCAATATGAAATTACCGCATCGAATAGTTCCAGCAATGGCCAGCAAAATATGGGTTCCAACGAAGCCGGCGAGTTGTGTGAAACGTACAGTTATGAGAATCCTGGTACAGGCGAAACTTTTGATGATTGGTACTTGCCGGCCATCTGGGAGCTAAACGATATAAGCAAAGCAGCGCTGGTAATCAACAATATTTTACTTAACGACAATGTAGATACCACCATTGGATTGAATGAAGATCTCGATTCGGGCTATTGGAGTTCTACTGAGATCGGTAGCACGTTCGCGTGGTATATCCAAATGTCGTCGGGTATCGCCAACACCAATTTTAAAGATACCCTCTATCGAATTAGAGCAGTAAGGCGATTCTAAGTGGTTTGATCGCTACTTTTGGCGTGTGAAAAACACTGATGAAACCCTGCTTTTTAAGCGCACCGGGATCGCGGTTTATGCTGCGCCGTATCGATTAAATTTCAAATATCCCTTTAGGTTGGCCATGGGTGTGCGCACCTATACAGACTTAGTTTTGCTGCGCCTGGAGTTCGATGGGTTCACCTCCTTTGGCGAAGCATCGTTGCCACCGTATCTCAAAGAAACCCAAGATTCAGTTATGGGTTTTTTACGATCATTCCACTGGGAAGGACTTTTCTCGGAAGACCTGGGTGGGGCCGACGAAACATTGCTCCAACATGGATCCGGGAATTGTGCTGCCCGAGCTTCCATAAGTATAGCGATAAACGACTTGCGAGGTCAGATAGCCGATAAACAAATTTGGGAAGTTTTAGAATTACCGGATCCCAATGGCACTTTTACTTCTTATACGATTGGTATTTCGAGCGAAGCGGAGTTGATCCAAAAATTGGCTGACGCCGATTCTTATCCACTTATAAAGTTAAAATTGGGCGACCCAGCTGACGCGGAAATGATTAGAAATTTCCGAAAACGGTCTGACAAGACATTTTGTGCCGATGCAAATCAGGGCTGGGTAGATCGGGATCGAGCTGCCAGAGTTTGTGAAGATTTGGTAGAAGCTGCTTGCCAGTTTGTTGAACAGCCTTTTCCGGTAGGTCGAGAAGACGATGTTTATTGGCTCAGACAGCGTGTCGGCTTACCAATTATTGGCGACGAATCGCTGCGAAACCTGGCCGATTTTGAGCAATACGCGGAGTGTTTCGATGGTATGAACGTGAAACTGATGAAATGCGGTGGAATCTCACCTGCCTTGACCATTCTTAAATCCGTTCTAAATAGCGGTAAAATCCCTGTTTTGGGCGCAATGGCCGAGTCGTCGTGCGCTGTAAGTGCGGCCGCTCATTTAGCTTCATTAGCCCATTGGGTCGATCTCGACGGCCCTTTGCTAAGCGCCAACGATCCGTTTTCAGGGATTATTTACGATGCTGGGTCTTTTCGAATGGGCAGTGCGATGGGCATTGGTATTAATCTACGCCCGCAATAATTTACCATGCCTGCACATTTTTAAGGTATGCCAAGCTCCCTTTTCATCCGCGCAAGCATATCCGGATAACGCATTGCCGCTTCTCTTAGGTTGTTATGTACGCCTCGGAGCGAATCGATTTTTTCTTGGGTAGCTTGGTCTTTCATTGATCCATCTTTGTAGGCCATTTGCAGAAACAACACTGCTGCTGCTACACTGTCGCTCTGTTCTTTTTTGGTAATAAACGAACTTATCAGCTTCTTCCGGCGTTGCTGACTATCTTGCTCTTTCTCAGTAAGCGATGAGTCCAACATACTTCCTTGATAGTAGCTCTGAAGCGTTTGGGTTTGTTCATCCAAATCGCTTAAAATCTGTTGAGTAAGTGCCGCTTCTTGCGCAAATTTTTTCAAGGAGTCTTCTATATGCGCATCGCGTTGTTGACAAGAAAGACACCCGGCGAACAAAAGGAAGAAAAGGACTCTGTACATTCGAAGTAGATTTGTAGAAACCAAAGTTAATTAATCGCTCGAGGTAGAAAAATCCGTCAGTTCTGGTTTCACTCAAAAGCCGAAGAAAACTTTGCTAAGGAACATAAAGCATGGTAGAACCAAATATTATCGATACCTTTGCGGCCTTAAAATTCGACGGCCCGAGTCATACGCCTGCATCCATTCCTACCGTTGAAAATCAATTTCTTATCTGCATGCAGGCTACATTTATCACATTATGAAAAGTTTTCTTGAATCAGGCTTGAAGCCTGAAATACTCCGCGCCATTGAAGAAATGGGTTTTGAAACACCCACCCCCATACAGGCGGAAATTCTCCCCCTGCTCGATTCTTTGCCGAGCGGACTCGTTGCCTTGGCTCAAACGGGCACCGGTAAGACGGCTGCCTTTGGTTTGCCGCTCATCCATCATATCGACCCAGACGACCGCAGCACGCAAGCTATCGTTCTTTGCCCTACGCGTGAGCTCTGCCTTCAGATTACGGATGATTTCCAAAAATACCTTCGTTACACGAAAGGTGTAAATGTTACCGCTGTTTACGGAGGTGCATCGATCGATACGCAAGCTCGCCAGCTTAACAAGGGTTCCCAAATAGTAGTGGGTACGCCTGGCCGCGTAGTCGATATGCTAACGCGGCGCCTTTTAAAAATCGGTGACTTAAAAGTGTTTGTCCTCGACGAAGCCGATGAAATGCTCAATATGGGTTTCAAGGAAGATTTGGAGAGTATTTTTAAAATGACCCCTAAAGAAAAATCTACCTGGTTGTTTTCAGCTACCATGCCCGACCGTGTAGAATCTATTGTAAAGCGATTTATTACAGACCCAGTTCGTCTAAGTACTGGCAAGCGCAACCAAGGAGCGTCAAATGTGTCGCACGAGTATTATGTGGTTCACGCCGCCGACCGTTTTGAAGCATTGCGCCGTATTTTGGCCTTGCATCCAGAAATCTATGGAGTGGTTTTTTGCCGCACCCGGGAAGAAACCAATGCCGTTGCATCTAAATTAAATGGAATGGGCTTCCCCGCCGAAGCGCTAAATGGTTCGCTAAGTCAGCAGCAGCGCGATAAAGTAATGTCGCGCTTCCGCAAACAGGACATCACCATATTGGTAGCAACCGATGTGGCTGCGCGTGGTATTGATGTTGAGGATTTGAGCCACGTAGTAAACTACAGCCTGCCAGACGATGCGGAGGTGTACGTACATCGCAGCGGACGTACAGGTAGAGCTGGTAAAAGTGGTATTGCCATGTCGATCTTGCATGCCCGCGAAAGGTACAAAGTGCGCGAAATTGAAAAGATGACGGGTAAACCCTTGGAACAAAAAATGGTTCCAACGCTCGAAGACATAGGTATGCGCGCTGTAGATAAGCAAATTGATAAATTTCTGGCCGCTGAGCTCAAGGGCAAAGGCGTAAAAGAGATCATGCCAAAAGTAATGGAGCGATTTGAAGATATGGATCGCGAAGCGATTATAACCCAATTTGCAAAATGGGCTTTTTCGCAAGCCATTGCCGGCAAGGAAGGCTCGCAAGATATTAACGTAATCGGCTCAGGCCGAAGCGATGACAGCCGAAAGCCAGGTCGTGAACGCGATAGCCGAAGTGACCGCGGTGATCGCAATGATCGAAGCGACCGATCGGATCGCCCTGGAAAAAGAGAGCGATTCTCTGGCAAAGACGATGGTGGTGGTGACCGTCCAGAAAGGAAACGAAGTGCCAACAAAACCAACCGAAACGATGGAGTTAATTTCACTCGTTTGGATGTGAATCTCGGGTACAAAGACAAGATGAACCCAGGTAAACTCATGGGGATTCTCAATGAAATGCTTCGCAACTCGGATGTGCAGTATGGCCGAATCGACATAACCGATTCCGGATCTTCCATCGATGTAGAAACCAAGTATGCTACCGACGTGGCAATGAGCCTTAACGGTGCTCAGTACGGAAGCAAAATGATGCGGGCAGAACTTGGCGATAAACCGATTGGATCAAGTAGCCGACCAGAAAAACGCTACGACCGTGCCGAAAGACCTGACCGTGCCGAAAGACCTGATCGTGCCGAAAGACCGGCTTACAGCACAGAAGATAAAGGGCGTGGAGTAAAGAAGCCATTCACTCCCATGGAAAAGTCGTTTCGCAAAAAGCGAAAATAATCTTTGAAAGTCGTTAAGAAAACCCACCAGCTTTACTAAATATTATCTTCTCATGACAAGATGTGTCGCCCTACTCGTGCTGGTTTTATTGAGCGCCAGATGTGGAAATAATACGGATCAATCCAATAGCACGGCCGATGGTCATAACAGCTTACAATCGCTCGATTGGGTTGGGAAATACTACGGCAAGGTGCCCTGCGCCGATTGCGATGCGATCTCTTCCACGCTTATTTTGCAAGCAGATAACAAATATATCTTAGTGAAAAGATATGTGGGTAAGGATGAAACAGATTTAACTGAGAAGGGTACTTTCGTTTGGGATGGAAGTGGCAACACCATACGTCTTGATGATGGAGATGGTCAGGCATATAAAGTAGAAGAGAACGGTCTGATTCATTTGGATAATGATGGCGATGTGGTAAAAGGTGATTTAGCCGATCGTTATCGTCTTTACAAAATGACGACTGATGAAGCACTCGAAGACTTACGATGGGAATTGGTAACCATCGACGGCGTAAAATCCGATACGGTCGTAGGCGGAAAAACACCCCACGTACTTTTCAATTCTCTACAAAATCGATTTACTGGTAAGGGATGTAATAGTTTTTTCGGCACCTATAAACTCGATGCCAATGGTTCCATTAAATTTAAGGGCGTGGGAAGCACCCTTACGGCTTGTCCAAATAAGGAGCAGGAACGCAAAATCACAGCTGCGTTCCAAGGCGCAACAACATACGCAATAGCGGAGGGCATTCTGACGATCGGATCGAGTGAAGGCACTTCCAACCTGGTATTCGCAAAAGCCGCCAACTAAACGGTTAGCCACCGTTGTCGACCAAAACCGATATCGGTTCTCTGACGTCATTCATTTTATGCTCTATGATTAATGAACTGGTGATGCCGAATTTATTCTGGATAAGTAAATCTTTTACTCCCCGCATCACCATTGACTTGATGCTCTCTCCTCGAGCCTCCGGCTGCGAAGAATGCAGTGTAACGTTCTGATTTATCCAAAAAAGTATTTTCAGGTTTACGCTACTTGCAGCTATTTCATGTACGAGAACATTAGGGAGTGGTGTCTTCAAAATGTCCCCTATTCCAGCGAGATAATCCAGGATCAAATTGCGCGCGATTTCCACGTTGCTCACCGTGTCAAAGGCCACAATGAACTCGTGCCTAAGCAAGCCGTCGCGGGTGTAGTTCGTTAGGATCCCTTTTACCATTAAGGCATTGGGTATCCAAATATCGCGACCGTCGGCCAAGCGCATGCGGGTGCTCCGCAAGTCGAGCGCTTCTACAGGGCCTTTGTATCCTTCTACTTCAATAATATCGCCTACTTTAAAGGGCTTTTGAACGGCGAGTAAAAAGCCCGCGAGAAAGTTTTCCAAAATATCCTTAAAGGCAAAACCAAATACAATAGCAGAAACGCCAGCCCCGGCAAGAATGGTACTCGCCAGGCCTTCGAATCCCAATGTATTTGCAGCAGTGATGACCCCGATTCCCGAAAAAATCCAGAAAAGAATTTCTCCTATAAAAGATGCCACAATACTGCTGTTGAGTCGTCTAAGTAGTTTTCGTCGAAAGAGTCGACGCAGGTAATAGCCTGCGGCAACGAAAGCTGCAAATAAGCCGATGGCAATAAGGAGTTTCGGACTAATGGCAATGAGCCTTTGCGAATAGTCTTGAAAAGCAGAAACGATTTGATCTTTCACAGTTCATATTTTGGTTAAAAGTGCGAAAATCTAAACATGAAAATGTAAGGAGCCTTCAAATCAGTGGAATATAATCCCAAAAGCCAAATTATTGCAGCCGAATTACAAATTAGCTTAAAAACGATGTTTCTAATAAACTTGTGTAGTGCTAAAAGGCAAGAATAGGATTGGAAGATTCGAATAAAATCGTCGTCGATCAGACACGTTTGCCCGGGTGTAGTGTTTTATAATGCTGTATATTCACCACCCACAATTGAAACCAAACTATGACCACCTTTCGCGTAATAGCCTTATCGGCTCTTTTCTCCTTGTCTCTTTATTTTTCATCCGGTGTCTATGCCCAACAAGAAACGTGGGTCGAAACACCTTTCTGGTCGGAAGCTGCCGCTGACGCGCGAATTACAGCTCGCAATGCCCAATACTTTGAGCTTGCCTTTGAATCAATATACTCTTCGTTAGTTTCAGGGGAATTGATGGAAATCGATCTACCAATAAATGGAGAAGGAACCGTTTATTTTGAAGTTATTCCAAACACTTTACTTCATCCCGATTTGGCTTCCCGCTATCCCGAAATGGCCGCTTTTAATATCGTGAGCAAGGCTTCGCGCAATGTATGGGGCAAGCTTGAAATTTCACCAAAAGGATTGCGAGCCATGGTTTTCATTCCGGGTGAAAGTCCCGCCTTTATTGATCCAATTTTTGCTGACAATAACGAGCGCTACATTTCGTATCGAAAGGCTGATTTTACGACCGATAAGCAGATGACCTGCTATGTAGGGCAAGGTAAAATTGATCAGCTCGATTTGGCAAAAGCAGGTACACCTTACAACGATTGCTCACTTAAAACCTACCGGCTGGCTTTGGCGGCCAGCGCCGAGTATACCGCATTTCATGGCGGCACAGTAGCCGATGCCGTAGATGCTCAGATTACTTCCATGAATCGGGTGAATGGAATTTACGAGCGCGACTTTGGTGTAACCCTGACCATTATTGCAAACAACGATATTTTAATCTACACCAATGCCGCTACCGATCCCTACACCAATGGCGATGCGGGAGCTATGCTTCAAGAAAATCAAGCCAATGTAAACAGCGCAATCGGCGCGGCAAACTACGATTTAGGTCACGTGTTCGGCACCAACAGTGGAGGAGTAGCCGGACTTGGCGTTACTTGCACTAACAATTCTAAAGCACGCGGGGTCACCGGTAGTCCGTCACCGATTAACGATCCATTCGATATAGACTACGTGGCCCACGAAATGGGGCACCAATTCGGTGGAAATCATAGCTTTAATAATTCCTGCGGCGGAAATAGAAACGGCGGAACGGCCGTGGAGCCTGGAAGCGGTTCTACTATTATGGCTTATGCGGGCATTTGTCCATCGAACGTGCAAAACAACAGCGACGATCATTTTCACGGTGTTAACATGCGCGAAATTGGAATTGAAATAACGGAAGATAATTGCGCGGTAATTACTGCCGTGGACAATATTTCTCCGGAGATTGGAGCCCTTCAAACAGCGATTTTTATTCCGATCTCAACTCCGTTTGTTTTGACAGGAATTGCTTCGGATGCTGACGGCGACGAGTTGACTTATTGTTGGGAACAGATGGATATTGAAATTTCTACCCAACCGCCTTTGGCTTCCAATACGGGTGGCCCTAATTTCAGAAGTAATCTGCCCTCGACCAATCCGCAACGGTACTTTCCTGCGCTATCGGCATTAGCCGACAATGGGCCGTTTACCTGGGAACGACTGCCATCAGTTGGTAGAACAATGAATTTTCGATTGAGCGTACGCGATAATGCACCTGTGGCAGGGTGCACCCAATACGAAGATGTTGATGTAAACGTGGTAGCGACTGCCGGGCCATTTGAACTAACCTATCCAAGTGCCACGGGCATTGTATGGCAAGGCTTTTCTTATCAAACCGTAACGTGGGATGTTGCAAGTACCGATGCCGCTCCAATCAATGCCGAAACGGTCGATATTTTTCTGTCAACCGATGGCGGGTTAACCTACCCAACCCAAATTGCCGACAACGTGCCAAACGTTGGATCTTACCCGATGCAGTCGCCCAACATTGCAACTACCACAGCTCGCATCATGGTCATCAATTCTCAAGGTACATTCTTCGATGTCTCGAATAGTAATTTTATCATCACGGTAATTGAAAATGGTTTCGCTCTCGAAACATCCACCTTGGGATCTACCGTTTGTCAAGGAGAAATGGCGGTGACTGCTATAGATATTATAGAGATAGGAACATTTGACGAGCCACTTGGCGTTATGGTTACCAATCTTCCTCCGAATGCCGAAGTTGTAATAACCCCGCCTTTTGTTTCGGTCGGCGATAGTTTCACCGTTCAAATATCTACTTCAGCTGAGACTGTTCCCGGATTTTATGCGGTGACGATCGCAGTAAGTGGTTTTGGTTTCGGTTTCGAAAATGAGCTGACGTATAATTTAACTGTGCTGGATGCCGAATTGGACGCACCTGTTCTGCTAGCACCATTAGATTTGGAGAGCGGGCTTTCAACCACGGTGCAGTTATCTTGGGATGGAGCTAATTCCCCGATGGTAAATTATGACGTGGAAGTTTCGTCGACGGCTGACTTTTCAGCTATTGTTTTCTTATCATCCGACTTGACGGCTACGAGTATTTCAGTCGCTGCACTTCTATCAAGTACTACGTATTATTGGAGAGTGCGCTCATCGAATGCTTGCGGAGATTCTCCTGTTTCACAAGTTTTCAGCTTCACCACATTTCAGTGCATCTCTGAAGACGGATCTGCTTTGCCTATTGAAATTCCGGCCACAGGAATCGCAACCGTAACGGCACCAGTCCTAATTATGACTGAAGGTGTAGTAGCCGATCTTAATGTAACTGGCATTACCGGAATACATCCAAATATAAGTGAGCTCACCTTTTCATTGGTAAGTCCGCAAGGAACCATCGTGCAACTTACTTCGGGAAATTGTGGGCTAAATATCACGCTCAACCCAAATACGGTCGTTGTGAATTCCCCGGGTGTAATTGCTGGTAATTACACTTCATCTGCTACAGCCAATTTTGGTGCAGCCTTGCCATTTGGCGGCCTTTCAGGCGCGGTGGCTTTGGCTTCCGACGGGACGGGAAATCCCAATGAGCTCTGCAATCCGGCTGTGAATGGCACTGAAATCTTTGGTAAAATAGCACTGGTCTATCGCGGTACTTGTCCGTTTGTACAGAAAGTACTGAATGCTCAAAATGCAGGCGCGATCGCGGTTATTGTAATCAATAACCAACCCGGAACAATTGATATGGGTGGAAACAGCAACGAGATCAATATTCCATCAGTTATGGTATCGAGTGGCAATGGTGCAATCCTTATCTCGGGTCTTGGCGGCGACGCTTCAAACTTCAATTTTAGTTTCGACGATGAAGCGCTCACGGGCCCGATTCCATGTCCTGCCACTTCTGGTGGAGTGTTCATCCCCAATCAGCAGCTAGCGGCATTCAACGGCGAAATGGCTCAAGGGCTGTGGACCTTGCAAATTGATGATCTCATCTCAGGAAATGGTGGTCAACTTACCGACTGGAATTTGGAGATTTGCTTGGACAATGTTACGAGCGATGGTCTGCGGTCGGCAACTGCCCAAAGCTTCCGTGTTTTCCCTAATCCAGGCAGAGACAATTTTACGGTGGAGACGAGTGCTGTATCTTTCGATAAGGCTGAAGTATTCGATTTCAGCGGACGTTTAATATTCGTTCACATCATAAACGAAACGCCTCGATTTGAGATCGATTTATCAAGACATTCCGATGGGATTTATTTCATTCGTTTAAGTGGTAAAGGACAATCGGCGGTGCAGCGAATCGTTAAGGCGGAATAAAGACAAATAGTTTTTTGCACCATGATGAAAGAGTAATTGTTTGATCGCATTATGTTAAAAGTGCTGCAATTCTATGTTTTGGATTAGGTTATAACTCGGCCATAGCTCAGCAATCCTTTGATATTTTTAACTTAAGCGCGCGGTTTGGGTCGCCTTCCAATTATATCGATACTAGTGGCAAAGCATCGGAGCGTTCGATCTTAGTAATCATTAAAATCCCCATCGAGCTCAAGCCTAGGTCTATTTGGTATAATAGTTTAACTTCTTCAGGTTATAAGGTTCGAAGTAACCTTGATTTTGGTGGAGAAATTATCGACCCGATTAACGTTCATGGATTCATTCTTCAGTCTGGTTTGATGCTACGCCTTGGTGAAACCAAAGCTTTTCACTTGCTTTTTGTGCCGCGTTATATGTCCGATTTTCAAAGTACGCAAACCGATGCCTGTCAGTTTGGAGCCATTGGATTGTTCGCAAAAAGGTACCTTGAGCGCTTATTCGTTCGCTACGGCGTAATGTAAATTCAAGAAAGGGTGAGCCCACTTTTCGGCCCGGTGATCGCTTTAGGCTGGAAAATTAGCGACCCCTGGAACCTGGATGGACTTTTTCCAATTTATGGAAAACTCCATTATAAAGCGTTTGAGAAAATCGTCACAGGCGCCAGTCACTTCAGGTTAATTACTTCGTATGCGCTTCCTTCTCCTGCGTTCAGTGGCGAGTATTTTAAGCGCACGCGCATAGACCTATTGCTTGTTGGCAGGTGGGAATCGTACGCAAAGTTCTTTGTTGAAGGCCGGTTGGGTTATGCGCTTGATCGCAATTATGCGCAATTCAGCGGCAATGATTGAATTGACCTTCGCATAAGTATCCTTAAAGTTGGCTATGGTAGAAAGCCGCCGATGAATTACGATCTAAAAGATGGTCTATTTACTGACCTTCGATTTGTATATTACCTTCCTATCGAATAGACAAAAATCCTTGATATCAAGTTCATTCATTTCCGATTTCAACCCAGGCTACTTACTTTTCGATTCCCAGCATCTTCATTGCAAAAGCATATTCGAGCGCCACTTCGCGTAGGCTTTCAAATCGGCCGCTTGCGCCACCATGGCCAGCCACCATATTGGTTTTTAAAAGCAGGGGATTGGAATCGGTCTTCAGTGCTCGCAATTTTGATACCCACTTCGCAGGTTCCCAATATTGTACTTGAGAATCGTGTAAGCCCGTGGTTATCAGCATAGCAGGATAATCTTTTGCTTCCACGTTATCGTAGGGCGAGTAGGTCAACATGTATTCATATTCCGGCTGAATATTGGGATTGCCCCATTCCAGCCACTCGAAGGTGGTGAGGGGGATGCTCTCGTCCATCATAGTTGTTACTACATCTACAAAGGCTACGTCGGCTACAATACCGCGGTAAGTCTCTGGCGACATATTGGAAATAGCACCCATAAGAAGTCCGCCGGCGCTGCCACCCGATGCAAAGAGTTTGTCTTTGGCCACATAATTATTGTCTTGTAGCCATTTCGAGCAATCTATGAAATCTGTAAACGTATTGCGCTTATTCATCATCTTGCCATCGTCGTGCCAGCTTCCGCCCATTTCTTTACCGCCGCGTATGTGTGCTATTGCATAGACAAAACCGCGATCTAAAAGGCTTAATCGAGTCGAGCTGAAATATGCCGGCATCGACGCGCCGTAAGATCCGTAGCCGTAAATCCAACCGGGCGAAGAGCCATCTTTCTTGAATAAATCCTTGCGGTAAACAATCGACATGGGAACCATTTTACCGTCGCGGGCTTTCACCATGATCCGCTCGGTCTCATAATTGTTTCGATCGAAATCGCCTTTAACCTCTTGTACTTTCACAGTGGTTTGAACCCTAGTTTTCATGTTGTAGTCGTACACGGTATTTGGGGTGGTGAGCGATGTGTAGTTATAACGCACCAAGTCGGTATCAAATCCCGGATTATAGCCGAGACTTGCGTCATAAGCAGGCTCATCGAATGCTATTTGGAAGGATTCGCCCTTCGTGGGTTGAATTACAATGCGGGCCAAGCCATTCTCTGTTTCTTCGATAGCGATGAAATTTTTGAAATAATCTACTCCAGCCAAGTACACGCTGTCGCGGTGTGGTATCATGTCGTTTGTCCATTTATCAGGAGTACTCGAGCCAATTGGCACCTTCGACAGTCGGTAATTGGAAGCTTTGTAATTGTGGTAAATTAAGAATTCCTTGCCGCCAATATGATCGGGAGAATACTCCACATCGTTCATCACCGGAGCTATTAATTTAGGAGCAGAAGGCTTTGCCGCATCAATGTAAAACACCTGCGATGCATCGGTTCTATCAGCCGAAATAAATAAATAAGCTTTCGACTTCGACCTTGACATATTGCAATTAAGTGTGGCATCATTCTCGGTATAAACCAATTCATCTGTCCCGGATAAATCACCTAATTTATGTCGGAAAATACGATCATTGCGCAAAGTCTGCTTATCTGGTTTTGGATAGTAAACCGATTGATTGTCGAGCGTCCAGACTACGTTGCCGCGAATGTCGGGTACTTGGTCGGCCAGAAATTCGCCCGTGCTTAAATCCTTAAACATTACCTGGTAGAAATTGCGGCCAACGGTATCCATTATTACCGCTACTTTCGAATGATCGGGGCTCACGGACGTATAGAAATTAAAAAAGGATTTATCCTTACCGAGCTCATTTCCATCTACTACGATCTCTTCGGGAGCATCGAGTGAGCCTTTTTTTCGGGCAAATATTCCGTACTCTCCGCCTTCTTCGTACCGGGTATAATAGTAATAGCCATCCAAGAAGTAGGGTGCTGAATTATCATCTTCTTTTATCCGGCCGCGAAGCTCTTTGTATAGCGATTCCTGAAATTCCTTAGTATCTGCCATTACGCTGTCAGCATAAGCATTTTCGGCATTTAGGTAGGCTATCACTGCTGGATTTTCACGGTCGTTGAGCCAATAGTAATTATCCGTTCGGACATGGCCGTGCTTTGCGGTGATGTCAAAAGGCTCAACTTTCGCAATGGGTGGTGTGGGGAGTTGTTTCACAGTTTCGGGCTTATCGGTATGGCAAGCCGCAAAAGTAAACGTTGCAACGGAGCAAATCAGAAAGTTCTTAATATTCATGGTTTAGTTAGTTGGGGGAAAGGTAAAAATTTGCCGAATTTTTTTTGACAGATGTTGGTAATTTGTTGTAAGAAGTCCTTCAGACAAGGTTAGATTCCGAAGGTTCTAAACATCCATCAATTTCCTCACATGAACGCAACCCAATCGCCAAATTAAAGGACACTTATCTTTTGCATTGGCTTTCGGCATCTTCAATTCAGCCGATTGCTCAGATAACTAAATCATTCAAGAATTTCCGAAAGGCAGACAATCCTATCGGTCGATATTCCAAGGAAACCGCCATTTTACCCTTCGTTCTTGAATGTGCGACGCGTATTCCCCCTTCTTCAATAGCATATGCAATTACGATTACTTCCTCGCCTTGAGGGATGGATGGAGACCGAAAATACTTGGCAGATTCTTGTCCGCATGATACCACACTCTTCAAATTGGGTAATACGATCAAGACGTTTGGGCTTACATCACTCTGCGGGAGCCTAGCTACCATTTGGAATTTCTTCTCATCGGGCACGTTGTAGAATTTATCGCAGTTGATCCATCCTAACCTGAATAATTCACAAACCTTCTTCGCAAGCCTGATTTGACTCTTCGGGGAGTGTGAACTGAGTTTTTTTTGATTTTCTACTGCGTAGCCATGAGTTTTTGCACCCGCTACGGCGCAGTTTCTCTTAATGTCTTTTTCACCATTTGTTTTCAGGGGCAAGGCAGGAAGCAAAGATCGTTTTGACCAGAGAGGATCTATGTGCGTATCACTTGGAACAGTGCAAAGCACTTCTCGAAAAGCGGTCTCTCGGCAAATGCTACAGGGAGCTCTATTACAACCTTTGTTTTAAGTATTTTTACTCGTGCGGCTATCTTAATGAGTTTGAGCTGTAGGGTTTTCATAGTGGCCTTGGCATATTGTGTTCCGGTGAGCACTTCCTGCCTGAGGCTATGAAGCAGTACGTATGCTGCGGAGTGCAGAAATAGCCGAAGTTGATTCGCCTTAAAACTGTTGCACGACATCCTGTCGGATGCGAGATAGGTCTTGTGATCTTTTATGCGTAGCTCGGCATTGCCCCGTGAGCAGTAGCCTTTCTCGTAAAGTTCTTTGGCACCGAAGAGTCTGAAACTGGTTATGATGTATCGTATGTTGGTTCCCATGCTGCTTACTTCTATTTTTGCTATTACGCGGTGGGAGTGCCCCCATTTTGCAGCTTGGTAGGTAAAACTGTAGTAGCATTTTACGGGTTTTTCTCTTTCGGTATACTGCTTCTCGGCCGCTTCTCTGATGGATTTTATCTCGTCGTGTAGCTTTTGATTTCCAGAGAGCCCTGTGATAAAATCCACCTTATCCAAGCCTTCTGACCAGTCCATGAATTCTTTGGAGCAAAAGTGAGAGTCACCCCTGAGAATAATGATGGTATTGGGCCAGTGTTGAGCAAGGTATAGCACGATCCTTTTAAGCAAAGCGAAAACATTGACACTTTTGCTTCTTCGGCCAGGTTTAAGAATGGTTGTGATGAGCTTGCCTGAGAGGCCCTCATAGATGTGCAGTGGCATGTAGCAATGCTCCCGGTAGTAGTGATTGTAGAGATTAAGCTGCTGCTGTCCGTAAGTGTTTGCGCAGGTATCATCACAGTCAAGGATAATTTGTGCAGGAGGGCAATCGTATGAGGAAATGAAGTGGTCAATAAAAGCTTTCGCCATCAGATACAGCTGCTTATTGCCGACGGAGTTTTCAAACCTGCTCATGGTGGGCTGAGAGCAAAGGGCTTGCTGACTTTCGGTACAGACTTTTAGCACGCCATCGTGCCGCATTGCATTACAATCATTGGCATCCTCATATCCCGCAGCAATCTGATACACCCGCTGGGCGAGTATGCTCGATGTGTCGTGGCGCACGTAACTTGGGTTGCGGGTATCTTCAATGCAGTCAGCTAGACGTTGTAACAGGCCGGTTTGATTATCTATTTCACGCAGCAGCAGCAATCCTCCGTCGTGAGAGCTTTGCTCAGCGCTAAAGTGGGCATCCACCCGCTTGCGGCCGAGATGCGACAGATTGAATAGGGTAGAAGAATCTTCGGGATTAGACTTGCAGGTTGTTGCAGAGTTTGTATTTTTGTTCATGGGTGTTTTTGTTTTGTTTTCGCCCTACAAGATATTAAATATCAAGTAGGTACATAACAAAAAACACCCATTTTTTTTGCCCTTTATGAATTATTCAGGCTAAGTTCGATACTTCGAAAAGGTAAGAATTCGGATCGGCACCTGAGGGAAATCCAAGTCTTACAAGCATTTTGTTGTATTCCACCATGCGTATCGAGTATATGCTGTCCCATACTGCAAAAGCGCGATTGTACTTCGCTCTTTCTTCGGCGTTTATTTCAGTAATTTTTTCCGACGCTTCTTTCCATTCTTTTTCGTTAAAGTCTTTTTCCGACCGTAATCTGCCTTCCTCCCAAGCAGCTAGTTTTATTTTATACTCAGCCACCCATCTCGGGTGATTTTGAATGTCGCGATGATATTTTTCGATGGCTTCCAAATATTTGTTCACCTTGGCATCATAGTTAACCAACGCCCGCTCGAAGCGCATTTGGTTTTCAATTGCTATCTTCCTCTTGGAAAAGACTTCGTACCATTGGCTTTTCCGGTTATAGCTTTCTTGTCTTGGTTGCCGCGGAGCTATGGGGTACATGGGTTCACTCGGATATTTCGGCCTTGTATTTTCGTCGAATACGAAGCGCGGTAGCCGCATTGCAGAATAACCAACGGTAGGTTTCTCCGGTAGTTCCAATGTAGTACTACTAGCTGAAGGTATGCCTGTCGGCACCCAATTTGCCCCATTATCGGATGTGAATAAACTCATACCGTCTAATCTCGAGCCCCTTCCAATTGGTAGCGCTATACTTAAAGAAGTAGAATCATTTAAGTAAAGAGTGTCACCCGATTCTGCGACGGCTTGAATTTCCATCATACCCCCCGTCTGTATCAATTTGCCATCCGAAAGCGTCTGGAGGCCATTCGCAAAGAAATCGTGGTAGGTTAGCGCTTCTGTTACCATCACATTTACGGAGCCCAAGTATAGATTACCTAGTTGATCGACGAAGGCATTTTCAGGTATGAAAACCCTGGATCCACGTTCGCATTGAAGGTTGTTCACCCTCGATGGATCAATCTGAAAGTTATTCTTCGTAGACCGTGCAAGCTCCGTCATTAATTCATCGACCGTTTCAAAATAAAATCGCTTGAATACGACCTTTACGCGCCTGTTTTTTTGCTTCGATTGGGCATCGCTGTCCCGAAAAAGCAAATGTGTTTTGCCATGCGCTTCGGTGAAAAGAAACTGCGTATCAATTCCGGTTCCTTCTAAATAATTCTTTACCGACTCGGCGCGTCTTTCCGAAAGGGCGTCGTTATAGTTGTGATCGCCTTCCTGATCTGTATGTCCTTGAATTTGAAATTCCCAGTCGCCAGTAAGATTTATTCTTTGCAGAAAGGCACTTAAACTTTCTTTCGCTTTCTCATCGAGCGCGTGCTCATCTGATGAGAAGTAAACTGTTGTGATTTCGGTTTCGGTGTGGGCATAGTTAGCCGCAGTCACCAGCAGCCATATGGCCGCGAGTAGCAGGTTTTTCATTTTAATAAAATTTAGAGTGGTTTCGGCTGTATAACCGTTAGTCGATGCAAAATATTGTGAAAAAGGTTCAAAAATATCCAGAGAAATTTAAAGACAATTAAAATAGCAATTGATAAAAAGCTAACTAAATTTGCATATTTAAACGTATGCTCGCTTCGCATTCATATTACTCTTTTCGCTACGGCACTCTCAGCCCCGAGGAAGTGCTCGATCAGGGTGTGGTCAATGATTTTGACGTGGTGGCGCTCGCCGATATCAACAGTACAGCCGCCTCGCTCCATTTCGTGCGCCTCGCCCAGAAGCGGGGTATCAAGCCGGTACTTGGCATCGATTTTCGCAATGGAGCCAAGCGTATGTTTCTCGCTTTGGCGAAAAACAACAAGGGCTGGGAGGAGATCAATATCTATCTCTCGCACTTCCTACATAGCGGCGAGCCCGTACCCGAAATGGCACCGAATTTTAAGCATGTTTTTGTGGTGTATCCATTTGCTGCTGATAAGCTCGACTCTCAACTAAAAACTATAACCCAGCTAAAATCCAACGAGTACATCTCCGTACAATCCCACGACCTGATTCGCTTCAGCCGATCTCCCTGGGCGAAGAAATTGGATAAGGTAGTGATCGGTCACCCATTTACCTTTTCGAGTAAGAAGCAATTCAACGCCCACCGACTGCTGCGCGCTATCGACAACAATTGCCTGCTGGCCAAGCTACCTAAATCGGAAGAAGCCAATCCTGGCCACCTTTGGATGCACCGCAACGAGCTTATGGCGCTATACGGCGAATGGCCCCAAATTATAGCCAATACTACCCGCATTTTGCAGGAATGCCGCATCAGTTTTGAATACGGCGACGCTTATCCCCACAAGAATCTCCGCGTTTATACCGACTCCCTCGCCGAAGATGAAGCGCTTATCCGCCAGCTCTGCGAGGACAATCTCGCCTACCGCTACCCCAATGCCGGTCCCGAAGTGCAGAAACGCCTGGATATGGAGCTCGAAGTCATTTCGCAGAAGCAATTTGTAAGCTACTTTCTCATCAATTGGGACATCACCAGCTACGCCCGCCGCATGGGCTACTTCTACGTGGGGCGGGGGAGTGGTGCCAATAGCTTGGTGGCCTACATACTCCGTATCACGGATGTAGATCCCATTGAGCTCGACCTCTATTTTGAGCGGTTTATTAATCTCTACCGCAAAAATCCACCCGATTTCGATCTCGACTTTTCCTGGCGCGACCGCCCCGATATTACGCGCTACATCTTTGAGCGATTTGCGCATTGTGCTATTCTCGCTACTTACAATACCTTTCAGTACCGCGCCGTGGTGCGCGAACTCGGTAAAGTATTCGGCCTCCCGAAGGAAGAAATAGACCTGCTCTGCGACGGAAAGTTTCAAGTGGAGCGCCTCGACGAGCTCTCTACGCTCGTGCTCCGATACGGTCAGTTGATACAAGGCTTTCCAAGCCATCTCAGCCTGCACGCCGGGGGTATATTGATAGCCGATCGGCCCATTCACGGTTTTTCACC
The DNA here is from genome assembly GCA_038321615.1 of Flavobacteriales bacterium. Taxonomy (GTDB): domain Bacteria; phylum Bacteroidota; class Bacteroidia; order Flavobacteriales_D; family Cryomorphaceae; genus JBBQFC01. Next base: position 1,650 of record JBBQFC010000044.1, on the reverse strand, counting down.
CACTTGGATGCCGCCCAAGGGCTTTCCCACCGTGCAGTTCGATATGATCGTGGCCGAAGATATTGGGCTTTACAAATTCGATATTCTCGGGCAGCGCGGTCTCGGTAAAATCAAGGATGCGCTGGCCATCATCGAAGAAAATCAGCCCGATGCACCACCCATTGATATCCACGATTTACGGCGTTTCAAGCAAGATGCGACCATCCGGGGCATGCTGAGCAGGGGCGAGGCGATAGGCTGTTTTTATGTGGAGAGCCCCGCCATGCGCATGCTGATGAAGAAGCTCCGCGTGGATAATTACCTCGGCCTCGTGGCGGCCAGTTCGGTAATTCGCCCGGGGGTGGCAAAATCGGGGATGATGCGGGAATTTATCCTACGCTACCGGTTTCCCGAAAAGCGCAATGCGGCTCACCCCGTGATGCTCGAGATCATGCCCGAAACTTACGGCGTAATGGTCTATCAGGAAGATGTGATCAAGGTGGCTCACTTTTTTGCCGGGCTCACACTCGGCGAAGCCGATGTGTTGCGGCGGGGTATGAGCGGCAAATTTCGATCGCGCGGGGAGTTTGCCAAAGCGCAAGGCAAGTTTTTCAGTAATTGCAAAAAGAAAGGGTACGCCGATGAGCTCACCGTCGAGATTTGGCGGCAAGTAGAGAGCTTTGCGGGTTATGCTTTCGCGAAAGGGCACTCGGCGAGCTACGCCGTGGAGAGTTACCAAAGCCTTTTTCTTAAAGCCCATTACCCCTTGGAATACATGGTGGCCACGGTGAACAACGGCGGTGGGTTCTACAGCCGCGAGCATTACCTCCACGAAGCCCGCATGCATGGAGGTATAGTAGTGCCGCCCTGCATCAACCGTTCCCGCCACGAAGCTGTGATCATCGGCAAAGAGATTATTCTCGGTTTTGGCTTTCTGCAGGGATTGGAAGATGAGACCATTCACCGCATTTTGCGGGCAAGGGGTGTTCTCGACTCCGCTCAAACACCGCTCGACTCCGCTCAAGCATTGGGTAGGGACGAGCGAAGAATCTCAATATCTATTCAGAGCGACGCTCGTCGAGCGGAGTCGAAACGAGTCGAGAACCTGGATCACACGGAGTTATTTCGCCCTTTTTCGAGTCTCGACGATTTTCTCGACCGCGTGCCTATTGGCGTCGAGCAAATCGATATCTTGATTCGCATCGATGCCTTCCGATTTACAGGGCGCAATAAGCGAGAGCTACTCTGGGAAGCCCGCTTCAAGCTCCATCCTAACGATCATAACCTGGAGCAGCCCCGACTTTTCCGCGAGCCTCGCACCAATTACACCCTTCCCACCTTGCGGAGCACCCAGCTCGAAGATGCGTTTGATCAGATCGAATTATTGGGTTTTCCCCTTTGCGATCCTTTCAAATTATTGGTCGATCTTCCGCCAGCGCATACCCTCGCCCGCGAGTTGCCGGCATTGATAGGTCAGCGCGTAGAGATGTACGGCTACCTGGTCACCGCCCGCGACGTGCGCACTTCGCGGGGCGATCACATGGCGTTTGGCAATTTCGTGGATCGCGAAGGTCAGTTTATCGACTCGGTCCATTTCCCACCTGTGCGCCGGCAATTTCCCTTTCGCGGCAGGGGAGTCTATAAAATTACTGGCCGAGTGACCGAAGAGTT
>JBBQFC010000043.1:0-27980 GCA_038321615.1 Flavobacteriales bacterium | reverse complement strand
TCAAATCCCCCACCGAACCCCCATCATCAAACCGTCATTAATCGGCTGAAGAGATAAAATCAAGTTTTCCGGAATCCGGACGTGTTTGTGCACCAAGACCATGGCCAAGTCGAAGGCAAATAGGAAACTGCCTTGCATAATAATCGATTGGCCGTAGCCTTCGAGCCGGTCGATGTTCTTCATCACATTTTTGGAGCGCTCGATCAGGTAAAATCCACCGGCGATGTAAGCGAGATCGAGACCCGCGTTGAATAGCAGTACTTTGTCCATCGAAGTTTGCTCTGTGAGCAGTGCGAGCCCGGATGAAGGACTGGCAAGCTTCATCGCCCCGTAATAACCGAAGCCAGCTATAGCAAGGTTCACTCCGTTCCAAATGGCATTCATTTCATGAAAATAACGGGTGCTTCCGTCGGCGGCAGAGCGAAAAGCCAAACCACCGCCAATATTGGCCACGGCCCAACTTCCGAGAATGAGCATCCCGGTTTTGCGATAAGCCACTTCCTGATCAAATGAATCCGAAAGGGTTTGAGCAACGGCGGGGAAAGCAAAGGTTAATAGAAGAAAGAACAAGAAAGTCGTGGTAAATTTCATAAGATGCGTGTAAACTTTTGGGAAGATACGGGCTTATTAGCTGATGCCAAAGATCGATCTGCGAAAGTTTTGGAAATTTAAGATTGAGATAATCTAACTTAGTTAGAAATTTTATTTCTTTGCACCCGTTTGAAAATTCCTGTCAAAAAAAGACTTGCTCCGAATAGGGAGATGATTATTGACGAAGCCTTACAACTGGCGCAAGAATCGGGCTGGAGCAAGGTAACCGTTCGGGCCATTGCCGAGCGTCTTAACTATGCTCCCCCAGTGCTTTACCAGCACTTTGAAAACAAAGATCACCTCACAATCACCCTTCTCGAAAGAGGGTTCAACGAGCTTCATGCCATGCTCGATGTTGCTGAAAAGTCCTCGGAAAATCCTTCCCAAAAACTCTTGGCACTCGGCTTGGCTCGCTTCCAATTTGCCCATGAATCGCGTGCGCTCCACTCGCTTATGTACAGCACGGACTCGCCCCATTGGTTCAAATCGAAGGTGGCACTGGGTATGTGTCAAACGCGTGAGAGTATCATCGCGAATTTAATGGCCATCACTGGCGATCGCCAAAAGTCGCAGGAGCTGTTTACACATTTTGTTGCTCTGGTAAAAGGCTACACCTTCTTTGCTACAGAGCTTCCCGCCGAAACGGCCTGCGAGCGATTCTTCTACCATACCGACCCCAAAATCGCCCTTGAGCGAGCTCTTACCTTATTCCTGCAATCAATCGAACCGCAATGAACAAACGAAAATTAATTATCACCGCTGCCGGCATGGGCTTTTTAGCGCTATGCGTTGTGCTTTCCGGTACTCTTAAAAAAGACGATACGCCGAAAAATGCTGGCGTCAATCCCGCATTAGCTGTAAAGGCCAAAACCTTGAGCCCCGACACGGTGCACCGATATATCCCCATTACCGGTAGGCTCATACCCGAAAAAACCATAGAGCTTTTTGCCGAAGTGGGCGGCGTGGCCACGTGGGGTTCAAAACCTTTTAAGGAAGGCGTAAAATTTAACCAAGGCGAAGTATTGCTGCGCATCAATAGCGATGAAATAGCCAGCACGCTTATAGCCAGCCGCAGCAGCTTTCAGAGTATTTTAGCATCTGTAATCCCCGATTTAAAGCTCGACTTTCCCAATGCAGCGCCGGCCTGGGAAAAATACCTCTACGATTTTGATATCGAGCAGAGCCTCCCTGCTTTACCGCAGGTTTCCGATCAAAAACTCAAACTCTTCTTGAGCGGAAGACAGGTTTACACCAATTTCTACAATATTCGCCAGAACGAAGCACGAATAGGTAAATACATTATTCGTGCTCCCTTTGCAGGGAGCATAACGGAAAGTGCGATCGACGAAGCGACCCTCGTACGAACGGGGCAGCAACTCGGCGAATTCATCAGCACCGGTAGCTATGAGCTTGAAGCAGGCGTTAGCTATAATGAGTCGCGGTATGCTAAGCCCGGAGCAAAATTCGAATTGCGCGATGTGAATTCAGGGGATGTTTATACGGCTGAGATCGTTCGGATTAATGATAAAGTCGATCCCAACACCCAGCAGGTAAAAATCTTTGCCCGCGTTCGTGGCGAAGGGGCCCGGAGCGGGGTGTATCTGGAAGGCAGGATTTCGGCCGACTTCTTTAAAAATGCCATGTCCATTCCGCGCGATGCCTTGGTTGGCGAAAATCAAGTGTATGTTGTGACGGATTCGATAGCAACGCTGCAAAAAATTGAAGTGCTTCAAAAGGACAATAAAACCGCCATAATCAGTGGTTTCAATGCGCCCACTACCATCATCATCGACCGTCAAAATGAGTCGCTAAACGGCTCGAAAGTAAGCATCGTAACTATCGGATCATGAAGAAATTAATAGCCTTTTTTATTGAAAACCAACTCCTGGTCTTTCTGGCCTTGCTCTTGGTTACGGTGGTGGGTTTCCTGCTTGGGAGCCGCATGAACACTTCCTTTTTCCCGGCACAGGATGAAAAATTCATTATCGTTCAGGCTACATATCCCGGAGCTTCCCCGGAAGAAATCGAAGAGGGAATTACCCTTAAAGTAGAAGACAATTTGAAAGGCGTTACGGGGATTGACCGAGTGACTTCCACCAGCTCGGAGAATGCAGCGCTGATTAAAGTTGAACTCAAAACGGGCGCCAATGCCGACTTGGTGCTTCAGGATGTTAAGAATGCCGTCGATCAGATTTCTACTTTCCCGGAAGGAATGGATCAGATCGTAGTATTCGTTCAGGACATTGTGAATTTCACCGCAAAACTCGCGCTCGTGGGAGACGTTTCGCTGGCTACGCTGGAACAAACCGCTGATCGCGTAGAAGACGATCTACGCACGCTTCCGGAAATATCGAAAGTGGTGGTATTCGGTTATCCCGAAAAGGAAATAGAGGTGGCCGTGCAGGAGAATAAACTACGCGCATACAATCTCACGTTTCAGGATATTGCTCAGGTTATTTCCAGTCAAAACATTCAAAGCACCGGAGGTATTATTCGCGGCGAAGAAGAGACCATCATCCGCTCCGACCATAAAGTGTATGAAGCAGATGGATTGCTAGACGTAGTGGTTAAAACGCAGCCAAACGGCAGTAAGGTGCGGCTGCGCGATGTGGCCGAGCTGCGCGAAGATTGGGCTGAAACACTCAACAAAGGGTTCTACAATGATCAGCCGGCGATACTCATCACGGTGAATACGCTGAATGAAGAAAACATTCTAAAAGCCGCCAAAAACATCGAAGATTATGTTACCGCCTTTAACGCCCAAGCTGGAGCGGTTAAAATGGTACTGGTGAAGGACGGAACGGTGAACCTTAAGGATCGGATCGCGCTCTTGCAGGAAAATGGAATCATCGGTGCGATCATCGTATTTATTCTCCTGGCGCTTTTCCTCAGAATTCGATTGGCCTTTTGGGTGGCCGTGGGTATTCCGGTTTCCTTTCTGGGCATGTTTATCGTGATTTACTTTACGGGAGTAACCATTAATATACTCTCCCTTTTCGGGATGATTCTCGTGATTGGAATCTTAGTCGACGATGGTATCGTGGTGGGTGAAAACGTCTATCAGCATTACGAGCGCGGCGCTACCCGCCTGCAAGCCGTGGTAAATGGAACGGTCGAAGTACTTCCATCAATCGTTTCGGCAGTGCTAACCACTTGTCTCGCTTTTGCATTCTTTCTATTCATCGATGGGCAGTTGGGCGATTTCTTCGGCGATGTAGCCATTGTGGTAATCGCCGCGCTCTTATTCTCCCTCATTGAAGTGGTAATGTTTTTACCGGCTCACCTTGCGCACACTAAAGATTTGGAAGAAGGAAACGTGCCAACCAATAATTTCAAAGACAAGGTAGAGCGCGGCTTTCTGCGCTTTAGAGATAAAGCCTTTAAGCCCGTCAGCGACTTTACGTTACAATACAAAGCATTTACATTTCTAGTAGTCGTGGGTTTATTCGTCATCACCGTTGGCGCCCTGCGCGGTGGGGTGGTTCAAGCGGTATTCTTTCCAAATATTGAGCAAAATGAGATTAGCGTCAGCTTCGAATTAGCTTCTGGGACAAGCGCTGAAATAACGACCGAAACCATGGACTACATTGTGAGTCGGATCAAGGGATTGAATCAGGAATATAAAAATCGGGAGGACATTGGTAAAGAGCTTTTCGAAGCGATTGAATTGACCCTGGGGCCACTGAGCAATCAGGGCGAAGCTAAAGTTTACCTCGTCGAATCGAAAGATCGACCCATTCGCAGCTTTGATATCTCCAACGATCTTCGTCGGGCGGTTGGTCCAATTCCCAAAGCCGAAAAGCTCAGTTTTGCCACTACCACGCCTTTTGGGAAACCCATTAACATTTCGCTCTCCGGATCGGACTATGAACGACTTCGTGCAGCGATCGGCGAATTAAAATCTGGTTTGGAGAGTACTGGAAAAGCCAAAGATTTAGTGACAAACGATAAAGCCGATCAACCGGAAGTAAACGTATCGCTCAATGATGCAGGTCGGGCTTTGGGCTTCACGGAGCGCTCCCTGATTACCCAGGTACGAAGTGGTTTCTTCGGTTATGAAGCCCAGCGACTTCAGCGCGGAAACGATGAAATTAAAGTTTGGGTGCGCTACGACATCGACGATCGACGGAATATAGATCAACTGCGGCAGATGCGGGTGCGAACAGCGAGTGGAGAAACCGTGGCCGTGGGCGATATTGCAGATTTATCTCCGGTAAATGGCCTACTGGCGATTAATCACCGCGACGGAAAACGCGAAATTACCATCGAAGGCGAAGTGGCATCCCTTCAGGTGAATACACCCCAATTTATAAGTGAAATAAAAGACGAAATTCTACCGCCCATTCTCGCTAAATATCCCGGGATTGATGTGAGCTACGAAGGTCAGCAGCGCGATACCGCTAAACTTCAAAAGTCGGTTGGCTCTGTTGGGCCAATTATTTTGGTGCTTATTCTGGCAGTGCTAATCATCACCTTCCGATCTTACAGCCAAGCATTTGCTTTACTTATCCTCATGCCTTTCGGATTGATCGGCGCCGTTTGGGGGCATTATATTCACGGGCAGCCGTTGAGTTTGCTGAGCTTTTTGGGAATTATTGCCTTAATAGGAGTGCTACTCAATGACGGCTTGGTGTACATCAACGCCTTCAACGATTGCCTAAAAAACGGAATGAGTTTTAATGAAGCACTCGCCGATACGTCGATGTCGCGCTTTCGGCCGATTGTGCTCACTACCCTTACTACTTCTGCTGGATTGGCACCGCTTATTTTGGAAAAAAGCTTTCAGGCTCAATTCTTAATTCCGATGGCTATAAGTATTGCATACGGGTTGTTGATCGGCTCGTTTATGCTCGTTGTGGTATTGCCAATTACGCTTACACTCATGAACAAGCTCAAAGTATTCGCCATTCAATTTTGGACGGGTGTTCGACCCAGTCAGGAATCAGTAGAACAGGCCGTAAAACGCTTGCACCAAGAAAAAGTACAACTCTAAGTTATGATCCGATACTTCTCTAAAACCGCGATCTTTCTTGCCCTCCCAATTGGTTTGGCAGCGCAGGAGACTACTATTTCGCTCTACGATGCCGTGACTATTGCGCTGGAGCGAAATTATGATGTGCGAACAGCTTCCCTTAGCCGCGCCATCGACGATAACAATGCCGAGATTGGCAACGCCGGCCTTTTGCCAACGGTTTACCTTGCGGGAAGTGGATCTTATGCAAACTCCGATGTGGAAACCACCTTCAATAATCCGGAGCAGCCTCCGATTGTCGCTGATGGTGCCACTACGATAGGTTACAGCGGCAGCGCCAATTTGGAATACCTGCTCTTCAACGGTGGTAAGCGAATGCATATTTTAAATCAACTCCAAAGCATCGGCGAAGATGGGCGACTCAACGAACGACTTTCGCTGGAGAATACCACGCTCAACGTTTCCAATAATTTTCTCGAAGTCGTTCGCCTGCAAGATCAAGTGGTCATCGATCAGGAAACGGTTAATCTCTCACTCGACCGATTGGATCGCGCCAGTCAGAATTTCCAATTTGGAAATACCACCCGCTTGGTATTGCTCAATGCGGAAGTAGATCTCCGTACCGATAGTATCAATTTAGCGCAAAGCCAAGTGCAATACAGCCGTGCCTTGCGAAATCTCTATCTTTCCATGGGTGTTGCGGCCGATACAACTCTTGGAGTAAATGGACAATTTGATTTTGCGGAACTGCTCGACCGACAGGCCATACTCGATCAGGCTCTGGGAAGTAACACCAACTATCTGCGCACGCGAAATAATCTCTACGCGGCGGAGGAAGGTGTGAAGGCGCAAAAAGCTGAGCTATTCCCCGTCCTTTCGGCAAATGCAGCTTATCAATACAACTATACCGACTACGAAGCCAACTTCTTAAACACCCAACAAAACAATGGCCTTTCAGCCGGATTGGGCTTGCGGTTCTACGTTTTTGATGGACGGAGAATCCGGAGAAACATCGAAAACGCCGAGCTAGAACGTGGTATTGCTGAAGTAAGCGTGGAGCGCAGCCGCAATCAGGTAGTACAATTGGTAAACAACGCCTACGATACGTACATCACCAATCTCAGCTTGTTGCAGATTAGCCAACGGAATGTTTCGCTAGCCGAACTAAACTATGAGCGGAGCGCAGAAGCTTTCGCTACCGGCCAAATTACTGGAATCGAGCTTCGGGATGCGCAGTTAAATCTGAGTAATTCAAAAAATGCCATCAGTCGGCAGCGCGTTGTCACTAAACTCTCGGAAATCGGTTTGCTTTACGAAGCGGGCCTTTTAGTCAAATAAAAATGAAGCTCCACACTTTTATAACAATCGGGCGATTGGAAGCACTTTCATTTTTGCTTCTCGTACTTATCGCAATGCCTTTAAAATATTTCTTCGGTTTTCCGGAAGCAGTAAAATACGTGGGTTGGGCACATGGGCTGCTCTTTGTAGTCTATGCGGGAGCATTGGTATTTATTGGCATCGATAAGTCATGGCCTTTCTGGAAAATGCTCGTTCTTTTTTTGGCGGCCTTCCTCCCACTCGGGCCGGTTGTTGCCGAAAGGTGGTTGAAGGGCTGGGCGAATATCGAAAGTGAATAGTATGAATATAAATTCCTTTTGGAAATATGTAAAGCCGCTTTCCGCGATTGGGTATTTTCTGGTTGGGGTATGTATATATTTAAGTTTTAATCTGGATGATAAAGGAGAAGGTTGGGATGTCGAAGCAGTTCTCTATGTTTTGGCTGGCGCGATGATTTTCTTGATAGCTGAAATATCGATATGGATGATATTCAAGAAGAAAGCATTGAGGAATTGGCTTAGTGGTATCCTGGCGGTAATTATTCTTTTAACTTTCTTCTTTTGGATTGGAATCCATCGCTAATCGAAACGTGTCAGCTTTTACCAGAGAACCGCATTCCCACTCCGAAACTCAAAAGAGAGCCAAATTCCCAGGTCGGAGCTGTTCTATTTGAAGAATTCGCCGTTTGATCGGCAAACATTAAATTAATACCGACACCAAATCGCTGTTTGAGATAAAACCGCTCCGTAAGATCGGCGGTGAAGCCAAGCCCAATGGTCTGCTCAACCCATGTAAACGGATCGGGAGAATAAACATAACCATCTCCATCCATGGCTGTAGGATTTTGCTCAGTAGAAGGCGTAAAAGAGACCGTTCCGCGTGTATGCGCGTGTTTAGCTTGCACGTCGTAAAAAGCGAATGGACGAATAGACTTCGTGTTTTTCAGGATAAAGCGTTGATAGCTGAAATTGAAATTAAGGTGCTGAAAGGCATTATTGGCATACAGCCGCTTGCGAAAGAATTGGTTTTGGTCATCGTTTAAAGCATGCTTATTCATATTGTATCCCAAGCCAAAGTTGTAGCTATTATCTCCTTTTTCAACTTCGTAATAAGCCGTTATGTTTCGACCTGAGCCTACGGAGTTAAAAGCCAGGTTAATATTCTGAGCAACGCCAGCGATGCAGAGAAAGCTCAAAACAAGTAATACGAGAAGCTGTTTCATGATTTAGATTTTGGTTTGGAGAAAACGCTTGAAAAGCGGAAATATTTTAGCAGTAGATACCATGTTATATGAACAATAGTCAAGATAATGTCCTACCGTATGAAGGGGGTGTTTTTTACTTTCCCAAGGCGCTAAGTGCTGATTATTTCGACAAGCTTTCCCGCTCTCTCGATTGGAAAGCCGAAGAGCTAATTATGTTCGGAAAAAAGATAATTACCCGCCGACTGAGTGCCTGGTATAGCGATGGTGGTTTGAGTTACACCTATGCCGGGCTCCGGCGCAATGGACTTCCATTCTCGGCCGAATTGCAGGAATTAAAATCAATCGCCGAAGAACTGGCGAAGGCTGATTTCAACAGCGTATTGGCCAATTATTACCACGACGGAGCCGACGGAATGGGTTGGCATACCGATGCGGAGAAAGAGCTCGACCCAAACACACCCATTCTATCCATGAGCTTTGGGGCAGCGCGCCGATTTTCTTTTCGGCATAAGGCTACCAAGGAAAGAATGGATTTGATGCTCGAATCGGGAAGTGCATTGCTTATGGACGCCGCCTCGCAGAGGCATTGGCAGCATAGCCTACCGAAAGCGTTAAAAGTGAAGGAACCGCGAATAAATTTGACTTTTCGGCAGATTTTATACTAAAGGTCCAATGGATGAATCTTTAATAACCGCCGTATAACCACGCAAAACCGATTTCGTAATAGGTAGGATTATAGGTCTTGAAAGGCCCTTTTATATATCGGTTTCCTTCGATTTCTCGATCGCCCAGATAAAATCCACCACCGCCGTAGATGCTAAAGTAATTTCCCATTCTCATGCCGATCCGGCCACCGAGCTGTCCGATAAAATGAGAATTGCTGAAACTAGCCCCTTCGAATCCTTTAATGTCTTGTTCATCCCCCGATGACTCAAATTGCACGGAGTAAGCATTCTGCTTTACATTGGTCATTAAGATTCCGGCTACAGGGCCTATAAAAAAGTGAAAATTGCGTATATCACTCAAGCTGTAATCACTGTGAACAATTAATCCCATTTGCCAGTCTTCCGAATAATATTGCACTGTACCATCGCCTGTAACGGATGGAGCAGAGCCTTGTTCTTCTTCTTGCCATAACGAAGTCATGAGTCCATAGTCGCTATAGAGCATGGCTCCCCACATGGTGCGATTGCTGGTTACCCTATCGTAGCCCCACCCAAAACCTGTAAACGCTTGATCCTCTACGTATAAAGAGCGGATATTTAATATTTCCAGTCGCATGTAGCTTTCTTGCCCAATTGCCGTAAGGCTTATGAACACACAGCTTAGGAGCGCGATTAAATTTCGATGAATCATGGAATATAATTTATGTTTAGTAACCTCAGTGCATCCATAATTGGAATGGCAAACCCAAGACCCTCGATCCCCACTTCCGAAATTTTAAGAGTTGCAATACCCACTACTTCGCCTGCTTCGTTGAGCAAGGGTCCGCCACTATTGCCGGGATTAATACTCACATCAGTTTGAAGAAATTGACGCTCTTCTATCACACGCTTTCCGCTTAGGATACCACGCGAAACGGATTGGCCAAATGCATCGTCCATGGGTGTTCCGATGGCGTAAAGATCTTCGCCGATTATGGCTTCTTCTTGTGAAAGCGGCAAAGCGGAATGACCTTTTATAGCTATTTGCAGCAGCGCTAAATCGGCTTTAGGGTGCTGACGTATTACTTCGGCTTCCACTTCAAGCCCATCATTTGTCACCACTGTGATAGTAGCTTGACCATTCACCACGTGCTCGTTCGTAATTAAATGTCCATCGCCATCTATAAAAAACCCACTTCCAAAACCTTTCGAAGTTTTGATGGTGACTACCGACTTGATTTGCGAAGAGAGCATATCCTTCCGCTGCTCAAATTTGGTTGCTTGCACTCCTTGAATATCAAGCACGGCTTCATCTAAAATTTCTGCCGCCGACCTTCCTTTAAGTAGCTTAACCAAAGTGTCCTCATCGGCCAGCATACGCGCGCTTTGCTCTAAGGCTAAGCGAAGTAAATCTCTGCTCTTTTCGCCATAGCTTACGTAGTTTACTTCGCGATGAAGCACTACGGCGGGTTTAATATTGTTCCTGGTCGACCACACTTCCCAGTCAACAACAAGCTTAATACTGCCATCGTAGGAAACTTTTTTTCGGTATAAATCGGCATCCATGCTCCTAACCACCGGATGCAAATAATAAGCTGTTTTTTCCATCCATGTTTGGCCTTGGTTGGTGCCAATAGTAAAAGGTACTTCGTCGATCCAGGTACCGTCAAATCCGCGCTGTATATACGGATCGAAATCGGTTCGGGTATTGTAAATTTCTTTCCCTTTTTTGCTTTCCGCCCGCAGCACAGAGCCATTCAACTTTCCTAAACTACCCATGGTAGCAATTTCGAATTTAGCATCGGTGATGGGAAGGAATTGATTTGCGATTTTGCCCTTATGCAGTTTATACAATTGAACCGTAACTTCCTTTTTATCGAAATAATAACTTTCTGAATTGCGTTTGGAAATAAGTCGGGGAATATGAAAAAGCAAGGCATTTATCAATAACTCATTTTCACGCTCTCGCGGCCTTAACACGAGTCGACTACCTTCAAAATCGATCTTCTCGAGCCGAATTTCGATTAGTTTGCCATCATCCAAATCATATTGATAAGTACACGGGGTGGTGCCCACCAGCTTGTCATTCACGAGTACGCTGGCGCCATCGGGTATGCTATTGACCACAAAGTACGATTGCTTTACTCTTTCATGGTTACTCTGGGCAGAAACCTGCGCAAAGCCAGAAGCATGCAACAGGACAATAAACGATAATGATTTGATTCTTAATAAATTCATGCAATTATCTATATAATTAATCGGCTAATTTAATCTTTACCCGAAACTATTGCATGCAAAGTTTTTACTCCTTTCATTTCAGAAATGGTAATCGCCGGAATTTAGAGCAGACTCTCATTTGTCCAAAGATGCAGCAACAATGGTAAGTCCGGTAATAACTGCAGCATCGATCAGTAAGGCTTGGTTGCCATAATCTACTGCGTAAGTTGCCGTGGGTCCACCACCTTTGAAATATTCTGGAGATAGTGTGGTGAACAAGGCATAAGTCGGATTGAATTCGCCGCGTATTTCGCGGGTGTATGGTTCCACCGCATCGACATAAAAGTGGAGTAAAACTTCCAAGCGATGCGGTTCGCTGGAGTCAAAATCATATTTCCTGGTTACGTAAGTGATCCCATCCATTTCGTGTTTTTCTCTAACTGCCCGTTGTTTCCAAACCTTATTGTATGGCAGCGCAAAAACCCGATAGGTGATGGAGAGATACCGCCCCGGAGGAATTCGAATGCGGGAAGCGCTGTTGCCATGTACGGTGCCGTCAAAACGCACTGCCGATTCGGGCGCTCCATTTCGCAATATACCGTCGTTTTTCATGAAAAGTGTTTTCTCCAGATCGTAGTAAATATCCAGCTCTCCTTCGTTCCGAACATAAATGGTAGTGCTACCATCGCTGCTCCAAAAATTGAAATCCAGGTACAACCCTTCGTCGTTGTAATAAAATCGATTGTGCCCCGGATCGAGCTCCAAGTTGCTCTCTAATTGTACATATTGGTAATTTGTGCAGGAAGTGAGTGCTAAAAGCAGTCCTGCAGCTGAAGTGATAATTAACGAGTTCATGAGCTATTGGTTTAGAGCAGTTAACCCAAAGATTATACCTGAGATTGTTAAAACAAATACCCTACATGATGGAGTTGCACCGAGGCCGCTCCATTAAAGCTTCAGAACAAAGCGCATTTTAACAGGAACGTTGCAGCAGTTAAGCTATCAGCGCGCAAATTTCTTTGATACCGCCAAATCTTTGCTTCCCGGGGTGTAGGTATAGAATCCTTCCCCGCTTTTCGCACCCAGCTTGCCTGCCATTACCATGTTGACCAAGAGGGGGCAAGGAGCGTATTTATCCAATCCAAAACCATCGTGGAGCACACGCAAAATACTCAGGCATACATCGAGCCCAATAAAATCGGCTAGTTGAAGCGGGCCCATCGGGTGCGCCATACCGAGTTTCATCACGGTATCAATTTCTGATACTCCAGCCACGCCTTCGTGCAGGCTAATGATGGCTTCATTAATCATGGGCATCAGTATGCGGTTGGCGACAAATCCAGGATAATCGTTTACTTCTGTTGGCTCTTTGCCCAAATTTTTGGAGAGCGCCATTATCTGGCTGGCCACTTCATCGCTGGTGGCGTATCCGCGAATTACTTCAACGAGCTTCATCACCGGCACCGGATTCATAAAGTGCATTCCAATTACTTTATCCGGGCGACCCGTAACGGCTGCTATTTTGGTAATAGAAATCGAAGATGTGTTCGACGCAAGGACACAATGCGGCGGGGCATGTTGGTCTAGATCTTTGAAAATTCGAAACTTCAAATCAGCATTTTCTGTGGCCGCTTCTACCACCAAATCGGCGTTCGAAACACCTACTTTAAGATCTGTCTGCTTCGAAATACGATGGAGCGTCTCCGATTTTGCCGCTTCATCGAGCAAACCTTTGGCGATCATTCGATCGAGATTCTTGCCAATGGTGGTCATCGCTCGCTCCAAGGCATCGGCTGAAATATCGATGAGACTTACGCTAAAGCCACTTTGGGCAAATACATGAGCTATACCGTTGCCCATTGTCCCGCTTCCGATTACTGCAATGTTTTTCATGTGTAGTGTGGTTTATTTGCCCGAGCCCTTGAAGATAATGATCAGGGTGTAAGCCATAATTTTAATATCGATTGCCAGCGACATATTCTCGATGTAGAGTACATCGTACTTGAGCCGCTGCACCATTTGCCCCACGTTTTCGGCGTACCCGTATTTCACTTGTCCCCAACTCGTTATACCGGGTTTCACCTTCTGAAGATGACGGTAGTGGGGTGCCACTTTCATGATCTGGTCGATGTAGAACTGCCGTTCCGGCCGTGGCCCTACCAAGCTCATTTCACCGATTAGAACGTTGAAAAACTGGGGGATTTCGTCGAGCCGGGTTTTTCGCATAAAGCGACCAATAGGCGTAATGCGGGGATCGCTGGAGCTGGAGAGTTGCGGCCCTGCTTCCTCGGCATCGCAATACATGGACCGAAATTTATAGATATCGAAGGGATTGTTGAATTGACCGATACGCTCCTGTCGGAAAATAATAGAGCCCGGAGAAGAGAGCTTCACCAAGATGGCGAGCAAAACATAAACCGGACTGAGAATAACGATGGCGACAAGGGAACCGAAAAAATCGACGATTCGCTTAATGAAGAATTGCCAGGCGGGCATGATTTCCGTCTCGATCTGAATAAGCGGCGCTCCGAATATGCTCGACATTTTTACCGAGCCAGAAAGTATATCGTAAATATCGGGGATGATCTTGATTTGCACATTATGCCCTTCGAGCTCCGTGATAATACCACCCAAGTTGCGGTGCTCCGAACTTTCTATGGCAATTACCACCTCTTCGACCGCTTCCTTCTTTATAACCTCCGAGATGGTTTGAAATTTCCCAAGCCAGGGCAGTTCATCTTGCAAGAGATGGTCTTTTCCGTTTACGCTCACGTAGCCTATAAACTTAAATCCAGGAGCGGGGACCATCGTTTCCATTTCACGATAGAGCCCAAGAGCTTCTTCGTTTCCGCCGATAATAACTGTGTTAAAACCCAGCTTCCGCTTGTGGATCCTTTTCACTGTAAGGGTAGTAAGCACAAACCTTGCAGTGAAGGTGAAGAGAAAATGCAGACAAAAAAGTACTAAGATCGACTTATAAAAAAACTGATAATTGGCAATTTCGTCGTCAATTAAAACGGTAAAAAACAGCACAAGGACCCCGGCTAGCGTGGCCAGCATAACCTGCCCCAACTCCTTGAGTCGGTGCCGCCGATAAATATCGCGGTACATACCGAGTAAGGTGTAAATCCCGATCCAAAAAATGGGAATTAGCAAGAGACCGAAGTAGAACTTATTGTCAAATTGAAAAGGTATTTCGTAACCGTATTTCTCTGGTTCTACGACCTTTTTGCGATAGGAATAAAAAAGCACCCAAGCGACAGCCGAATTCAAAAAATCGGCTACCACATATTTTGCTACTTGGATTTTCTTATTCAAAATCAGGGATAAACGAATTTTAGGTTATCGATATAGATGCGTTTCTCCCCATCGTTAGGGCCAAGGCGGCTCTCCAGATAAACAGCGAAATTGTTGGTATTGACTTGCTGCGCTATTTCATTGGTGAGATCTACGTACACCTTTGTCCACTCATCGGTAGGAAGAATGCCAAGTGCGAATACTTTTAGGACGGTAGAATTGAAGGCCAAAATTCCAATCTCCAAGGGGTGATCTCCCTTGAAATCGATTTCGAGGTAAATGTTATTTCCTTGAGGAAGATTTTGCAGCGGCCAGTTGGTAGCAACGAAAAAAATACTGCTATCGGGGGTAAGCGTTACTTCCAAGCTCTGACCGATGCTTACATTTTCGGCAGGCTCCGAGATTTGTAAGAAGGTGGCATTGCTTTCGTCGAACGGAACCAACCCTGTTCCCACATTCTCGAAATCTTCGTACTCGAAGTTCAAAATATTCTCGTAATACTGAAAAGTAACGGTAGTGTCGGCGGTAAATGGAATTATGGCATTTGGCAGCAGGTTGATCTCCCGCACGGTAAAATCGTAAAAGGGATATATTATACGATCCTGACTGAGCCCATTGTTTTTGATCCCCGCAGCTACAGTTATAGTTGATACGCCATTTTGCAGGATAGGCACCACGGCGGGCATTTCGAAAGTCCCGACAAATACACCATCTGCAAAAACGGTGGCATCTAGAATGCCATGGGTATTGGCTCCCTGATTGGTATCCGTAACCAAATCGGCTGAATTAATAAGAATAAAGGCGGGTATGGTTTCTTCTTTATCGAAGGCATCGCAAGATGAGAGAGCCAGAACGGCAAGCAACGCGTAACATATCTTCATAGGCAGAGCCAAAAATTCGAGGCCGCGAATTTAGCTATTTATTTGAAGTAAACAGCCATCACGCGAACTAAGGTTGATGTAAGCTTCCTGAAAACGCAGTTTTGTTACTGAAATTGCAGGCTTATCCTAATTTTTCAAGATTGGAGGCTGTGACGTGCAATTTATCGATAATCCGATAGGCAATATCCAGCGCTTTATAGCCATCTTCAATGGTTACAGCGGTTGGCGTATTTTGTAAAATGGCTTCCGCAAATGAACTGAGTTCATCTTTAATGGCATTGTTTTGCTCGATTTTAGGTTTCTCAAAAAATATCTCCTTGCTGCCGCGCCCTTGGCCGAGATCAATACTGAGTCCAAAAGGGTCGCCTTCGCCCTCAATATCACGCATTTTAACAATCTCTGCACTTTTTTTAAGAAAATCAACTGCGATATAAGCGTTGCGTTGAAAGAAGCGCGACTTACGCATGTTTTTCAGGGAGAATCGGCTTGCAGTGAGATTCGCCACGCAGCCGTTGTCGAATTCGATACGGGCATTGGCAATATCGGGCTCTTCGCTCACAATGGCGACTCCGCTTGCACTAATGCGACGCACATTCGACTTTACCACGCTGAGTACAATATCTATATCGTGGATCATTAAGTCGAGCACTACCGATACGTCGGTACCCCGCGGATTGAATTGTGCAAGGCGATGCGTTTCGATAAACATTGGGTTTATAATATGTTCGCGCGATGCAGTAAACGCCGGATTAAAACGCTCCACATGGCCTACCTGCACCTTAACACTCGCCTCCGCAGCGAGCGCCATCAGCGACTTCGCTTCTTCGATGGTATTGGTAATAGGCTTCTCAATAAACACATGTTTAGAGCTTTTCAAAGCACGACGCGCACAATCGTAATGGCTAAGCGTAGGGGTTACAATATCTACCACGTCGACGGCATTTATTAGCTCATCCATATCGGTGAAGTTTCGGACACCGAGCTTTTCGGCGGCTTCGGCAGCCACTTCTTGATTGGGGTCGTAGAAGCCTACAAGCTCAAACTGCGGTATTTCCTTCGCAAGGCGAATATGAATTTTACCCAAATGGCCTGCTCCCAAAACTCCTATTTTCAACATGATCAAAATCCTTTTTGCAAAAGTAGCTCGGTGTTTATAAAGGTTGACCTGTGCATTTCGTTTTTATCAACAGGTTAGGCAGGGATTGCGAAAAAGTTATTTTTACCGATCAATGAATTTGACAGACAATTATCAGCATCAAGGCCTCCGAAGGCTAATGCTCGACGCCCTTCGCACCCGCGGAGGGGTTACCGAAAATGTGCTCGAAGCTATGTACAAGGTGCCGCGCCACTATTTTATGGATTCGACGTTCTTGCAGTTTGCCTACGAAGACAAAGCTTTTCCGATAGGTGTTGATCAAACTATTTCTCAACCGTACACCGTGGCCCGGCAATCTACCTTGCTCGAACTTAGCCCGGGCATGAAAGTGTTGGAAATAGGAACCGGAAGCGGCTATCAAACCGCTGTGCTCACGGCCTTGGGCTGCAAGGTATTCTCCATAGAAAGGCAGCGCACGCTTTTCAAAAGAGCCACGCTCATGCTCACTCAAATGCGCAATACCGCCAAGCTTTTCTACGGCGATGGCTATGTGGGCCTGCCCGCCTACGCCCCTTTCGACCGTGTACTGGTAACGTGCGGTGCACCGAATTTGCCTACAGCCCTGCTCGACCAATTGAGGCCCGGTGGTTTACTGGTAGTGCCAATAGGAGAAGGCGAAACGCAAATAATGCATCGAATCGAGAAAATGCCCGATGGCTCGCTCGATCGCAGCGAACATGGTCAATACCGATTTGTACCCATGCTTCAGAATAAGCAATCGTAGGAAAATTGAATCCATGCACACTAAAAATCCCAATAGACAGTTATTCATCAAACCAATTTAAACCACATGAAGTCCATTTTGATCTTACTGGCCGCATCACTTATTGGCCAAGCTGCCTTTGCCCAACCTATTTCAAAAAAAGGTGAACCCTATCTGCCCGAGCAGGGCGATTGGGCAATAGCCATCGATGCCGCTCCTTTCTTAGGCTACATCGGAAACTTTTTTTCCAATGAAGGCAATGATGCTCCAAGAACTGATTTCCCGAACAATAATTTCGCTGTGGTGGGTAAATATTTCAAGACGGACAAAATGGCTTATCGCGCTGGTCTGCGGCTCAACGTGCTGGCCGATAATTTCCGCTCTTTCAGTCCAGAATTTAGCCAAACCCCTACCAACACTAAGGTAGAAGATAATTACAAACGCAGGTTCACCAATCTTCATGCTTCGCTTGGTATCGAGAAACGAAAAGGAAACACCCGGATCCAAGGATTCTACGGTGTGGAAGGAATACTCGGGTTCGGCACGGAGCAACATAAATTTGAATACGGCAACAATATTACTCCGGAGAACACCAATCCCGATCGTTCGGAGTTTACAATCCTCTTTCAAGATGATCCTACCGTGGTCACTAATATTACGGAGCAGGGAGCCTTCATTACAGAATATGCGGTAGGGTCAACATTCAGCGTCGGGGCGCGCGCATTTATCGGGGCCGAAATATTTCTATTTCCAAAATGGTCGGTTGGATTCGAATACGGGTTTAGCGCTGCCTTCTTTTTCACGGGCAACTCCACCATTACTTCGGAGCAATGGAGCATCCCAACGGGAGGTACGAGCGAGCAGTTTGTCAATACCATTCAAGACGTTGGTGGCAGCTCCGCTTTCCGACTCGACAATGATAATTCGGGCGGAGCCCTGTTTATGACATTCTATTTCTGATATTTGCTGCCGTAAAAACAGCCAAACCAGTGAAAATTCTCTCGGCCACACAAATTCGGGAAGCCGACCAATACACCATCAAGCACGAGCCCATTAAATCAATCGATTTAATGGAACGAGCCGCCGGAAAATGTTTCGATTGGATATACCAACGCGCACCCAAACTCTTCCCTTCGCATATTACGGAAGAGAAAGATTGGAAATTTTGTGTGGTATCCGGCGTAGGCAATAATGGCGGCGACGGCTTAGCCATAGCGCGTATGCTCGATCGCAATGGCTACAACGTGAACGTCGTTATTGTGCATGCATCTGACAAACCTTCAGATGATTTTTCGAAAAACTTCGATAAGCTCGGAAAGCTCAAAAGTTCGACCGAACAACTCAAGGGTAAAACAACCAGTTGGAAACCCGACCCCGACTCTGTTTTAATCGATTGCATTTTTGGTACGGGACTTTCACGAAAAGTGGAAGGCATTGCCGCCGACGTCATTCGAGCTATCAATGCGGCGGGTTGCCCGGTGGTTAGCATCGACTTGCCGAGCGGAATGTTTTGCACCGACAATGGAGAAAATGATTTGACGGCAATCGTGAAATCAACCTACTTGCTGAGTTTTCAAGTGCCGAAGCTGGCTTTTTACCTTTCGGAAAATGCCCCCTTCATCGGCGAGCTATACCTGCTCGATATCGGCCTGCATCCCCAATTTCTGGACGCCGTTAAAACTGATTTTCACTTAGTGGAACACAATTATGCCAAAAGCATTCGCCGCGACAGACAAACCTTCAGCCACAAAGGCGATTACGGGCATGTGGGCGTAATAGCGGGTTCGCGAGGTAAGTACGGGGCGGCTGCCCTTACCTGCAAAGCAGCCATGCGAGCCGGTGCCGGGAAAGTAAGTCTTCACTCGGGCAAACTCGCCGAACAAATTGTGCTGAATTACTCGCCCGAAGTAATGGTGCTTGCGCAGGCCGACAGCGATTATCCTGCTATGCCGACAGATATTTCGCAATACGATGCCTTGGTAGTCGGTCCGGGAATGGGCCTTGGCGATGAAGCAGCCAAGCTGCTTGAGCAGATTCTAAAAAAGAGTAAAGCTCCGCTTATACTTGATGCCGACGCGCTTCAAATCCTGGCCGACCATAAGGCTCTTTGCGACGCCTTACCGGAGAACACCATACTGACACCCCACCCCGGCGAATTTAAAAAACTAGTCGGCGAGCGAGCCACACACTTCGAGCGCATGGAGCTGCAACGCGTTTTTAGTAAGAAGCACAAGGTGATTGTGCTTCTAAAAGGCGCGCATTCAAGCCTGAGTCTGCCAAACGGTGAAATCATCATCAATAGCTCGGGCAATGCGGGCATGGCTACAGCGGGCGCTGGCGACGTGCTAAGCGGCCTGATTGGTGCACTGCTTGGAGCGGGATATCCACCTTCCGAAGCCGCATGTTTAGCCATGTTCGTGCACGGTTGTGCCGGCGATTTGGCACTCACCGACCAGAGTGTCGAATCTTTAATAGCTTCCGATATCATTGATAAACTCGGCGCGGCCTTCAAATCGCTCGATTGTGTTTGAGACAAGATTTATTGGGCTATCCCTTCTTATTTTCTCGCTTGCTTCTTGCGGCGATGAGACCAGCACCAACCGCAATACGGGCCGACCATCGGTCAAAGCCGAAGTTCCTATTAGCTTCGAACTCACCAACACGGGCCAAATCAACTATGGCGATACCCTCCATCTATCGGTGGCGAGCATTATAGAAGGTAAAGAAGTCGATGCAGTAGAAATATTTCTCACCGACGAAAAGCGAAGAGTGGCAACGGGAGTTTCAACGATTAATTTGCCCACATCGGCGGTCGGCGGAGGCGAAGTTCGGATTACGGCCATAGCGACTTTAAGCGATGGCACCACCGCGACTAAATTACGCAGCGTGCGCATTCTGGCTTCAAAAGCTCCAGAAGCGTGGCAGCTTAAAGTTTTGAAAAAATACCCCCACGACTCAAAATCTTTCACCCAAGGATTGCTAGTGCACGAAGGATTACTCTACGAAGGGACTGGAAATTACGGGGAATCGCGGTTGCGAAAGCTCGACTTGGCGACGGGTAAAGTATTGCTCGAAAAGCCAATTGAAGAAACCTATTTCGGGGAAGGAATTACCATTTTTGGCGGTAAGCTCTATCAACTTACTTATAAATCGACCAAGGCATTTCGCTACAATTTAGGAGACTTTTCGCGCGAAGCCGAGTTTACGTTTGCGCCGCTAACCGGAGAAGGCTGGGGCCTTACGCATAATGATACTTCGCTCATTGCCAGTGATGGTAGCGCTTACCTCTATTTTATCAATCCGGTAGATTTCAGCGTCAAGAGCCGCATTCGGGTATTCGACGATAAAGGCGAAGTAGTTAACATCAACGAATTAGAGTACTACCAGGGGAAGATATACGCCAATATCTACGGCAGCGCTCTTGTGGTTGCCATCGATCCTGGCTCTGGAATGATTACCGACTCTTATTCCGCTCGCGGCATAGTCGATAAAGCCGAAGCCACCAGTGGAATGGACGTGCTAAATGGGATTGCCATTAACCCACTCAACGGTAATTTTCTCTTAACCGGCAAATATTGGGGCCGGATTTATGAAGTGAGGGCAGAGTTGGTGGCGGGAGATTAAAGCAATGAGTTGCAATTACTGAAACTTCACAAAATCTACCTTGGAAGGTTGCAGTTTGAGAACTCTACGTGCTTGATCTACATGCCTATCGTTATGATAAATCACAAACCGGAAGGTGTCGCCGAGTTTAAGTTTAATCCATTTCGAGATGCTAATTACTGTCTTTATCTTATTTAAATCTACATCGTCGGCTGATTGTAAAAGCAGCAAGAGCTTCGATTGCTGATTCAAAAAACGATCTACCACCGAAATTTCCAAAACCCTTCCCGTCGGGTTTTTGTCCTTGAAGGTTTTCATTTTATTGGTTTTTTCACGCGGAAGCATCATTTTAGCAAAACGATCGCCCATCAGACCAGGCCGGAAATGATCGTAATTTCCTTTTTTGGCTTTAGCCATGCGCTGCTCTATTTCGGGGAGATAAAAATCGCCGTACAAGCATAAATGCTCCAGGCACTCCAAAACGTTCCAGGTTCCCGAGCCCACCCGCCAGTTTAAGGCATCTACGTCCAGTCGTTTTGCCTTTTCGGCAAATTTGATGTTTTCAAGCGTTCGCTCCTTAAGGTCGGCAAGTAAGATCGATGATTTCATAATAACAGCTTTGTGCAAATCTACTGGTCAAAATCCCAAAAATAATTGATTGAAATTAAGAGTTTTGAATGCGCGAGAGAGTCTCGGGCGTCATCCGTAGATAAGAGGCGATGTACTTATGTGGTATTTCTTGAAAAAGCTGTGGACTTCGCGCCAAAACTCTCAAAAAACGTTCCTTCGGCGAGGTAATTAAAAGATCCCGCTCCCTTTCCATTTGACTGTATATCAGATTTTCAAGAATTTCAGTCTAAACCTTTGTCAGTAATGCCGAACCTTCCACCAAATCCATTAATTCCTTTCTACCAATTACCTTGAGCCTTGTGCTTTTTAAAGCTTGAATACTCAAATCTGACGGCTTTGAAGTAATAAACGAATCGAGTGCCGCTACGAAGTTATTTTTGTAGCCAAACCGTATGGTATGCTCTTCAGAATTATCGATCAGAAAAATGCGGAGGCTACCTTTCTCGACGAAATAGACATTGGTATCTATGGTATCGCCAAATTTCAAATATTCATTTCTGGTTAATTCGCGGGTAGCCGTCCAACATTTATGCCTATCAATTTCTTGCGCTAAAATTTCCAGCAATATCATTTATAATTATGCGGGTTTGACCTAGAATTCTTCTAGAGCACCAGTTCTTGCGCACCTTGTCTTAAAATTTCGACTTCGCCTTTCGTTAAATCGACTACTGTAGAAGCTTCATTTTTTCCGTAACCACCATTTATGACCATATCCACTCGATTCTGGTATTTCTCGTATATCAATTCAGGATCGGTAGTGTATTCGAGCACTTCATCATCATCGTGTACAGATGTTGCGATTAGTGGGTTTCCCAGCATTTCGGTAAGCTGGCGAGCTATGTTATTATTTGGTACCCGTATGCCGACTTCCTTGCGCTTATTGTTCAAAATCTTGGGCAGAGCACTGCTTCCATTGAGAATAAAGGTGAACGGCCCTGGAAGATTCTTCTTCATAATTTTATAATCGGGCGTATCGATCCGGGCATAAGTGGAGATATGGCTTAGGTCAAAGCAGATGATAGAAAAATTAGCTTTTTCGGGTTTTACACCCTTTATTTCGGCCACTTTTGCCACCGCCTTTACATTCAGCGCATCGCAACCTATGGCGTAAATAGTATCGGTAGGATAAATGATTACGCCGCCATTGCGCAAAATTTCAACGGCCTTTTGCATCCGTTTGGGATCTGGATTATCTGGATAAATCTGTACAAGCATAGCTTTCAATAAGGGAATCTAAAATTAGCCAATTAATTGAAAATACGGTGAATGAGATCTCCTACCTCGACGAACCAACTCTTACTTTCCGGCTCCTTGGTGCTCTTTCTTGCTAAAACCAATGATGAAAGTGGTACCTACTCCCAGCTGACTCTCCACTTCAATAGTAGCCTTTTGGTTAAGAATGATATTCTGCGTGTTGGTAAGCCCAAGCCCTGTTCCTTTGGCTTTACCTGTAAAGAACGGCTCAAACAAGCGCGACCGCGTTTCTTCGTCCATGCCCACCCCGTTGTCTTGAATAAATAGCAACACGCGATCTTGCTTTTCCTGGAGTCGATATTCGAGCCGCGGCCCTTCGGTATCGCTCATTGCTTCGATTGCATTTATGGAAATATTGAGCAGAGCGATCTTCAGTTTTTCAGCGTCAACCCAAATTCGGAGGGGCGACTTTGCGGATTCGCGCATGATATTTACCCCATAAAGTTCGGCTCTATCGCGAGCCAAAACAATTACCTCATCGAGCAATTGATCTAAATGGACGGGAGCAAACGAAATTTCTGCCAATTTAGTAGAATCGAGCAGCTCCGTGAGAAGTTCGTTAATGCGGTTCGTATTTCTTGTAATCATTTCGAAATAGAGCTCGCTTTCTTCTGTGGCTCCAGGATATGTATCGCGCAATTCGCCGGTAGCCAAACCAATATTGGTAAGTGGGTTTCGCACTTCGTGCGCCATGAGGCGAGCAAGCCGGCCGATAGATGCCATTTTTTCGCTTTCCGTGTAGGCTTTCAACTTTTTGTTGGCTTCGCCTAATTCTTCGATCTGATGAAGGAGCTGTTGTTTGTATTGATCGGTGAGTAAATCGGCATTATTGCGCGCTTTGATGTCCTTGGTATGGCGGTTGATGCCGATAAACATCAAAATAGCTGAAAGAGCCAGCGTAGCCAATATAATATCCTTCGTCCTGCGCTGAAACCGATCGACTTCACTTTCCCGCTCAGAGAGCAGCGCGAATTCGGCCAACTTCATTTCCGTAATCTTAATCCGAATTACATCCATTAAGGCTTTGAACAGGAAACGCTCTGAACTGAAAGTAATATCCGATTGAAATGACTCCAGCCCGACTGCAATGGAGACAAGCTTTTGATCTGCTTCTTTTCTTACATCAGCCAATCGAGCCAGCTGGGCGGAGTCGTTGCTCAACAAAACACTAAGTTCAGTAAAAACAGTGTTTATATCATCTTGCGAACTGTGATACGGCTCCAGGTGTGCCACGTCGCGGCTGAGTAAATATCCCCTATAACCTGTTTCGGCATCTTTGACTTCCGACAAGAGTTCTTCCAATTTGGAAACTACCAGCAGGGTATGACGAACTGTTTCTGCGCTCTGGGCAAGCTTGGTATTGTTATACCAGGTGAGTGCAAGGGCAAAAAGCATACTCGTAAAAGATATGGCGTAGGCAACCCGAATGCGGGTTACTCTACTGATAACTTTTTGCACGGGGAAGTTTTAGGTAAGCGAAAGTAGAGAAAATAGCAGGAGCCTAATATTCGCAAAGCGAAAAACCTTGCTCCTGCCAATAATTGAAATACCAAACATCAGCCGAAAAATACAGCCCCGAGGCTGTTATTTAGCAGACGCCTTTTTATGATCGGCGAGGAATTTCTCCAAACCAATATCCGTAAGCGGGTGATTGAGCAAGCCAAGCATTACGCTAAGCGGTCCTGTCATAACATCGGCTCCTAATTCGGCACATTTTATAAGGTGCATCGTATGGCGCACTGACGCTGCAAGAATTTCGGTCGGATAAGCGTAATTATCGTAAATCAATCGTATTTGTTCGATAAGCTGCATACCATCGGTAGAGATATCGTCGAGACGACCCACAAACGGCGATACGTAAGTGGCTCCAGCTTTGGCGGCTAGTAAGGCTTGACCGGCCGAGAACACAAGCGTACAATTGGTTTTTATGCCTTTATCAGAAAAATGGCGCAAAGCTTTAATACCATCTTTGATCATTGGGATTTTAACCACAATGTTTTTATGCAACTTTGCGAGGGCTTCACCTTCTCGGACCATCCCTTCAAAATCGGTCGAAATTACTTCAGCACTTACTGGGCCGTCCACTATTTCGCAAATGGCCAGGTAATGCTTGATTATATTCTCATCGCCGGTAATACCTTCTTTCGCCATGAGCGATGGATTAGTAGTAACCCCATCGAGCACTCCCAAATCTTGGGCTTCGCGTATTTGGTCTAAGTTGGCTGTGTCGATAAAGAATTTCATGGCGCTTAATTTTCGGCAAAGGTAAAATTATGTCGGTGGAACATGGAAGGAATCTTGGCTAAAAAAAGAGAATTACGAACGTAATCGAATGCCGAAGGAAAGCGTGGAGAGACTTATTTCATGTTCCAATAGAGCTATGCGGTAGGGAAGACGTATACATAATCTTAAATCGAAAAGATGATCTTCATTTCGACTTTACCCAAACTTCCGTTCTACCAAATGCCGGCAAACCCAGATAACCGCGTACTTCGAGTTTGGCATCGCTTTTCAAGGTGATTTGGCAAGCATAGGTTTCACCGTTTCTCGGATCGTAAATCGTGCCGTCCTCCCAACGTTTGTCACTCCTGTCCCACACAAAATTTTTCAGGTTTTCGAGTCCCAAAATGGATTTACTCCGAAGGCTGGATTCTGGGTTTTCTAAGTCTTTGCGCGGTTTACCCGAAGCATCGTTGGGCTGGTCTATCCATGCAATACTGCCGAAATATTTTCCATTGCGCTCGGTTATTTCAATTTTACTCCGCGCATCTGCGGTAAACCAAACACCTAAAATATCGGAAGGATTTTGGGCCTTGGCTGTCGCAAAAGACAAAAGAAACAAGGATATCCCTAGCGTTTTTTTGAAAAAGTCCATAGTAGTAGTAGTAGGCGGTTATTGATGGTTCTAAAATTCAAATATACTGAACGAAATGAATTGTGTCGATGGCACAAAGCGTGATAACCTAGCTCACAAGATTTAGTTTGGCTTCTGCTTCCGCTCAGCTACCCACCAGCCAAATCCGACTTCAAATCCGCCGCGACCGCTCACGTATTGGCGCACATCGCTTGTGGCAAAGTCATAAGCAATCGAAACGTTGAAATCGCTCCAACGCACGTTACCCCTCAGTACCACCGCTTCGTTTGATCGGATCAAAAAGCCGCCAGCCACAGAAAAAGGTTTGGCCTTGCTTATGAAAGCTTCGCCATCGGTAATCACGTAGCGCAGATCGGCGCCAAATAAGTGGCTGACAGTGCCACTTTCCATGCGGAATAGATAACTAGGCTCAATCCCTAGCGGCTCGGAGATAGGCCAAACTCCACGCAGGTAAGCATTGTACCTCGGAAAAAGCTCGGATCGCAAGCCACCCGATTTTTGGATTTCGGCGGAAGCCACTTGCAAGGCCGATGCACCCGCGCTAAAAGCCGGAGCCAAGCTATAACCGCGCTTGGCCTTGGCTTGGCTCCAAGCGTAGTGCATTCCCAGACCCAAACTCAAATCGGAATATGCATCGCTACCTATTTGCTCTCCGCTTGGTCGGCTGGGATCGTACTCAATACCCGTAAACTGGCTACCCCAGCGGCCATCGCCCTGATCGAGTCTATGCTGCACGAGCCCTGTTTGAAATCCGACACTTAACCTTGATTGAGCAGTCATTTTCAGATGGTAAGCAGCGCTAAGCATCACTTGCTTTTGAGCAAAATTGAATTCACCTCCGGCATCAGAAAGTGCGTAAAATCCGAAGCCAAAGTACCCGCCTTGCTTTTTTGTATCATCCTTCGAAAGAGCAATATCGAAAGATACTTGTGTGGTTTTAAAAGGATTGCCCAAAGACTTCCATTGCGACCTCGAGTCAAAATTCAGTCGGTAAAAGCCAGTGGCACCGCTCAAAGCGGGATTGATGGACAGGGTGCTGTGCTCCGGCAGCGAAACGGCCAACTGGCCAAAGGAAAAAGAAGAACTGAAAAAAAATAAGGCAAGAACCGCTACCCAGCCAAAATTAACTGATACGCGGAGCTTGTTATATTTTTCTCTTGATTTCACCTTAAAATTACGATCTGACCTGTCTCAGTTACGGTTTGTCCTTCTTCTAATACAGCTTCGAATGTGTAAAGCATTGGCCCGTTAATGGGCTCTCCATTCTTTCGACCGTCCCAACAATTATCGGTATCGTTCGATTCAAATACTTTCGCTCCCGTGCGGTCAAATAGCTGAATGTTAAAGCTCAACATACGAAAGCCTTCAACGCAGAGTTGATCATTGAGTCCATCGCCATTAGGCGAAAACCTGTTTGGCACAAATGCAGCAGGATCGGGTAACAAGCGCACCACATAGATACTATCCTGCGAAAAACAGCCTCGATCGCTCGAAAGCGTAAGGTATAGCATCTGCGATTCTGCAGGGTTGATATCAGGATTCGGACAATTGACGCACGATACGGCTTCGGGAGGCGCCCAATTGTGAACGTCGACAGACACTTCGGGTGTAGTGTAAAAGTCGATTGTACCTATTGCCAGATATTCGAGTATCATGGTATCGGGCTCTATTACCGCAGTGAATTGGCCAAGGTTTGGAATATAACCGACGGAAGTGTCGGTGCAGCCTTCCGCATCGGTCAAGACTATCGTATAGCTTCCGGTTGCGGCATCGGAAAGGAATAAGCCTACCATATCGCCTGGAGTCCAAAGCGCATTATAAGGTTCCGTTCCTCCGCTTGCATACACTTGAATGCCTCCATTTGGCCGGTCGCAATAGGCCGGAAATACGTACAAGCTATCGATCAACCGTTTGGGTTGAGTGACTTCTACAGAAACCAACGATTGGCAGCCCACCGCGTTGGTTGCTATCGCCGAATAATTGCCGGCAGACAAATCTGAGAGCGCGGTCGATGAGTCATTCGGAAATTCTACCCACTGATAATCGATGATGGTGGAGTCAGTCGTGGAGAAAGAAACAGACCCATCGCTACCGCCGAAGCAAGATACCGCCGTAGCGCTGAGTTGAAATTGAGGGGAATCAAATACAAACGCGTTTACTTCCGCTGTATCCCTGCAGCCAAATTGCGTGATGGCAATAACTTGATAATCGCCGGATGCTGCTACTGTAACTGAATCAATAAGTGGATTTTGAACAAGACTTTCAAACTCGTTAGGCCCCGACCACTCATAGGTCAGCGCACCATCGGCAAAAAACTCCAGGCTTTCGCCC
Source organism: Flavobacteriales bacterium (assembly GCA_038321615.1). Taxonomy (GTDB): domain Bacteria; phylum Bacteroidota; class Bacteroidia; order Flavobacteriales_D; family Cryomorphaceae; genus JBBQFC01. The sequence goes on along the minus strand of JBBQFC010000043.1, from coordinate 284 downwards.
GGGCAAATGGAATCATTGACCGAAGCCACGGCGGTGGGCGGATAATCGACGTTGACGGTTACGCTTTGACAACGGGTAATACAATTCACACTTTCGGCGCGTACGAAATAGGATGTGGCAACTGTTGGCGAAACCCAAATGGATGATCCTTCCGCGAGGAAATTATCTGTTTCGCCGCAAGTATCTTGATACCAAATCCATGCTGCATCTATACCCAATGCTCCGCCACCAACCGAAAGCTCCAGGCTATCGCCGATGCATATACCTATAGGCGGTGGGCTGCT
>JBBQFC010000042.1:0-28459 GCA_038321615.1 Flavobacteriales bacterium | reverse complement strand
GTCTACTCGGAATGTTAGGATGATATACGGGTCTTTAAAATGACCTTGGCCGGAAATGGTTATGGAGGCCATTCCATCATGATTTTTTGGAGCGAAGCCGTACTTCGATTACATTTGGCCTTGGCGTTTTCTCAACTTTTACCGAAGCGATATAAACGCAATAGATAGAGTGGGGGAGTGTCCTTTGCTCCGCTGTGGCGCACAAGTAAAAGAATAGCAAAACTTCGAATCCGAGAATTATGAATAGAGAATTTTTTGTGGTACTAACTTCGATTTTAGTATTATGTAGTTGCCAATCAACCGATAAGGATGCAAATCGCGAGAAAAATAAAGAAGTAGTTTTGGAGTATCACAAAGTTTGGAATGGAAACGAGATTGACAATTTGAATGAGATACTAACATCCGACTTTGTTTGTCATTATTTGACAAGTGAAGAATGGGTAGGTATAGATAATTCTAAAGAAGCAATTTCAGACTGGAGAACACTTTTTCCGGATTGGCATGAAGAAATAGTTGATATCATTCAAGAAAAAGATAAAGTGGTAACTCGCTATAAAGCGACAGCAACTCATACAAGAACTTACGAAGGAATTGATTCGACGGGAGCTAAAATTGAAATATACGAGGTTTCTATTTATCGAGTAAGTGATGGTAAAATAGCTGAACAATGGGCCTTTCCTGATGACCCAAGTATAAAAACACAGATTCTTGATTTTATGAAATAGCAGAAACAGCTTTGTGCAACACCGTGGAGAACGACAACTGCGTCTCCAACCACGTCATGCTTCATCCCTCTAGTAATCGGGACAAAATCACACTCCAATGATCAAATTCTTTAGAAAAATCAGACAAAACTTGCTCAGGGAAAACAAAACTGGAAAGTATTTAAAATATGCCTTTGGCGAAATTGTGCTCGTGGTTATAGGGATTTTGATTGCCCTATCGATTAATAATTGGAATGAGAACCGTAAACTTAATGAAACGATCGAAGGTGTTTATTCCATTGTAAAGAGTGACTTGTTGGCTGATATTGAAACGATTGATAAAGTACTTGTATCTACCCAATTGAATGATAGTATATTCCAACAAGTATTAAATAGAAAAATTACCTATGATGATTATTTGAAATGTAAGCAGTGTATGAAAATTATTAGTGGCTTTCCAGACCTCAATTTAAGAACAAGGGGGGTAGAACTATTAGAAGAAAATAGCGCAGTTCTTAATTCATTTCAGGATAGTCTTTCTATTGAAATTTATGATTTTTATTCCTATTACAATACTGAAATAGAAGCGACCATCAAAGAAGTTTGGGACGATTACAGTGACAATCAGTACTATTTCAAGAATAACATGTCTTGGTTTACGGATTATTTAAATGATCAACCAAATGCCGAATTTATAGAATATGCACTTACCTCAACTGATTACAGGAATAGGGTCACGAATTTCCACGCTCTTTTTTATAGATTATATCTAGGCCAATTAAAAGATTATCGCAAAGATGCGCTCGTATTAATTGAAAATATTGATCAAAAAATTAATTAGCGGAAGCAAAACACTGTCTATGCGCTATGGCTTGGTTTCTGCTTATTTGGAAGCTCCATCAGTATCAGTGCTGTGGAGTTCCTAGAGATAGTTTATATTTGGAGATGTGCGTATCAAAACGGGCTACACGCAATTAATCAACAGAAAAATAGTATTCAGTTAAGGACAGTTTTCACATCGTCCTCAAAAAGATCCAACAAGCTTATCATGAAAAACCCACTCTTTTCAGTTCTATTCCTGAGTGTTCTTTGCTGCTTATTCAATCAAGAAGCGATAGCCCAAGACAAAAGCACGGATGACAATGCAAATGTCTGGCAATCTCCTGGTGAAGACATTCTCAACATACTGTATGCCCCCCAATTACCTAGAGTTTCTGTTTCTCCTTCTAAGAAGCATATGCTACTGACCGATCCTATTATATACCCATCTCTGTCGGAGTTAGCAGGGCCTATGCTTAAACTGGCCGGGACGCGTGTCAACCCAAAAAACAATTATTACCATGGAAGACATGGGGGTACTTCACCGCGAGTACTGACTATTGAAGATGGAAAAACAATTCCCCTAAATGTTCCTGAAGAGTCAGAGGTTCTTTCAACCTATTGGTTAGCAGATGGTCAGCGATTTGCTTTGTCTGTTGGATTCGAAAATCGGATAGAATTGTGGATGGGCGATATTACTGGCTCCGTCGAAAAAGTACCCGATATGATCCTTAATGCGCTTATGGATGAACCGGTTAAATGGTTTCCAAATCAAGAAAAAATCTTAGTGAGAAGAATCAAAGATCGCGGCGCTGCCCCTGAGAAACCGGCGATACCAAATGGCCCTAAGATATTAGAAGATGCCGGTGCCTCTGCAAGATCGACTTACGAATCGAGAAACCTACTCGAAACGGCATTTGATGACAGCCAATTCAGCTACTACACAGAAAGTGAATTGGTCATCTACAACACCACAACAAAACAAAAGCAAGTTGTCGGCCCAGCCGCGTCGTATAGGTCAGCGAGTATTTCTCCAGATGGAAATTACATCTTGGTAGAGCGATTGAAAGCGCCTTGGTCACATGATGTGGCTTGGTGGCGATTTGCCAATGATATTGAAGTGTGGAATCTAAAAGGAGATTTAGTGAAAACCATCGTCAATCAACCTCTCGCCAATGAAGTGCCTGTGCAAGGTGTGATTTCTGGGCCAAGATCGGTGTCCTGGCAACCCACAGTTCCTCATACCTTGTTTTGGACTGAAGCGCTAGACGGAGGGAATCCGGTAGTGGAAGCAGCTTTTAGAGATAAACTGGTGCGATGGGAAGCACCATTCGACCAGCAAGCCGAAGAAGTCTTTAAGGCTGAGCATCGTATACTTGGGTCGATGTGGGGACAATCAGATGGAATGCTCATGGTGTATCAGAGAGAACGTATAAAACGACGGCGTTATGTCTGGTTGCTCGATGTTGACAAGCGTACATCACGGCAATGGTTTGATCTTGATGAAGATGATATTTACAATGATCCTGGCGACCCAATATTTACCCAATTGAAAAATGGAGAATATGTGGTTAAAGTAGAAGACGGTTCTATTTATTTCAATGGTAGGGGTGGTTCGGCCGATGGAGATCGCCCATTTGTGGATCGTCGAAATATCGAAACGGGAGAAGCAGAAAGATTGTTTCGAAGTGCGCCAGATAAATATGAATATTTCGTCGAGTTTGCTGAGGCGTCGAACAGTTTCATTATGAGTTCTGAATCTGCCACGGACGTGCCTAATTACTACTTAGCAAAATTAGGAGAAACCATTGGCGCAGAAGCTGGTGAAAGTACCAGAGCAATGACTAAGCGTCCTATTACCACATTTATGGATCCTAGCCCAGAATTGCGTGCGATTGAAAATACCATTGTCAAATACCAAAGAAAAGACAGTATTGAATTAAGCTTTCAATTGCTTCTACCTCCCGGCTATAAAAAAGGAACGAGAGTTCCAACGGTTGTTTATGCCTATCCATCAGAATATTCGGGTGGTGAGACTGCAGGTCAGGTTAGAGGCTCTTCGAATCGCTTCATGCGAATTTACGGTCCATCTCATAAATACTTTTTAATGCGAGGTTATGCTGTATTGGATAATACGGCGATGCCCATGGTTGGTGATCCTGAAACGGTGTATGATACGTTCGTTCCGCAATTGGTGGCTGATGCCGAAGCAGCTGTTGCAAAAGCTGTAGCTATGGGCATAGCTGATCCTGATAGGATTGGCATCATTGGCCATAGTCATGGTGGCTTGATGGTAGCCAATTTATTGGCGCATTCTGATTTGTTCTGTGCAGGTATCGCACGAAGTGGATCGTACAACAAAACAAATCAGCCTTATGGATTTCAGGGCGAACGCCGTTCACTTTTTGAAGCGACCAAAGCCTACATCGACTGCTCTCCTACATTCTTTGCAGACAAGGTAAATGAGCCTATCTTGATTATTCATGGCGATGATGATGCCAATCCTGGTACATTGACGTTTCAGTCGGAAGTGTTTTATGAGGCTGTTAGAGGTTCAGGGGGAACTGCAAGATTGGTCTTATTACCATTTGAAGATCATGGCTATATGGCAAAAGAATCAATCGAACATGTGTTGTGGGAACAAATGAATTGGTTTGACAAGTATGTTAAAAATCGGAAGATTCCTACAGAAATGGAAAACGAGGAGAAACCATAAAGAACGCTCAAGGGAAAAACATTCGAATGTGGATCTGCTCAGAAATCTGAGCAAGGTGGTCTTTTTCAATAATGAATTATAGGCACATCTACCCAAATAGCACTCAAGTTAGATCCGCCTACCTAGCCTCGCTGCTCACCACTTTTCCGTCTATGAATACCTTCATCACATGGGTGGTATACTCGAAGGGGTCACCATCGTAGAGAGCGATATCCGCATCTTTCCCGACTTTGAGTGATCCAACCCTGTTTTCAATTTTCAGGAGTTTTGCGGCATCTAGAGTGAGTGCCTGCATAGCTGCTTGATAGTCAAGTCCATTGGCTACAGCCACCGCTGCTTCAAATGTCACTACCCGCGTTTTCGGGACATACCCCTCATACCCGCTTTGAAACGCGATGGGTATTCCCGCTTTGTGCAGCTGGCCGGCAGAAATAAAGGTGGCATGCCGGGTATCTCCATAGGTTCTTATCATCGTGGGGTGAATGATCACTGGAACTTTGGCCGCTAGAATTTCATCCATCACGGAGTAGGCTTCAGCGCCGCCGTCAATGATCAATTCGAAGCCAAATTCATCACGCAGACGAATGGCCGTAATGATGTCGCGTGCCGACTGTGCCGTAATAAGTGCAGGCACTTCCTTCTTCAAAACCTTTACCAATACTTCCTTGGCGAGGTCACGTTCGGGGTGTTTGGTACTGTCTTTGTTCGCCATTTTCGCTTCATAGCTCTGCGCAGCTACAAAGGCTTCCCGAAGCATGGAGACCCCTTTGGCCCTTGTGCCGGGCTTCTCAAAATTGTCGGCTACGCTGCTGCCGATGGTCATGGCTACCATGGCCATGGGATTGATTAAACCTTCGTCAACGGTTTCACCCGCGGTTTTCACTACAATCGTTTGGCCGCTAATCAGCGCTCCAGGGGCATGACCGGTGTTGACGGTGGTGATACCAAAAGCGCTTAGATAGCCCACCAACTCTTCCCGTGCATTATATGCATCAATGGCCCGCAATTCGGGCTGTATAGGACTTGATTTTTCGAGTTGGTCCTGATCGTGCTTTTGGTTGTAAATACCCGCTAGGCCCACCACGCTGTGGGCATCAATAAAACCGGGCGTTGCCACAGCGGCTTGGTGCACTTCGTATCCCTCAGGAACGGTTATGGATGTTGCCGGACCTACGGCTTCGATTTTTCCGTTGCTTACCAGCACCACCCCATTCTCAATTACAGGCCCTTCGGAAGTGTACAATTTGGCCGCAAGGATAGCGTGGTTCTGTGCACAGATAGCAAGTGGTGCCAGCAGCAAAACGAGGCTTCCAGAAAATATTTTTATCGCTTTCATGCGCTTCAATTATTATTAAAGTCAACGTGGTGATTGTAGTGTTCACCGCGAAATACATCGAGCCCTCCGGTGGCGAATTTCAAGTCATCGGGATTGGCACGGTCAAAGACCTTTTGCCCTTCCACCCAAGTTTGTTCCACGATGGTGTATACACTCAAAGGATCGCCCGAGAGAATGATGAAGTCGGCATCTTTTCCTGTTTCCAGGGAGCCCACTTTTTGGTCGGCGTCGAGCATACGTGCATTGGCCAACGTAACCGCTTCGAGGGCCTTGGCTCTCGACATGCCACCGCGAACACCAAAAGCAGCTGAGCGCAAGAACACGCGGGAATCGGTGATGCCATCGTCGGTATGATAGCCCACGTCCACGCCAGCTTGCTCTAGAATCATTCCTGTATCGAATCGGAGTTCAGCGGCTTCAAGTTTGCCGCCGGGTGAGTCAATTACAATTATGGAGCAGGGCACGCCAGCAGCGGCAATTTCATCGGCAACTTTCCAGCCTTCGCTCACGTGGTGCAGCACCATGCGGTACCCAAACTCCTGCGAAAGCCTGATGGAAGTCATAATATCATCGTGGCGGTGGGTATGGTTATGCACCATACGCTTGCCTTCAAGCACTTCCACCAATGCTTCCATCTGAAGGTCTCGGTCGGGCATTTTCGAAGCATCATCGCCTGCGAGCTTCACCTTTTCTTTGTACCCTTGTGCTTTCACAAAAAGGCTACGCACCATAGCTGCCGACTTGGCCCGTGTGCCGGGAAAAGGAAGTGCCCGCATGGGGTTGGTGCCATTGGCCATTTTCATTCCGCCCAAGATGCCATTCGGATCTTTGTTGAGAAGCATGTCATACACAGTCGTTGCAGGGCGCAGCTTTAAATAGATGGTTTGTCCGCTCATCAGGTGGCCTGAACCAGGCATAATATTCACGGTGGTAATACCGCCAGCGCGGGCTTTCTTAAACGTATCGGAGTGCACATCAATGGCATCGAATATGCGCACATCGGGGTGCAGGGGCGAAGAAGCATCACCTCCATCGCCGTTACCGATGTGGGAATGAGAATCAACCAATCCCGGCATCAACACTTTTCCCGGAAGGGAAATAACCACCGCATCTTCGGGGATTTTCACATCATCTGCCGAACCCACATTTAGGATGACTCCATTCTCAATGATCAGGACACCCTGTTCAATTTCAGGACCTACAATGGGGATGATTCGGGCGTCGGTGAAGGCGGTGACCTGGGCAAAAAGCGTTCCCGATAAAGTAATTATGAAAACACAGAACAGGGTGTGCATCACGGCATTGTAAATTCTCCTCATAATCTTATTTGAAAAGGTGAAATATAGGTATTTCGATGGACGCAACGACGAGCTGGTATGGAAATAGAAATCCATTGGCAATCGGTGGACTACCGGGAGAATATGTTGAAATGAAGCTGTGATTCCGGGCCAGGTGAAGTGCCCGAATGGTGCACTCTAATGTGCTAATTTCAGCGCTTATTTCCCTGCGCCATTCTGCAAAAGATAAACGGCTATGCCCGCAAAATACCCAAGTAGCGCGAGCCATGAAATGCGTTTGAGAAACCACAGGAATTCTATGCGCATGATGCCCATTGCCGCCACGCCAGCGGCAGAACCGATAATTAGCACGCTGCCACCGGTACCTGCACAGTAAGCTAAATAGGTCCAAAATTCATGGTCTTGGGGGAATCGCTCTAGGCTGTACATGCCCATAGCTCCTGCAACCAGCGGTACGTTGTCGACCACCGAAGAGAGCAGCCCAAGCAGGGTATTTGTTATGTGATAATTGGCAAAGGTGCTGTCGAGCGTCATACCAAGTTCGTGGAGTGAACCATTGGTTTCCATAGCTGCAACGGCAAGCAAAATACCGAGGAAAAAAAGCACGCTTGTGGTATCGATACGCTGCAAGGTACTGGATACCGACAAGTGGTGTTTCAATTCCGGTGCCTTCTTTCGATGCCATATTTCTGTAATGACCCAGAAAAGCCCTAAACTAAAGAGCATACCCATGAAGGGTGGGAGGTGAGTGACTGTTTTAAATACAGGTACGAGCAATAACAGGCCAACCCCTATAAACAGCATAAGATTACTTTCGCCAGTGGGTATCTTGCGGTGCTCAGGGTTTGAATCTACCACTATATTGAGCCGCTGCCCTCGGTACCGATACGAAGCAATGGCGAGCGGCACTAGCATGCAAGCCAAGGAGGGTAGGAAGGTATCTACCACTATGGCTCCGGTGGAAACCTGACCACCGTTCCAAAGCATGATCGTGGTTACATCGCCTATGGGCGACCAAGCACCACCTGCGTTTGCTGCGATTATAATAAAACCGGCAAAGAACCAGGAATCTTCGCGGTTGTCCATAAACTTTTTCAAGATGGCCATCATCACGATCGTCGTGGTAAGATTGTCGAGTACTGCGGAGAGGAAAAAGGTAAGAATAGATAGTATCCAGAGCAGGCTTGCCTTGTTTCTGGTAACAATGATGCGCTGCACAAACTCGAAGCCGTTGTGCGCATCAATAAGCTCCACAATGGTCATGGCGCTTAGTAGGAAGAAAAGTATCTCCGCTATTTCTTCAAAATGTTCGGCGAGTTTATGAGTGGTCTCGCTGATCTCGCCCATACCAAAGGCCACCGTAAGCCACACCACCACACCTAGCACCAAAGCTGTTGCGGCCTTGTCGATTTTTACTTGATGCTCAAGCGCAATGAGTAGATAACCAAGCACAAAGATGATTGCAGCGATAATCATGGGAGGCAGAGATTTGGTGTATCAGAATCTACCCTTTCAAAAGATGCTTTGATCTTGGCAACAATCTCCAGAGTTTTCGGACGGGTCAAAGCTAAATATTTATAGAGAGCTCTATCGGATAGGTTAAAATAAACCGCGCAGCTGGGCGATGTGACATTCAGCTCAGGCGCTGGCATTGCTTATTCCGCGTAGGACTTGGCAGTGCGCGAATGATCATAAAACCGGATGATGAACGGGTATTTAGAAAAATTTGAGCAGGCAGCGGTTATGGATGCGATTCGATCATGAATTGTCGGAGCGTAGCTGTACTTCGATTATTTTTGGAAATGATAACTACTCTGTTCGCACATAAGTGATATATACGCAACAAGGAGGGTGGGGGAGTGTCGTTTATACGGATGTTACAAGCAATCCTAAAAGGCGTCCTTGACGACATCCACTGAACCAACTGAAAACAGAAAAAGCCATCATACATTTTAGCGCATTTGACTGCCCCTCTGGCACGGCAATCGCTTTGCAGCCAAAAGAACTAAAATCTTCTCCCCCTTTCGGCCCTGAGTCCAATTTTTAAGATATTTGACAAAAATTACGGAAAATAATGTACAATACTATACCTGACCAATTTAGAAAATTAGCCATTGAGAATATTTTCAGGACAAATACATTTCAAAATTGCTGGCAGACTTGGCAACCTGAAATCAATAGATTACTCGGTAATAATTACGGCGAAGATCAAATTATAAATTTAGGTGACCACTTATCTGAAATTTTTAAGTCCACTGGAGGTGGTGGACGAGGACAAGGGGAATTATCGGCTGGGGGAACTGCTTGGGAATCTTTAGTATGTTGGTATATTAATCTTTGTTGTGTTGGAAGTAGAATTGTTGCGATTAAAAAAATGAGTTTGGTGCCAAAGTCAATACAAGATTCAATAACAGTGAATTATGGAAATTTCGCATGTAATACAGAATCGGATATTACCATAGTGGTTTTTCCAAATTCATCTGAATATATTACTGATGTTACTCAACTGAACATCCTTGACAATAATGGAGTTCAGATTCCGTCACTCGTAAGAAACAAGTTCAATTTTGACCTTTCAAATCATTTATCCGCAAAGGATTTTAATAAATTTGAAATTGGTATTATTCAATGTAAAACTAATTGGAATGATAATGCCCAAGTTCCGATGCTTTGGGATATGATTTATTCCGCTGGAGGTTTTCGTGGCAGAAACATCACAATCGGAAGAAACGGTTTCAATATACAAAACGCCCAAAGTTTTACATATTCATTTGTAACTGTTCCATCAAATCAAAATACAGTTTACAAACCCGATGGCGTCGCAGTAAAGAGAGTAACGAATTTGTCAGGCGGGAATTACTGGGGACAACCGACAGTTCAGAATGTCGCAAAATCTTTAAAAGAAATCTTTACTAATAATTTTCAATCTGGTTCAAGAACATCATTAAGAACGGACATAAGAGCGGCGATCCCACAATTAACTGGAGCTAACACCCTTTCATATTTTGGTATTTAATCAATATTTTTCAATATTTCCAATGCAACAGCCCTAGCCATTAAAGGCGGTACAGCATTTCCAACTAAGGTAAATTGGGGGATTTCAAATTTTCTTTTGTTACCTCCAGTTGAACGTTTTCCTTGAAAGACAAAAGAATCATCGAATGATTGTAAACGTGCCATCTCACGAACAGTCAATGCCCTTGGATTCGAGAAATGGATATAGTCGTCAGCAATTGTCATTACAGTTGGACTTTGGGAATCTGCTTTTAAAACATTGTAATTTCTTTTTTCAGAATCCAACCCCATGTTTTTTAGTTCTTTTTTGGCCAAATCATAATTACCGGTATTTAAAATTACATTCAGTCTTTTTATCACATCTTCATTTTGCTTGCTCGTTTTATGATTGTGTAATGGAGCAACTATATGAGACAATGTATTTTCCAATTCTTCAAAATTTCGTACATAAAAAGGATTTTTGGCATTGGCAAATCGACTGTTTAACCTTCCTTTTTTGGACCATTCAGCATAGGTTAAACCTTTCTTTCCTTCGGGCTTTCCATCGATAGTCCTTTTCTTTAATAATGATTGCATTTTTAGAGTTGAACCGTTGTACATCGCTTTTAAATCAACTTTTTCATAATCAAATTTTTCTTCATCATTGCCAACAAAATCCAAATCATATAAAGCTTCGAAAACAGTAACCTTCTCATTATCGCTAACTGTTGGTGGAACTACTTTAACTAATTTCTGGTCTTTTCGACAGCCAATAAATAACACTCTTTCTCTGTTTTGTGGTACCCCGTAATTTGAAGCTAAGGCAACAAAGGGTTGATCAATATTATATAATCTGATGTGGGACAAAATCTCTTCAAATTCTACTTCTGCATTTAATGCTTTAACAAATGGTTTAAGCCCTTGAATACATTCATCGAAAGAATAATTGTAAATTTCTAAAGCGACAATTATTTCAGCTATTTCATTTTGAAATTCTTTTGCAGGGTTTAAATTATTAAAAGCTTGATGGATTTGCTCAATAATTGAATCCGATTCTATAGCGGTCAAAAAGGAATCAAATTTTTCAGTGAAAAAATCATTATCCAAATCACTGTGAGCCTTTTCAAGAATGACTTTCTTTCTAACGTATGCTAGCTCTTTACGTCGTCTTAATAAATTGAAGCCATGACGAATAGTGCTAATATTAATATCTGTCTTACTCGTTTTGTAATCAGCAATTTTCGGGGTTAATACACGAAATTTATTTTCAACAATCAAAACATAATTTTCTCTCAATTTTTCCAATTCTTTTTCAGTGGCTGATTCAAATTGCATCCTCAAATTATAACACTCTAAGCTAAATACCTTTTCTTTTTCTGTTTTTCTAAGCTTTCCCAAAAAAAAGATAATTTGATGAAACTCGTTCAAATCAACTATTGATTTTATCTCTCTCAAAATCATTTCTTTTACTTTGCCTCCTTCTTTTGTAAGTATTCCCTTTACATTCTCCATTACAAAATACTTAGGACGAAGGACCCTTATAACATTTAAGTAGTGAGCAAATAAATCATCTTTTTTATCAAATTTTTTTCGTTTACCTGCTAAACTAAAACTTTGACATGGTGGGCCTCCACAAACAACATCAACTTGATGACTCTTGAGCTTCTTTAAAAGATTGTCTAAAAAATCAGGTTCTGTGATATCTTGACGCAAAAACTCTGAATCCATTCCAAGTTGATAATTATATCGTGCAAGATGCGTTAATTCACAATTCTCATTTATATCACTCCCTAATAGAAAATCGTAATACTTATTTTCGTGTTCAGCCTGTAAAAACCCTTCGCTAAATCCACCAGCACCAGCGAATAAATCCACAAAAGTTATTTTTGTTTTTCCTTCATATTCGGCAGCATATTCGCAGACCATCTTTACATCGGTGTTAACTTTACGACTATTTACAAGTGACAAAATCTTCTCTTTGACTTTTTTATCTGTGAATTGAGAATGAGAAAAGGTGTCAAAATACTTTTCAACTTCTTGCTTTAAAAATGACAAGAACTTATTAATTGACTTATGTGTGTATTCTGACTCCTTGACAACTTGGTTTTTATTATCCCAGTCTTTTTTAAGTATTTTCTCGCCTGTTGCAACCTTGATTTGAACATCTTTTTGCCTCATAACAAGGTGAATTGGGAACATCTTACTCTTATCGGCTTTATCTAGGTAGAATTTTACATTTATCATAGTTGCGGACAGTTTTACGGACACGGACGAATTTACGGACAACTTTGAATATTACAAGAAAAATTGAAAGTATTTTCCAACAGCACAAAGCACACACATGTTCAATTCACAAAAGCCAAGCTAAAGATTTAAAATTGCAAAGGAGTGTGCCTACTATCCATTTCGAAAGTGATACGAATTGACAAATCAAAACTGGCCTGCAAAGAAGGTCAGCAGCCAACAACGGTAGCTGATGAACCACCCCCATTCACCCATTTAAACCTCCTAATCTAAGCCGCCTTAAGCCGTCTTTGATTTCGAATTCAGATTTAAATTGACTCTTATCAGCACAAATAGTCGAAGCAAGTGCTTTTCGGCGCGCAGCAAGCAGTTATCTATCTAGAAAACTAAACTTCCGCACTTGCTCGAATAAACCAACTCGAACAGCTAAACTACTGCCGTACGATGCGCATGGAACCCACGAGGGTGGGAGTGGAGATTCTCGCCACATAAAGTCCGCTGGCAACCGCACCTAAATCTAGTATCACATTGCGGTTGTTGGGATTCAGCGCGAGTACCTGACGGCCGCGGATATCAAATAAAGCTATAGCGACTATAGGTTCGTTATCTGACATAATCTGAAAGTGTGCATTTGCTGGATTTGGATAGCCATATACCCCGTCCAATTTGGATAAGCCACCAACTCCATCGCTAAGAATGGTTGAAGTTTGAATAATGTCATCAAAAAGGAACGTGGCATTTGCGGAGGCATCGTTCACGGTAGCATATCCCAACATGAGTGTAATAACATTGTAAACAGGTGGATCGCCAGCGAAATCCCAGTAATACGTTGCCCATTCTCCGGATACCGTGGTAAGTTGGTTTTTCTCGTTGGCTGCACCCGATGCAGTGCTCTCTACTTTAAGCTTCAACAAGGTGCCAACAGGTGCTTCCGTGTACACTTTCATTGCGATATAATTAAGGGGGGAAAAATTCAAGAATTCGGTCAAGACGAGCTTACTCTGCGCCCAGGGCGCACCGCCACTCCTTACGAATTCACCCACAGTAGCGCTGGGATTATCCGTATTTATCTGTGGATTGGGAATAACAGCCGTTATTGCACCAAATACATTGGTGAAATCCGATGTTACCACACTTTCTTCGAAGTCGACAGGAATAGATGCAGGCAAAAGATCAGGAATTGCCGGACCCGCGACCTGCTGAATATCATCGAATAGAAAGATAGAATTTGCAGAGCCGTTGCCAATATTGCCAAAATCGAACAAAAAATTCAACTTGTTATAATCGTTCTGCTGGCCGTAAAAATTCCAGCTCACCGTCTCCCATTGGCCCGATACGGTAGTCAGGTAGTCCAGACTACTTAAGCCGCTTGGGCCTTCCAACTCCAATTTTAAGCGTGTGCCGACCGGGGCTGTGGTATACACCTTCATGGATATATGCCATAGGCTAGAAAAATCGAGGTTATTGGCAAGCGACAACTTTGTGCCTGCCCAAAATTGGCCTCCATTTCGCACCAGCCTGCCAACGGTATTGCTAGTATTAATGCCGTTCATTTGTGGATTGGGAAGGACATCAGCTGAACCACCTGAAAAATCGAGAAAATCGCTGCTCACCACATCCAATTCAAAATCAACAGGAAGAATGGCGGGAATGGGAGCTGGTGGACCAATGATCTGCTCGACATCGTCGAAATAAAAGATGGAAGCCTCTGTGCCGTCACCTACATTGCCAAAATCGAACATAAATACAAGTTCGTTCAAATTATTAGGCGTGCCAGCGAAAATCCACTCCAAGGTTTCCCATTCACCGGTAGTTGTGGTCAAAGCATCTACTTCAGCAGACGTGCCGCTTCCTTCCAGTTTGAACTTAACTACGGTTCCTACAGGTGCCATGGTGTAAACTTTCATGGTAAGCACCGTCAAAACGGAAAAGTTAAGATTGTCCGACAGAAGGATTTTGCTTCCGGCAAAAATGGCTCCACCGTTTCTTACCATTTGGGCTACAGACGCGCTGCTATTGATGCCTGTGGGCGATGGATTATTGGTGACAATGGCCGTACCACCATCAAAATTAACAAAGTCTGCTGTAGTGACCGATGCTTCAAAATCGATTGGTAAACTTTGAGAATACCCATGAGTGAAGACAAAAAAGCTGAATATCAACGTGAGTTTTTTCATGAAGATCATTTAATATGGTAAAAGCAATAGGAAGAATAAAACAAATGGTAGATGACCTAAAAGCAGGTCAACCTTGGTTCAGCGCATCCATGCAGAAACTTTTAGGTTCTAAATAGGCAGCGACTGAGCAAGGCGCTAAAGATATAAAAATCGTTATTTTCTGATTGACAATTAGTGCTTCTTTTCTCTTTATCAATGGATATGAATATGAAAACTGTGCTACTATTTTGAATGATGTCAAATATGGTTGGCATAAGGCACATCAGAAGTGATTTTGCGTTGGCTAGCTTGGTCTTAGGCTGCGATGGAGCAGTTGGAATTGGATTTCTGGAAATTCAATCATACAGATGGATGATGATTTTCGGTTAGTTTTGATGTGTTGGTCAGCAGGTTTTAGGACAGCGCGCTGTTGGTTGCCATTCTACACAGACTCTAAACATTTTAAGCAAAACTTAAGAAAGTCTTAATTAACGGTTAAATGACCATATACTATTTTTGACGGATGAGAATACTCATAGTGGAAGACGAACAAGGCATTGCGTCTTTTCTCAAACAGGGATTGGAAGAGGAGTCGTATGCCGTAGATGTGGCTGTGGATGGTAAAAGGGGACTTGAGCTAGCCCTTTCGGGTGCTTACGATCTCCTACTTTTGGATTGGATGCTTCCGGGAATTAGCGGAATAGAGATCTGCAGGCAGTTTCGAAAAGAGTATAGTGAGACACCCGTCATCTTTCTTACTGCCAAAGACACCCTCGATGAAACCATATTTGGGTTGCAATCGGGGGCAAATGATTACATCAAAAAGCCCTTTCATTTTGAAGAACTTTTGGAGCGGGTTAAGGTTCAATTAAGACCAAAATCGGGCGACCACGCTGTATTTGTGCTGGGCGATATTACATTAAACACGGAAACCCACCAAGTGCATAAGGGAAAGCAGGAAATACATTTAACCCAAAAGGAGTTTGCCTTGCTTGAATTTCTCATACGCAATAAAGGGAAGGTTTGTCGGCGAACGCGCATTATAGAAAGTGTGTGGGATATTCATTTCGAATACAATACGGGTGTAATTGATGTTTACATCAATGCGCTCCGCAAAAAACTCTTTTTACCCGATGAAGAAAATTACATTCAAACAGTTCGCGGCGTAGGTTACATCGCACAGGAAAGATGAATTTCAGTTTCAAAAACCGTATTGCTTTTTACTACATGATTGCTACGGCTGGTATCATGGCGGTGGTATTTGGTGCTATTTATTTTGCAGTGCAGGGTGTTGTTATGCGCAACCTCGACGGCGACCTATCGTTCGAAGCGGAAAAGCACACGGGAGAAATACGTATCGCAGGCGATAGCCTCTACTTTAAGAACAAAACCGAATTGGAAGAGCGCGAGCACCAGGAAATTCAGGTCAATCCAGTTTTTATACAGTTAATTGACAAGCAGGGAAGGCTTATGGATAAGTCCCCCAACTTGAAAGAAGCCTATCTCCTCTTTAAAGGGGCTGAATTCAGTGGTCACTTCAACACGTATTTAAGTAACCGCGCCATCAGACAGATTCAGTTTCCGGTCGAACAGAATGGAAAAATACAAGGGTATATTCTAGCAGCGATGTCGTCTGAATCTGCAATGGCGGTCATTCTTAAGCTACGAAATGTACTATTCATGTCTTATTTCGTGGTCCTTATTGGGTTATATTTCTTTTCTCGATTTCTGGCTGGAAGAAGTATAAAGCCTGTTCAAGAGGTTACCAAAACCATTCGAGGTATCTCGAAATACAACTTTAAACAGCGGGTAGCATTGCCGCAGCATAAGGATGAAATTCATGAGCTTTCCTCCGGTTTCAATTCTTTGCTCGAACGAATTGAGAATGCCCTTGAGCGTGAAAAGCAATTTACATCAGACGCATCTCATGAGCTTAGGACTCCATTGGCGGCATTGAGGGGCACCTTGGAAGTGTTGATTCGAAAGCCCAGAACCCAAGCTGAATATGAAGAGAAAATAAAATACAGCCTATCGGAAATCGGCCGTATGACCGACATTCTTGAGCAATTGCTACTCCTCGCTCGATTAGACACCAAAGCCATCGACAACAATTATAACTTCATCTCCTTGCCAGCAGTCATCGATGAGTCATTGACCCATTACAAGCGTCAAATTTCTGAGAAAGCACTGCTTATTTCGTTTCAATTCGAACAGAATAAACCGCTTCTGGTACCCTATTACTACACCAAGTTGATCCTTGAAAATATTATCAGCAATGCGATTAAGTATTCCAATTCGGGCGCGGTTTTGAAAATAACCGCCAACGAAATTGACCAGCATGTGGTTTGCTCCATCGAAGACAAGGGCATCGGTATGAAGGAAGATGATTTGAAGCACATTTTTGAGAACTTCTTTCGATCTGATTCTTTAAATCATAAGCAAATATCGGGCAATGGCCTGGGCCTTTCGATTGCGAAGAAATGCGCAGATGCCATCGAAGCTAAATTGGAGGTGCAAAGTATCATAGGGCAAGGTACCACAGCTACCATAACCTTCTGACCTGTCTGAAAACAGCTTCGGCAGTACTGCAATTTTAAGGTAATCTTAAGAAATTCTTGAGAAATGAATAAGAATTTGGAGCTTAATTTTGATGGGTATTTAAGCGCATTGAGAACGAATTTTTGGAATGGTCATTTGAGCACTTTATCTTGTAATTAATAGACGCTTGCAGCAGATTTTAGTATGAATCGAACAACGCGTTAATTCTTATAGGCTCACGTACGTTGTTTCAATTCTTCGCACATTCGATACCTCACTTTAGACCACTTTTTATGAAGCGCCTATTCCCTCTTGCGATATTGACTTTGGCTTGCCAACTGTCATTTGCACAGCCCGATCAAGAGATTCAATTTACAAACCTTTCTGAAGCAAAAACCTTTGCCACAGAGCATGAGGTTCCTATCCTGATGGTATTTGCAGGATCGGATTGGTGCAAACCTTGTATTCAATTCAAAAAGGATATTTTACTGAGCGAACCCTTCCAAACCTATGCGAAAAGCCATTTAGCGGTTCTATATCTAGATTTCCCTATAAGAAAGGCGAATAAATTGTCGGAGGAGGAAGTGAAGCAAAATGAGCTGCTTGCCGAAAAATATAACCCATCAGGGGGCTTTCCACACATCTTGCTATTGACCGCAGACGAAACGGTGCTTGGCAAGCTCAGCTTTAAGAACCAATCTCCTGAAGCTTTTATCGATGATTGTAAATCTATAAGTCACTAAAATGTCATTCAGAGCATTTGTCATGTTGACACTCATTCTTTTGCCAATCGCCGGCTTTGGTCAGGCAGAAGTGTCGGCGAAAAAGGTGGTGAAACTCATGGGATGTGCTTTTGAAGTGGCTGCATCGGCAAATAATGATACCGTTGCGTGGGAAGCCATACGAGCGGGTATCACCGAGATTGAGCGCATCGAAAAACTCATTTCATCCTGGGACCCAAGGTCACAAACCAGCGAAGTAAATCGCATGGCTGGTACTGCTGCCGTTCACGTAGATCAAGAACTTTATGACCTCATTTACAGAGCCAAGAAAGTATCTGCCCTCACAGGTGGTGCTTTCGATATTTCCTTTGCTTCCATGGACCGCATCTGGGTTTTTGACCAAGCCGAGCATGCAATGCCTGATAGTGAACGGGTGGCTGAGGCCAAATCTAAGATCAACTATCAGGAAATTATCCTGAATCCAAAGGACACTTCTGTATACCTTTCTAAAGGAATGAAAATAGGATTTGGGGCAATAGGCAAAGGCTATGCTGCCAATAGAGCCAAGCAAATCATGAACAACATTCCCGGGGTATCTGGAGGCGTGGTAAATGCGAGCGGAGATTTATTGTGCTGGGGCCAAAGCCCTTCGCCGGAAGGCTGGAAAATCCATATTGCAAATCCCCACCAAAAGGAAAAACCCATCGCGTGGATCCAAGCCAAGGACTTGGCTGTGGTGACATCTGGCGATTACGAAAAGTTCTTCACTTCCGAAGGAAAAAGATACGCCCACATCATTGATCCACGAACAGGTTATCCGGCGCACGGCATCACAAGCGTAACCATTATTTGTCCCGATGCTGAGCTGGCAGATGCCTTGGCTACCTCTGTTTTTGTACTGGGCAAAGACGAAGGAATTGCGTTGATCGATAAGCTTAAGAACGTGGCTTGTATTGTAATTACAGACGATGGAAAAATACACCAATCCCAAGATCTCTCGCTTAATTTCTACTAAGATGCAGGAACAAATCAAATATGGCCTCATGGCTTTCGTACTTATAAATGCAACCGGCTGCACCTCCGTAAAGGCATATCAAAAGATGTATCTGAACGATAACGAAATGGAATTGGCAGCCAAAAAAACAGAAACCTTTGAAACCAATTTCGAAACTTATCGAGAGGGCGCTGCCGGAGCAAATGGCGGAAAGGTAGGCGGAGGTTGCGGTTGTAACTAAACGTGTTTTTTCGATGAATCATACTGCTCTTCAAATCATGCTATCCATTGGCATCTTGCTATCTTTTGCTGATTGCTATGGCCAAAGTGTTGAACCCTCAGGGTATCAGATGAAAGCAAATACCGAAGAAATTGAAGCCAACTTCCTATCGAGCTATTACCATCAAGAAGGCAACAATGCCGCAGTTACAGGTGGATTAGGCACCGAGAAACTAACAGATATTTCCAACGTTTTGATCGTAAACATTCCGCTGGACAGTGTAAACGCCATCGGTTTTTATGGAGGTGCCGACTTTTACAGCTCGGCCTCTACCGACAATATAGACAATTACGTGTCATCCGCTTCGAGCAGCGATGTTCGTGCTTTCTCTACCATATCTTACAACAGAAAAAACCTGAAAGCGAACGAAACCTATGGTATTCGAGTAGGCCTTTCCGTAGAGTACGACTATACATCCACTTCTGTTGGGTTGTCATATACCAAAGAATGGAATGATGGAAACTCAGAACTCAACCTTACCGGACAGGCATTTTTCGATACGTGGACATTGATTTACCCCATTGAACTAAGAGGCTACGTGGCGCTTCCTTCCGACCAAAGAAGGTCTTATAATGCACAAGCAACCTTTTCGCAAGTGATCAACAAAAAGTTACAAGCCAGTTTCTCGGCCGAAGTGGTAAAAATGACTGGATTGTTATCTACCCCTTTTCATAGGGTATACTTTTCAGATGCACAGGCTACGCCGGATATCGAACGGCTGCCCGACAATCGATTAAAAATTCCAGTTGGTATCCGGCTTAATTATTACGCTTTTGATAAGGTCGTTTTTAGATCCTACTACCGTTATTATTGGGACGACTTTGGCATACAGGCCAATACATTGGAGCTGGAAACCCCGATCAAAATAACGGCTGCTTGGACCGTGGGGCCATTTTACCGCTTTCACACACAATCGAGCGCTAACTACTTTGCGCCCATTCGTATCCACACCATTTCGGAGGTATTTTACACCTCCGATTATGACCTGTCCGCATTCCAGAGCAACAAATATGGACTCACATTCCGCTACAGTCCTTTATATGGCATATTACGGTCTAAACCTCTCTTAGAAAAACAGAAAACACTCGTGATGAAATACCTTGAATTCAGGCTTGGGCATTACCAACGAACTACGGGCCTGAAGGCCAATTTTGTCAGTTTGAACCTGGGATTCAGTTTTAAATAGCTAATGCTAAGGGAATCTTAAGAAAGGCCTGAGGCTAGCCTTAGGATAAGACCCTACTTTTGGCGTGGAAATAGAACAAAATACATCCATGCTAGATAGAATCATTCAGTACAGTATCCATCACAAGTTGATTGTGCTTTTGTTTTCAGCGGCGATCATAGGGTTTGGGCTTTTCTCGCTTTTTGAGATACCCATTGGCGCTGTGCCCGACGTGACCAATAATCAGGTGCAAATCATTACGACTTCCAGAAACCTTGCTACCGAGGATGTAGAGAAATTCCTCACCTATCCGGTAGAGCTCGAAATGGCAAACCTGCCAGATGTCAAAGAAATCAGGTCCATATCCAAATTTGGTCTTTCGGTAGTCACCGTAGTTTTCAACGACAACATAGGAACCTATATCCCAAGGCAGCTTATCGCAGAGAAGATAAAAGCGGCAGAAGAAAAAATTCCTGCCGGCTTTGGTAAACCTTTTATGGGACCCATCACCACAGGGCTTGGCGAAATTTATCAATACGTCATTGAAGTAGATTCTGCGCATCGAGATCAGTATTCCTTAACGGATGTAAGAACCATTCAGGACTGGGTTATACGGCGTCAGCTTTCCGGAATACCAGGAGTGGTAGAAGTAAATACATGGGGGGGATACTTAAAACAGTACGAGGTGGCCATCGATCCGGAAAAGCTCAGAAGTCTGAATCTTTCGGTCTCCCAAACGTTTGCCGCGCTCGAAAAAAACAATAGCGTGGCCGGTGGTGGCTATATCGAAAAAACCAATCAAACCTATTTTATCAGGGGCGAAGGGCTGGTTAGTTCCTTAGCCGATGTAGAAAACATTGTGATTGAAAACAGGAATGGAACCCCCATTTTCGTGAGCGATGTGGCCACAGTAGGTTTTGGTCACGCCACCCGTTTTGGGGCCATTACTGGAAATGGAGAAGGGGAAAAAGTACTTGGGCAAGTAATGATGCTAAAGGGTGCAAACTCGAAAGCGGTGATAGATGCGGTGAAAGCACGTGTAGCTCAAATCGCTCCATCGCTACCTCCCGGAATTAGCATAAACCCCTTTTTGGAAAGAAGCGAGTTGATCAAAAAAACCACCTTCACCATTGCCGAGAACCTGATATTGGGTTGTCTGATTGTCATCTTTGTAGTGGTGCTCCTTTTGGGAAATATCCGCTCAGGGCTTGTAGTTGCCTCCGTGATCCCCATGTGCCTGCTCTTTGCGCTATCGCTCATGTATATCTTCGGTGTGGATGCCAATTTGATGAGTCTTGGCGCCATTGACTTTGGAATCATAATAGATGGAGCCGTCATTATTGTGGAGTTCATCGCTTTTAAAATTACTGCAGAACGCGCCCACATCATGGCGTTGCCAAAACCGGAAAGGCAAAACTTTATTGATAACATCACCCATAAGGGCGCCAGTAAAATGATGCACTCGGCCGTTTTCGGACAGCTCATTATCATCATCGTTTTTATCCCTATCCTTTCCCTTGTGGGTGTAGAGGGTAAGATGTTCAGACCAATGGCCTTGGTGTTTTGTTTTGCCTTGATTGGCGCCATGATCCTATGCTTTACCTACGTGCCTGTGATGGCTTCGATGTTCATCAAACCTTCCGACCCTGAAAAGAACAGCATCTCGAAAAGACTCATTGCTTTTTTGGAGAATAAATATGACCCTACTATTACTTGGGCTTTGGGCAGAAAGAAATTGGTGCTGGCTTCGGCATTCACCCTGCTGGTAGCAGTAGGATTTTTATTTACACAAATGGGTGGCGAATTTGTGCCTACACTCGATGAAGGTGATTTTGTAATACAACCTGTTTTGAAAACTGGAACATCCTTAAGCAATACCGTTATAGCCACCACAAGAATTGAAAACATTCTCAAACGATTTCCTGAGGTGGAACAAGTAGTGAGCAGAATAGGTGCAGCCGAAGTCCCTACCGACCCCATGTCTATGGAAGAAAGCGATGTGATCATTAAACTCAAACCTAAAGGTGAATGGATTTCGGCCGAGAGCAAAGATGAATTGGCCGACAAATTCAAAGAAGCCTTGTCGGAAATTCCCGGGGTAGATTTTGAATTTACCCAACCGATCGAGATGCGCTTCAACGAATTGATTACGGGCGTGCGTGCCGACCTGGCCATTAAAATTTTCGGCGAAGACCTCGACATCCTTTATAAAAAGGCCGTGGAGGTCGAAAAAGCGATTCAAGACATCGAAGGTGCTGCCGATATCACCGTTGAAAAAGTGGTGGGTTTGCCCCAAATGTCGGTGCAATACGACCGACAAAAAATTGCCAAATACGGACTCAATGTGGAAGACTTAAACAATATTATCACCATGGGATTTGCAGGTAAAACAGCCGGAACGGTATTCGAAGGAGAAAAGCAATTTGATTTGGTGATTCGCTTTGACAAAGAACACCTTGAAGACATTCAAAACATCGAAACGGCAACGGTGCAGCTGCCCAATGGAAATCAACTGCCGCTCAGCGAATTTTCAACCATCACCTACACAAAAGGGCCTGCTAAAATATCGCGAGACAATACCAAGAGAAGAATCGTGGTAGGAGTGAATGTCCGCAACAGGGATTTACAATCGGTGGTGGATGATGTGCAAAAAGTGATCGACCAAAAGGTGAAACTTCCAATTGGTTATACCATTGATTACGGTGGACAGTTTGAAAACCTAAGAACCGCCAAAGCGCGATTGATGATTGCCGTTCCCATTGCGTTGGTATTAATTTTCGTCCTACTCTATTTCGCATTCGATTCGGTGAAGGAAGCTTTGATTATCTATAGTGCCATCCCTATGTCGGCGATTGGCGGCGTCATTTTTCTTTACATCCGCGACTTGCCATTCAGCATTTCGGCAGGGGTTGGTTTTATTGCGCTGTTCGGTATTGCTGTATTGAATGGCATCGTGCTGATCGAAGAATTCAAAGAACTAAAAGCGCATGGTATCGCAGACATCAACAAGCGTATTCTCACAGGAACGAAGAACCGATTAAGGCCCGTGCTGCTTACGGCATCTGCTGCCGCTTTGGGATTTTTGCCCATGGCTATTTCCACTTCAGCTGGTGCCGAAGTGCAGAGACCCTTGGCAACCGTTGTCGTTGGGGGTCTTATCTCCGCCACCTTGCTTACGCTGATCGTCTTACCGGTGCTGTATGCCATCTTTGACAGAAAGGTGCACCTACCAAACGTAAAAGGATCTGCAGCAGTCCTTTCGCTCTTCCTCCTGCTCGCCGTGCCAAGAATAGGGCAGGGTCAGGGTCAAAAAATTACGGCCGAGGATGCCATTGAAATTGCCTTGCGAAATAATCTGGGCCTTAAAGCCTCTGCCCAGCGTATCGAACAGAGTAATCAATTGGTTGGAAATGCCATTGACATAGATAAAACAGAGATTTATTACAATAAAGACCTGAACAATATCGCACCCAACAACCTGCCTCTCGACGTGTGGGGCATTAGCCAGTCCATTCAATTCCCAACGGTATATGGCGCACAGCGAAAAGTCATGCAGGGCAAAACCCAAATGATGGCCGATCAATTTGTGATAGATAAACGCATGGTAACGAAAGATGTATCCAAAGCCTATTACGAAATCGTGTATTGGCAACAAATGCAAGAGAATTTCATCTACCTGGACAGTTTATACGCATCGTTCGAATACGCCGCCAATAGAAGATACACCCAAGGGGAATCCAATTATCTGGAAAAGCTGACGGCGGATACAAAGCGAAAAGAAGTTTCCCTGAAGCTCAACCAAATACGGGAGAGTATTCAGCGATCGTATATCCTTTTAAATCAATGGCTACAATCAGATACTGCATTTACCGTCAGCGAATTACAATTGGATAGACTTACACATATTCCGCTTGACACTGCCAACCATCCAGCCTTGAACTACTATGCAGATGCCGTGGAACTTTCAAATCGCCAACTCTCGCTAGAAAAACAAAGGCTACTGCCCGATTTGAATGCATCTGTTTTCCAGGGAACAAATAACGGTACAGGGGTACAGTCCTATTCTGGATTTCAAGTGGGTGTGGCCATTCCGTTGTGGTTTGGAAGCCAACAGGCTAAAATAAAAGCCGCAAAAACGGGCAGCAGCATTATCGAAAATGAGCGCGCCGACTACGAAATACAATTGACCTCGCGGTATGAAGCACTTCAGTCTGACTTGCGCCAATTGAAGGAAGGGCTTGATTATTATGACTCAGCGGGTAAGAATTTGGCCGAAGAAACCCTGTTTCACGCCAATAAAGCTTTCCAGGGTGGGGAGATCAACTTTTTACAATACACCCAACTCCTCGACAACGCAAAGAACATTGAAACCACCTACCTCACCACACTTTTCCAGTACAATATGACCGTACTCGAAGCAAATTATTTAATGAACTAACATGAAGAAACAATTGAATACTTCGATAAATCAGCACGCGGTGGGCTTTTTGATGATAGCCATCCTCTTTACCCTGTTATCGTGCGGATCAAATCCCAACCAAACCACTACAGAGGTGGAAGCGCCTGAAATGCTCAACGATAGCGTTTTCGAGCTTAGCAATACCCAGTTCAATTCATCGGGTATGAAACTGGGGAAATTAGAAATGCAGACTTTCCACAAAAAACTGAAGGCCAACGGAATGATTGATGTTCCGCCCGAAAATAAAGCTTCTGTGAGTCCTTATTTTGGTGGGACGGTAAAAAGTATCCTTCTCATACCCGGCGAAAAAGTGAAGAAAGGGCAAGCGCTTTTCGTATTGGAGAATCCAGATTTTGTGCAGATGCAGCAGGATTACCTCGAAGCAAAAGGGCAACTCACCTATTTGAAATCTGATTACGAAAGACAAAAAAACCTTGCTCAGGACAACGTCACCTCGCAAAAAACCTTCTTGAAAGCCGAAGCAGATTATAACGTAACCCAGGTGAGAATGCAGGCACTGGGTAAAAAACTAAGCTTAATGGGTTTGGATCCTGAGAGGCTCACTATGGAAAACATTCAAACCCAAATAGTGATCAATTCGCCAATCAATGGCTATGTGACCGAGATAAACATTACAAGAGGCGCATTCTTAAATCCGGCACAGGCAGCGATGACAATTGTAAATACCGAGCAGCTTCTTCTAGAACTCAACATCTTCGAAAAGGACTTGCAAAAGGTTCAAGTTGGTCAATTGATCGAATTCAAATTGCAAAACGACAACAGCGCAGTGCACAAGGCATCCGTTCATCTCGTAAATAAAACAATAGACCCAGAATTTCGAACGATTCGGGTCTATGGGCACCTTGCAGAACAAGAAAGCCCTGATCAATTTAGTCCGGGGATGTATCTGGAAGCGGAAATATTCACTACATCCGAATCAAAGCCAGCTTTGCCCGTCGACGCCGCAGTGGATATTGATGGTAAATTCTATGTGCTGCTGCGCACAAAAACAGATACTGAAGGCTACACCTTTGTGAAAAAAGAAGTGCAGCTTGGCGAATCGAACAGCGGCTTTGTAGAGATAAGGAACAGCCAGGAGTTCGATGAAAATTCAGAAATCCTTATCAGCGGCGCCTTCAACGTAATCACAGAATAATTAGGAAGGTGGGGGATCGTCGTTTATATGGATGTTAGCGGTCATTGTAAGTCAATATAATCATATTAAAAAAAAATCATTATGGAAAAAACAACGTATTCTAAGGTATATCGCATTATTCATTGGGCGATAGCCGTATCATTTCTGCTATTATTAATTACCATTTTTTTGCGTTTAACGTGGATGAACAAAAACAATGTTGCAGCCATCATACAAGATTATTTAAGTGGAACTGATCAGGTTTTATCGCAGGATCAACTTATCATTTTAGCGAAAAAGATACGACAACCAATGTGGGATTGGCATATTTACATTGGCTATGTCTTAACTGGACTATTTAGTTTACGTTTTATGCTTCCCCTTTTTGGACATATGAAGTTTCAAAATCCTTTTGTTAAAGATCTATCGATAAAAGAGAAATTTCAAAAATGGACCTATGTCATTTTTTATCTCTGTGTTGTTATTTCTTTGGTTACTGGACTAATAATAGAATTTGGACCGAAAGAATTCAAAGTGCCAATGGAAGAAATCCATGTACTAGGTATTTATTACTTGGTTGGATTTATCGTAATCCATTTAGCTGGCGTATTTGTAGCAGAATTTACGACCCAAAAAGGAATTATTTCCAGGATAGTAAGCGGGTCGAAAAAGGAAAACTAAAATGTGCGAAAGCACAAAAATGTATATAAAAAACAGGTGCAATATGAGTAAATTCAAGGCTTTTGGCTGTCGGGGTTCAAAAGTCATATTGGAAAAATGGTAATCTCATGGATTCGGTGATCTATAATTCGGACGGACAACGACTGTACAGAGCCCACTTCGGAAAAAATGGCGAACTACAATTTGAAGACTGAGAAAGCAATAAGGAATAACGACGTGTACAAGCAACAGTAGCTGATGCGCAACCCCGTTCACCTATTAATACCCTCCTTGTAAGCCCGCCTAAGCATTCTTTGTTTTTAGGTTCAACACAATAATGTCTAAAATTTAAAGCCTAGATTCAGGCTTAAAATGAGTGGGATCAGCACAAATTAGCAATTGCTTTTCGGCCCTATAGACTCCAGTTTCACGATTGTTTTTCGGTCAAATCCAGGTATTTTCTTAGATTCTAAGGGCATTTCTTCATGAATTGTTGGAGCGGAGCTGGACTTCGGTTAAATTTGGCTGCGGCATTTGCTCACTTTGTACATTAGCGATATTTACGCAATAAGGATGGTGGGGAGTGTCGTTTATATGGATGTTTTGCGCCAGGCGGTGGGAGAGTGTGAAGTGAACAAAAAACCTTAAATTTGAAATTATGAAAATGGGGACCTACAATATTGACTTAGGATTCGACCAAATCTTGGACTTGGTTAGACAATTGCCGAAAAAAGAGAAAATACGACTATCAAAAGAACTTGAAAGAGAGATTATTGATGTAAAGTTGACTTCATTGTTAAAGGCATTCAAGACGGACGACCTTGACCAAGAAACAATAAATAAGGAGGTTGAAATCGTAAGGACTGAACTTTATGCCAAGCAAAAAGCCAAGTAGAGTAATCATCGACACCAATCTTTGGATTAGCTTTTTAATTGGCAAAGATCTTCAAAATCTAAAAGACTTAATTGTAAACGAGCGAATCAGGTTGATAACTACCGACCAGTTAACAAATGAATTGCGACTTGTCACATCAAGAGAAAAACTAAAAAAGTACTTCGATCAGGACAAAGTTTCAGACTTAATTTCCCTTCTTGAAATAGTCTCCGAAAAAGTAAAGATCAAGAAAATCGAACAAATCTGTCGAGATCCAAAAGATGATTTCCTATTAGCTTTATCGAAAGAGAGTAAATCCGATTATTTAATTACTGGCGACAAGGACTTGTTAGAAATAAGAGTTTACGGCAGCACAGAAATACTTACAATACAAAAATTCAAAGAGAAGATTAGATAACCCTGGCCCACGGGGATAAAGGCGGCATCGAAACCGCAGCCGCCATAAATACGGGTCGTTGTGCACATGCCGTTGACAGGACAGAGACGACAAATGAATAAGGAAATAAAATCATTTATAAAAATTGACAACTGGGGAGAACTCGAAGCCGAGTGCCTAATCGACACTGTAAATAATTTAAGAAAATACGGAACTTGGAATTTAGAGAAATGGAAGCCAACAGCTGCACTAATTGACAAGAACGGAAAGACATCAAGACAATATGTGGGACAAAGTTACGACACGAAATATATGGACCTAGTCTCTGACGGCTGGACTCACGACCATTGCGAGATTTGTACTAGGACAATTTCGAATAAGGACAACTATGACGATTGGTTGACTGAAGGATACCGGAACGAAAACCGCTGGGTTTGTAAACAGTGCTTCAGTCTTTTTATGGTAACGGACGACATAAGTAAAGAATTGGAAAAATATCAACGAGTAGAGAAGTGAATGGCCAACGCTCGGCTACATCCAATGGTGGGCGAAAGTCTTATAGAAAATATTTATCTTGAAACTACGTTTGGCTTCGGTGGACAGAAACGTTTTCAAAACCGCCACTGGCTGCAGCCGAGCGCTGGCACCTCTATAAAGAATGAAGCTATTCATTTCGATATCAATTTTTCTTTCATCGCTCAGCATGGTCTTTTCCCAAGATTACAATAAGAAAAATTCGTTTGGTCAAAGAATGGGTGAATGGGTCGAATACTTCCCAGAAGGCTATTTAACGAGCATTACACACTTCTCACCATTCAGTTTTAGAATGTAAGCCCCCGACCAACTACACTTCTTGATTTAGTGAGATTTTCCTAGGGCTCCTGCTCTGGCAGTTTTAGATTTTGCGGAAAGAGCTCGTAGAGCGTGCTTATTTTATGATCTGCGATGCGGTGGAGCACTTCGGTAAG
>JBBQFC010000041.1:0-28560 GCA_038321615.1 Flavobacteriales bacterium | reverse complement strand
TGTGATTGTATTGGCCTTTGCAGGCGTTTTCTTTTTTCAGCGCAACAGAATTAAGCAAGGCAAAAAACTCAGTGACGAACTCTTGCTCAACATACTTCCTGAAGAGACTGCTGCAGAGCTCAAGGCCACCGGTAAGGCTGCGGCAAAAAGCTATAGTGAAGTGACGG
Source organism: Flavobacteriales bacterium (assembly GCA_038321615.1). Lineage (GTDB taxonomy): Bacteria > Bacteroidota > Bacteroidia > Flavobacteriales_D > Cryomorphaceae > JBBQFC01. Next base: position 28,393 of record JBBQFC010000041.1, on the reverse strand, counting down.
TGCTCTTTACCGATTTCAAAAACTTCACCACCATGAGTGAGCATTTGAGTGCGCAGGAACTGGTTGAAGAAATAAACTATTGTTACAGCGCCTTCGACCGCATCATAGGCCAATTCGGGATTGAAAAAATTAAAACCATTGGCGACTCTTATATGTGCGCAGGAGGATTGCCTTCTGCAAATAAGACCAATGCCCTCGATGCCGTGCACACTGCCCTTGCTTTCCGCGATTTTATAAATGAAGAAAAGACCAAACGCGAAGCCGCTGGAAAACTCTTTTTTGAAATACGCATTGGCTGCCACACCGGCCCGGTAGTAGCCGGTATCGTAGGCATCAAGAAATACGCATATGATATCTGGGGCGATACCGTGAATACCGCTTCGCGTATGGAATCATCGGGTGAGCCTGGCAAAGTAAATATAAGCGGGAGCACCTACGAAATCGTGAAAGACAATTTTACATGCACATACCGCGGTAAAGTAGCTGCTAAAAACAAGGGAGAGATTGATATGTATTTCGTGGAAGCCTGAATTTTGAAACAGTCAGTGCTGTCACTAATTGCCGAAATCTGCGGGGGAAAATATCCGCTCCCGATAATAGCGGCGCTGAACTGAAGCTGAATAAGTTGCTCAGCGTTCCATTCCTACAATTTAAGGGCTCACAGTTGCAACCGAAAATAAGCCTTACTTTTGCCGCCCCTTAATCGGGTTATTCTTCAAGTCTGACGCCTAATTTCTGTAGATATAAGTCCGCAGGAAAGTCATCATAAGCGCACCGCTTAATCTCAGCTCCCAGCTATGAAAAAGTATTTCAACCTATTCGACTTTTCCCAGAAAGTAGATTATAAAACGGAGATTCTTTCCGGGCTTACCGTAGCCCTTGCGCTGGTGCCCGAAGCGGTTGCATTCGCAATGATAGCGGGGCTTTCACCACTCACTGGTCTTTACGCCGCATTTGTGATGGGTTTGATCACTTCCATATTTGGCGGTAGGCCGGGTATGATCTCTGGTGCTACTGGCGCCGTAGCTGTAGTGCTGGTTACTCTTGCGGCCAGCCATGGGGTGGAGTACATTTTTGCAACAGTTATTCTCGCCGGACTCATACAACTGATAGCTGGATTTCTCCGTTTGGGAAAATTCATCCGGTTGGTTCCGCATCCGGTGATCTTCGGCTTTGTAAACGGACTGGCGATCATTATTTTCATGTCACAATTGGTTCAGTTTCAAGACAATTCAGGCGCTTGGCTTCAAGGTGGTGAGCTCTACACACTCTTGGGTTTGGTGATACTTACCATGCTCATTATCTGGGGCTTACCAAAAATAACCAAGGTTGTACCTGCCGCGCTCGCTGCCATTCTGGTGGTATTCGGAATAGTGGTTACTTTTGGAATTGATACGCGGACTGTAGGCGATTTGGCCTCGATCGAAGGTGGTTTTCCGCCGTTCCATTTTCCATCGGTGCCTTTCGATCTGGATACGTTGATATTGATTTTCCCCTACGCAGCAATTGTCGCCGGAGTGGGTCTGATCGAAAGCTTATTGACCCTAAATATAGTGGACGAGATTACCGAAACCCGCGGACGGGGCAACAAAGAAGCCGTGGCCCAGGGCGCTGCTAACATGCTGTCGGGGCTGTTTTCTGGCATGGGTGGCTGCGCCATGATTGGCCAAAGCTTGATCAATGTTTCAAACGGGGCTAAGGCAAGGCTTTCGGGAATTGTTGCAGCAATTATGCTGCTCGTTTTTGTAATGTTCGGCTCATCGCTTATAGAGCAAGTTCCAATGGCAGCTTTAACCGGACTTATGATTATGGTGGCTATCGGTACCTTCGAGTGGGCAAGCTTCCGCGTATTTGGAAAGATGCCCAAATCCGACATCTTTGTAATGATCGCTGTTACATTAGTTACCGTATTCCTTCATAATCTGGCGCTAGCGGTGATTATTGGTGTGATAATAGCTGCCTTGGTTTTCGCATGGGACAATGCCAAACGCATCAGAGCTCGGAAATCAACCGATGCAAATGGAGTTAAACACTACGAGATTTATGGTCCTTTATTCTTTGGGTCTGTAGCTGCTTTCAACGAAAAGTTTGACGTAGCGGGCGATCCCGATCAGGTAATCATCGACTTTCGCGAAAGCCGGGTGGTAGATATGTCGGCCATTGAAGCGCTCAATAAGCTTACCGAGCGGTATCAAAAGGTGGGCAAAAAGGTTCAGCTAAAGCATCTATCGCCCGATTGTAAGAACCTGCTTCGCAATGCATCCGAAATCATAGATGTGAATGTTTGGGAAGATCCTACCTATAAAGTGGTGATAGATCGGGTATGAATGGTTTTTTAGAGAACAAAAAAAGATCCCTATTTTTCTAAAGTTTGGGACAGGAAGAGTAACTAAATCAGTGATAGTTTTTTCATTTAATCACTCAAAGTTCTGCTTTTCGCAGAATGCTACTAATTAAGAATTCCCACCTTCTTCTCAAACTTCCCCTTGGCCATAAATTGGCGCACCACCAATGCAAGTTCTGCATGCGGTTGAAATAGGTGTTCCATCCCTTCGATATCGAACATGTCAAAAGGATCGTCTTTGCGCGCTTGGCTATAGCCCTTCACGTGGCCTTCGATAACGTAAATTAATGAGCGGTGATCGACATCCACTCCTTCGTCGATCAATATGTAGGAGTCGCTCGGAAGGAGAGCTGCCAGAGCAAACGTGTTATCCGAAAATTTATTGAGCAAGGCGAATTCCGTTTTCCAGCGTTTGCGAAAGGTTTCGACTAAGCGCAAATCCTTCTGTTCGCTTTGATTTTTTATAAAGTCAAGACCTTCGAAGAAGTTTGCAAATGCCGCCACAGGCGATTCGCCCAACTGGTATCTGCGTAGGTGAAAGGTTCCGCGCTCCGCATCGTCTTGAAAAATTCCGAATTGAGATTTGATAGAGAAACGACCCTGATTGAACTTTGGAGCCCGTTCTAATACTTCGTGGGCCTCTATCAACTGAGCTAATAGCGGACTTCCCGTAAGTTGGAAATCTATTCGGTAAGCTTTTTCTAGAAAACTTCGATCCGTTTGGGTCTCAGCTGCGCGAAACTTGTCGTAGATGGTATTGACCAATTCGCTGCTGCGTTTTACGAAAATAGCTCGATCATCGCGATCGAGTACCGAGAATACGCCACATTCATCGGGTATGGAATCTATAATCTCGCGGTTAATAAACTCGCTTCCGGTAAACGTTAGCTCCGTCGATCCAAAATTGACGTCGAACAATCCATGAAGCGATTGCTTTTCCACAATACGCTCGAATAGCAACATGGTAGCCCGGGCGTCCGATTCTGCGCGGTGGTGATCTTCATGCGAAATGTCGAGTTCGCGCGATATTTTCCCCAACGAGTATGATGGTAATCCTGGAAAAGTATTCCGGCTCAACTGTACTGTGCAAAGCTTTTTCCGACGGAATTCAAGACCAACCCGTCGAAATTCTTCACGCAGAAAGCCGTAGTCGAAATTGACGTTATGCCCTACAAATATGCTATTTGCCATAAAGCGGTAGATCTCTTCGGCCAAATCTTCGAAGCTGGGAGCTTCGGCCACCATTTCGTTCGAAATGCCTGTGAGATTGGCAACAAAGGGTGGAATAGGCTGCCTGGGATTTACCAGACTTACAAACTTATCGACGCATTTGGCGCCGTCGTGCAGAAAAGCGGCTATTTCGGTGATCCGACCCGATTTATTACTCCCGCCAGTCGTTTCGATATCAACTATACAATACATGTGCTGGGTCAAAAGTAGGCAATCGTCGGCATGCAGCGCAGGTGGAAAGGGAATTTTAATAATCTTTGTCGCGATGATCAGCAGATTGTTTGTTTGGCTCTGTGTGCGATGGTTTTACTGGGCGGGTTGGCAAATACCCAAAGCGGTGCCACGCACGCTTCGCCAATATGTGCTTGTGGTGGTACCACATACCAGCAACGTCGATTTTTTTGTCGGTATCGCTGCTCGAAAGCTGATGCACCTGAACTGCGTATTTTTAGCGAAGAAAGAGCTTTTTCGTTTTCCCGTGAAGCGACTCTTGTTAAATTTGGGCGGCTATCCGGTCAATCGTTCTAAAAAGACGAGTATGGTAGATTATATGGCATCAATTTACGCTGCAGATCCTGATTTTGCCATTTGTGTGGCTCCCGAAGGAACACGGAGTAAGGTAGAAGATTGGAAGACCGGCTTCTACCATATTGCTTTAGCTGCAAAAGTTCCTATCACCATGGTAGGTTTCGACTATGAGCGCAAATGGATCGTTTGTGCCGAGCCTTTTATTCCTTCCGGCGATTTAGAATCTGACTTAACGCTGATGCATAGTTTCTTTGATAAGATTGTGCCCAAGGTGGCCAAAAACTCGAATTATCAACGGTAGTTCGGCCTTTTTTGTTATTGTATATCAGGTTTTTGCGTGTGATGTGATATCTGGGAAATAACTTTTGCACAGTTTTACATTTTTTCACAATCGGCTCCTGTTCCCACATCTTTACATACATTTAAGCATTCGTTAAGGTTGTCGTAACATTATCTTGTTCTAGTCAGCCAAATGTTAACAACACTTTATTAAACCACTTAATAGCGATTAACCCATGGATCGATACGACAATCTTATTTTGCAGATTATTCAAAATTTCAAACTCGAACATGCTAACAGAGAGAAAATAAAACTTAACAAGCTGGAAAAATCCTTTTGGAAAGAAATCGAATCCGATAATGATCTCAGTTTAGGTCAAAGTAGAATAGGGGAACGTATCACCAATCTTTATTTAAAGGGATACATCGAGAATAAAGACGGCTATATGCTGACTCGCAAAGGGAAAGTGGAGCTCTCAGTCCGCGAATTCGCACATTAATTCAGATATTTTCTCGGAATAGTTTAGTGGAAGGTTCAGCGCATAGCGGGCCTTCCGTCGTTTTGAACAATTGTTAATAAGCTATGTGAATAGCTGGTGCGTAAGTCGGAAATTAAAAATTTGGAAGCTTGTCTATGGAACCTTACATTCACAGCAGATAAGCAAGAGATAATAAATGTGCCGAATGAGGCAACAATGATCTCTGTGACGTGATGCTTCTTCGGAAGCAATTTGGTACGCCAAATCCACGTTTTCCGCAGTTTGCCCGAAAGATTCGCTATTCGTAGCGTTTTGCGATGATTAAGTTTACAAAAAGGCAATCGGGAGCCGTACTTCCGCAAGGAACGCGGTGAGGAGTGATGAGCTTTCAAGGGTGAGTGACGTTGTGAAAACTTCGCCACCCATGCAGCCCCGGGTACACACCTTCGGGTGCTGTACCAGAGAGTTGATTAGCAGCGTAATATTGTGCAAAATACCCACCGGTAGAAAGCCATTTGCCAACAGTAGCTTATCTTTGGTTTCAGTTCACGGACTTGAAACTGAAAGGTGGAATGATTCGATAAGATTCATTCCACCTTATTGTTTTTCACAATATGCTTCACGATTCCTCAATTTTCATTTTTAATGATCTCAGCAACACTGGTTTTTAAGGGCTATTCACAATCGCGCTGAAAAATCTGTGGATAAGTGAATCTGGAAGTCCCCGAATCGAAGTGCCGCCAAATTATCTTTAAACCAATTAAAGTACTTTATGGCAGCTAAGGCTAAAACCGCTTCTGCAAAGGCAGAAAAGAAGATTTTTGTTCTCGATACCTCCGTAATTCTCTACGATAGCAACGCGATTAAGAATTTTGAAGAGCACGATATTGCAATTCCGATCCAAGTGCTCGAAGAGCTCGACGATTTCAAAAAAGGCAACGAAACTGTCAATTTTGAAGCCCGGGAATTCATCCGCTTCGTAGATGCAATATCAAAGGAAAAGCTAATTAACGACTGGGTACCCCTAAACGGCCGAACTACCGGCAATTTCAAAGTGGTACTCCACAGCCAAAATACAGGGATCAATTCCGAACGCGTTTTTGGCGACAGCAAATACGACAATAAAATTCTCAACTGCGCCCTGCAACTTCAGGAAGATCACCGCGACAAGAAGGTAATTCTCGTTTCAAAAGATATTTGTCTTCGACTCAAGGCCAAAGCGCTCAATGTGCTGGCTGAAGATTACGAAACCGGCAAAGTAAAAGACGTCCAAACCCTCCACAAAGGGCAGCAGGTGCTCACTGCCGCCAGCGAAGAGCTAATGGACAATCTGTTTCAAACTGGGGTGGGAGACCCTGCATTGATAAAACAAAAGCATATCAACGCCAATCAGTATTATCAACTCAAGAACCGTCGACGATCTATTCTGGCTTGCTACAACAAAAATGAAAACCTTTTGGAGCGGGTTTACGATCTGGAAGCATTTGGTGTAAAGGCACTCAATTTTGAGCAGAGTTTTGCGCTCAACGCCTTGATGAATCCAAATATTAAGTTGGTTACCATTCAAGGCATGGCCGGAACAGGTAAAACTTTGCTCGCCCTTGCTGCCGCTATTGAGCAGCGCACCAATTACCGTCAAATTTTTATTGCCCGCCCAGTGGTGCCCCTAAGCAACAAGGATATAGGTTTCCTACCTGGCGACATCAAATCGAAGCTCGACCCTTACATGCAACCGCTTTGGGATAACCTGAATTTTATAAAAGGGCAATTTCGACCAACCGATAAAAACTACAAGCGCATCGAAGCGATGGTCGAAACAGAGAAAATCGCAATTTCTCCTTTGGCATACATCCGCGGACGCAGCTTGGTGAAGATTTTCTTTATTATTGACGAAGCTCAGAATTTAACGCCACATGAAATTAAAACCATCATTTCAAGAGCTGGCGATGATACCAAAATTGTTCTCACTGGCGATATCCATCAGATTGACACACCTTATCTCGATGCCCAAAGCAACGGGCTTTCCTATTTGATAGATCGTATAAAAGATCATCCCATCGCTGCGCATATTACCTTGGAAAAAGGAGAAAGATCGGAACTTGCCAATGTTGCAAACGAATATCTGTAAATTTGCCCCCATGAAACGACTGAGTTTTTTAATCTTTCCGCTTTGGCTCATGGCTTGCCAAGAAGCCCCAAAGCCAGTAGAGACTGAAATTATAGCACCGCAGCCTATCGAGGCCGAAACCGAACAGAAATCTGAAACCCCAGCATTACCTATGGAATACGTAACAATCAAAACCAATAAAGGCGAAATAAGCTTAGAGCTCGATCCCAACAAAGCGCCGCAAACGGTTGCAAATTTTCTGGAGTACGTCGATTCGAAACACTACGACGGCACCGTATTTCACAGGGTGATAGATAATTTCATGGTCCAGGGAGGTGGATTCACCGCGGATGGAGCTCAAAAACCTACCAACGGCCCTATCATTCTGGAAAGCGAAAATGGATTGAAAAATGACGCGGGCACCGTAGCAATGGCACGAACCAATGCGCCCAATAGTGCTACATCTCAATTCTTTATCAACGTAAACAACAACGACTTCCTAAATTATAAGCCTAACAATCCGGGCTATGCTGTCTTTGGTAAGGTTTCGGCTGGCATGGACGTGGTAAACTTAATCCGCCAAACGAAAACAGGAAATCGCCAGGGCATGGGCGACTGGCCGGTGGAGAACATTGTGATCGAATCGATCCGCCGCTCCGAATAATGCGCACCCCTTTTTTACGAATCACGTTTACGCTTGGCCTATTGCTAAGCTTAAACGCTATATCGCTTTTTGGGCAAAAGAAAATTAAGTTCCCGACGGTTTCCACCGAAATGATTTCTGGCCGGGAGGTTACTTTTCCTGATGCCTTTGCAGGTAAATATGCCCTTGTGGGAATTGGTACCAGCAAGAAAGCGGAGAAAGAGCTGCGCACCTGGCAAGTGCCCGTTTACAATAAATTCGTGTTGAAAACGGGTTTGATGGATGCCATGTATCAGGTCGAAATCGCATTTCTCCCGCTTTTTACGGGGGCAGCACAAGTTGCCAAAAATCAGGTGATCAAAGATTTAAAGGCCACCAATGAAGCCTTGGTGCTCGATCATCTTTATATCTACAGTGGAAATCGGGCACCGTTCACCGAAATAGGAGTAGAGGATAAAACCGAACCATATTTTCTGCTAATTGACGCCGAAGGCAGGATAATATGGCGGGCAGAAGGTGCTTTCAAGCAAGCGTATTTGGATCAAGTGGAGGAGATTTTGTGGAGGTAGGAGATTGTGCGAAAGGCTTTGTTGGCGTTTTGATTTCGTGGGTATCTTGCCGAAACTTTGACTACAGTAACGTACACCGAATTCCAATCCAATCAGAGGAAATATCTCAATCAATTGGATGGAAAAGAGGAAACATTCCCCATTAAGCGGAAGGGTCGAAAAGGGAGCGGTCTAGTTTCCTTGACTTAGTATAATAGCATCATAGTAGCGGGGTGCTTGCTCAAATCAAGGAAGAGTGCGGATCGGTTCTGAGAGTCTATTCCGCAAATGCATAGCGGCTCTTAGTCCTAATCTGACTGCCGATTGCTTCAACTAAAATCTTGATGAAATCCAAGAAAGACTTACTCGAATATGTGACTAAAATGCGACAGCGTGGAGACTCCTGGTCTGCCGTTCTCGGGTATTTGAAGCGAAATTGTGATAATGAAGAACTCGTAAAGGAAGTATTTCGTGAAGTGGATAAATTAGACCGAGAAAATAATTGGTCTAGTCGAAAGAATGAGAAGAATAAAATCCCATTGCGAAGTGTGATTCTTGGTCTCTTCTTTTTGCTCACAGGATTTGCGCTTTTCGGATTTCTTTGGGGTAAGGGATGGATTTCGATAGTTCCTATATTTATGATTGGAATTGGGATTTTAGGAATAACCGGTGCAATTAAATAATGCTTCCATCGCCGTGAACATTCTGGAAATTCAACATTGAATTTGCACTTGAAAAAGATGAAATCTGAATTAAGTATTAGTGTTCTCTTATTGTCCTTCCAGCTATTGATCGGGCAATCAAATCGCATTCAACCGTTGACCTTATTCGTCTTATCGCATGAAGTAACAGCATCCACTTTTCTAATATGCGAGCAGAAATTTGATACGATTTACCTCGTAACCGACTCCATTATTCTAAGAGATACGCTCGTCGGAATTCTTTGCGATGCAACTTTAATAAATATTCAGGGCAAAAGAGCGTTCAACACGATGAATGATATCTCATCGCGCAACGAGTTCTAACTTTTCCGAGTAGATGAGAATAGGCGACATTTCAAGGTGTTCATTATGCAGCCGCTTTCTCACCGAACGATCGAGTACACCGTCAGAAAAAAGAAATCAGGATTTAAACTGAAGGCATATTCGACGGGCTCTTTTTGAAACTGGTAACGCCAACTCATGTTCCAGTTTGAAACAAAAAAAACCGGCATTAGCCGGTTTGTTTTCTTAAGATATCACTACTGCGTTGGGAAATTTTTCTTTCCAGAATTGGAATTTCGCCATATCGCGAATGGTGATGATGGTTTTGCTATCAAGACGAACTTTAAAGTTCGGTTCGAGTTCTTTGATGTTCTTGTTTCTAGATCGTGACATATCAGCTAATTTACTCTAAAACGTGAGTCGTCAGCAATTGTTTCGCCTTATTTAGAACCATTTAACATAAATTTCACATTCTCTTCTTGAAGATGTAGGCACCATTTTCGGCACCCCACACCTGATTCCCTTTTTCATCATAGCCTCGATCCCAGCTGTTTAGGGCGTCTGATGTGATTGACACGTTCGAAGTGGCGTATGAAGCACCGCGTAAAGTGCTCTCACAGCTTCCGGTATTCGTTTTTCCACCGTACTGAAATCCGTCGTAAAAGAGGAATACGCTGCATCCTTCTTTATACACTAAGTCTGCAGGCTTCATCCCCACGAAAACCGATGGGTCTTTCCAGGCGCCTATAAATTTTTCTTCATCTTTCAGGCTATAGATATCGCTACTCAAATGTTCGTCCGACTGTTGTGATACGAAATACACGCGCTGACGGTAAGGTTTATCGGGGCTGCTAGCCATCGCCTGCTCTACATATAGCCAAGCTCCGTTGGAAGCTTCCGGCCAAATGCGCTTCATTTTGAGCGTAATATTGTAATAATTGGTATCGGCTGCTGCTTGATCGCCGCTGTCGAATTGGCCTTCCATCCACTCCATCAATTGGTCGAATGTTTCGTCGTCTTGCGCCAAGCTTGGCGTGACCGTTAATGAAGTTAAGATTATTAAGAGCCCGAAAAGTGATTTCATTGGTGTAATTTTAGGTGCAAGGTAGAAATTTCAAAGTCTTTGAAGAGTCCGTATGAACAATCACATAGTTTTGGCGATTTTTTGGGTGGTGTATTACGCATTTCATTCAGCGTTGGCAACACGCCGAGCTAAGCGTATTCTTGGCAACACCAGCGCTATAGTGCACGCGAACTACAGATTGTTATACTCCATTTTTGCTGCGGTTAATTTTGCTCTGCTTTTTCGCTTTCAGGGCTTGCTAAGCTCACCTCTGCTCTTTGCTCCCAAAACGGTAGTTAATGTCGGGGCACTATTTCTTGGGCTTGTTGGTGCATTGGTAAGCATCGGCGCCATCCGTCAATATCCACTTCGGTTTTGGTTTAAGGAAGCTGAGATCGGCGAAGGTCACTTGGTGGTACGTGGTTTAAATCGCTACATGCGCCATCCCATATATTCCGGTTTCATCTTTTTGACGATGGCATTTTTCCTTTGGCAACCCTACTTGAAGCATTTCCTCTTTCTGGTCATTACGATGATTTACGTTTTGGTGAGCATTCGCTGGGAAGAAATGAAGCTTTTAGAAGAGTATGGTGATGCCTACCAAGCTTATCGCAGGCGTGTGAAAGCACTGATACCTTACGTCTTCTGACCGTCGAAATTGATTGAAACGGAATTGACGCAGTAACGCAGTCCGCTTTCCGTGGGGCCATCGTTAAAAACATGGCCTAAATGACTTCCGCAGTTTCCGCATAATATTTCCGTCCGGATCATTCCGTGGGTTTTGTCCAAGTGAGTTACTACAGCATCTTTGCTCACCTGGTTATCAAAACTTGGCCAACCACAACCCGATTCGAATTTCTGATCGGATGTGAAAAGCGGATTATTACACGCTCGACAGCGGTATAGCCCGTCGGCAAAATGAAGATTGTACTTACCGGTGAAGGCCCGTTCCGTTCCTTTTTCTCGAAGAATCCGATACTCGTCGTCGGTAAGCTCACGCCGCCATTCGGCATCTGTTTTTTCAATTTGGTAGGGCATAGAAGATTAATTTTAGTCCGCTCTGATTTCAACAATGATTAACTATAAAAGGTTCAACAATACCTTTCTAAGAAGACAATATAGACAAACAAAGGGTGAGAGCACAATTATTTCATGACCCCAAACACATACATACCTGTATTACAACCGCTACCTATCCCGGCCGCTTATGTCCAAACTTCTTCTTATTGCCACCGCCCGATTTGCCGCCCCCGCGCTTGAAGCCTCCGCCTCCACGCCCACTCGAGCGTGCATTTGGGTTGTACTCAAAGCTTTCACCCACATCAGGGGGTACAGGGAGTTTCATCACTTCTTGCTCAATCAATCGTTCGATACGGCCAAATTTTCCTTGGTCGTCTGGCCCTATGAAAGTAATGGCCATGCCGGTATTATCAGCGCGTGCAGTTCGGCCTACGCGGTGCACATAATCTTCCGCTTCGTCGGGTACGTCATAGTTCAATACCAGCTGCAGGCCTATAATGTCGATTCCGCGCGATACAATGTCGGTAGCTACAAGGATTTGTACCTTTTTATTTCGGAATTTACGCATCACTTCTTCCCGCTCTTCCTGGGTAAGATCGCTATGCATTTCTTCCATATTTGCCTTTAACGAACGCAATTTACGTGCTATCTCCTTCACGTTTCGCTTGGTTCTCGAGAACACAATCACACCGTCGATGTCATCCTTGTTGAGCAATTTGGTAATAAGTGCCACCTTGTCTTTTTCTTGCACCAGGTAGGCTACCTGCATAACCCCTTCCGCCGGTTTGGACATGGATAGACTTACTTCTTCTGGCGTTTTCAAAAGGGCTTGAGCCAATTTCCGGATTTTGGGTGGCATAGTGGCCGAAAACATTAACGTCTGTCTGTTTTCTGGAAGGTGCGATACGATGCGCATTAAATCTTCAAAGAAACCCATATCGAGCATCCGGTCGGCTTCGTCGAGTATGAGGTGAGTGAGGTGGGCGCAATTTACATTGCTTAAGTTGAGGTGGGAGATGAGTTTGCCTGGAGTAGCAATCACCACGTCAGTACCTGTAGCAAGTACGCGCTTTTCACGCTCAAAGCCGCTACCATCGCCTCCGCCATACAAGGCGTACGAACTAACATCGGTAAAATAGGAGAGACCTTCGAGCGCTTGGTCAATTTGTGTTGCGAGTTCGCGCGTGGGAACTACAATAAGGGCTTTAATCGAACTGTTCTCCGCCTTCGATGCCATGATCTGATGGATGACTGGAAGAAGAAAAGCCGCCGTTTTACCCGTACCCGTTTGGGCACAAGCAATAAGATCTTTCCCATCGAGTATTATTGGCAGGGCTTTTTCCTGTATGGGGGTAGCCTTGGAAAAACCCATGGCGTCTAGGCCTTCGAGTAGTTTTTCATTCAGGCCGAATGATTTGAATTCCACAATCTATAAATATCCGCAAAGGTAGAATAAATAGGCCTTATATTAGCCCGTCGGCGAAAGCATATTACATTTGCACCCCAATTTCACTTTCTTACATGTTAATTATTATATCTCCAGCCAAATCACTCGATTTTGAAACGGATCTACCAGAAGGAATAAGTCCTTCTCAACCAATTTACGAGAAGCAAGCCGATTATTTGGTTTCTAAACTAAAAACTTTCAGCGCGAAGAAGCTCTCCAAAATGATGGACATCAGTGCCGCCTTGGCCGAGCTTAATACCGAACGTTACCAAGCGTTTGAAAGCTTAGATAAAGACGCAACCCGACCAGCAGTTTTTGCATTTGATGGCGACGTGTACAAGGGGCTTTCGCCTGCGCTTTGGGATGACGACACGCTTGACCTGGCGCAGGAGCGTTTGCGCATCCTTTCGGGATTGTACGGTGTGCTTCGGCCGCTCGATTCCATGAAACCCTATAGGTTGGAGATGGGTACCGATTGGGCTATAACCCCATCGAAGAAAAACTTATACGCCTACTGGAAAAAGACGGTAACCGATACGGTGTTGAACCATCTGAAAAGCTTTCAGTCGGAGTTTATGCTTAACCTCGCATCGCAAGAATATTCCAAAGTGATCGATTTTAAGAAAATTCCAGTGCGGGTGGTGACTCCAGAATTCAGGGAAGAGCGAAATGGTGAATTTCAAATGATCAGTTTTTTTGCTAAACGTGCACGCGGACTAATGACTACATTTGCCCTCGAAAAAAATATAACCAAGCCTGCTGAGCTTCTTCATTTCGGCATGGAAGGTTATGGTTTTAATGAACGATTATCGAACTTAAATCAAAACAAATGGGTGTTTACCCGTAAATCATCAACAATCCATGAAAATTAAAATGAAACGCATCTTTACATTCTTCGGCTTGGCTTGTTTGCTCGCCACCGCTGCTTGCGCTCAAAAGGGCAAGAAAGGTAGTACTGCCGAATTGAAAAACGAACTAGACTCGGTATCCTACGTGCTTGGTATGGGCTTAGGCAAGAACGTTCGCCAATCGGAAATAGAAGGAATTGAAATCGACAAAGTGATGCAAGGCCTTCAAGATGCCTTGGACAGTGATTCGGCGATTAAAATTACGCAAGAAGATGGTAATGAAATCATCCGTGCTTTCATGACCCGTGTTCAGGCCGAGCAGAGCGCAAAAGGCTTGGAGAAAGCGGACACATACATGGCCGAATTAAAGAAGGACAGCAAATACCAATCTACCGAGTCAGGTATGTTGTACGAAGTAATCACGATGGGTACAGGTGCCAAGCCGACTACCGAAAACACTGTTCGGGTAAACTACGAAGGTAAAACTACAGAAGGCGAAGTTTTCGATAGTAGTTATGAGCGTGGCCAACCGGCTGAGTTCCCCTTGACCCGGGTTATTCCAGGTTGGACGGAAATTCTCCAGCTTATGCCCGTTGGTTCTACCTGGTTGGTAACTATTCCACCCGGACTTGCTTACGGCGAGCGCGGTAGTCCACCTACTATTAAACCAAATGCCGTATTGATCTTCAAAATTGAATTGATCGATATCGTAGCACAGCCCTAATGCTGTTCAAGAATATCAATTACCTTTTGCGCAAGCGCCAAGCTCAACAGCTTGGCGCTTCGCAGTTCAGGTCGCTCGATCCCGAATCCTTGTGGACATTGATTGAATCGTTGGGTGTACCTTTCGAAAGACTCAATACCGTCGATCTGGAGCGGAGCGACGAACAGTTGCGCAATGGAACGATCAAATTACTGGTGCTCGACGTGGATGGCGTTTTTACGGAAGGCGGGATGTACTACAATTCGGAAGGACAGGAAATGAAACGGTTCAACGTGAAGGATGGATTGGGTATTCAATTGGCAATGAAAGCTGGAGTCGAAATTGGCATCATCAGCGCCGCCTTACGGAGCGAAGTTACGGCTCACCGCGCCCAAATGCTCGGCATCAAAAGGATATATATCGGAGTGCGTCCAAAACTCGAAGTATTGAATGAATGGCTTAAAGAAATGCGTCTCGACCTGAATCACGTAGCCTACATAGGCGATGATATCAATGATTTACCTATTCTAGAAAAAGTGGGTTTTAGTGCCAGTCCGCAAGATGCTCATTCCAAAGTCAAAGCCGTCGTAAATGTTGTTCTTTCCACCAAAGGCGGCGAAGGATGCATTCGAGAGTTCATTGACCATTATATAATCCCTAATTAACCCCTTTGGGATTAAGAATTCAGAATTCTCATTTTAAAGTTAATACACTTCAACTATAAATTACTTTTAGTCAGAGCATTATATGATCTTATCAATTCCGGTTTCCGAATTCCGGTTTCCGGATTCTATTGCCTTCCCAAGTCCGATTCTTTCTCCCTTACCAACTTTTTCTGCTCTTCTATTAAGTTGTGTTTCTGATTAATAGTACCTAACGCTTGATCTAAATCACTTTGAAGTGTTTGATTGCGCAGTTCGGCGTCGTTCAAATCCTTCTGTAAATTAGTAAGCTCTTTCTCCACGGCTTTCGGGTCAAATTGCTTCAGTTCCGCCTCCCTGGCAGCTACAGATGATTTAAGATCGTCGGACTTAGCCTTCGTTTGGTCAACTGCCACGACATTTTCGGTGATCTCCTTCTGAATTTTATCGACTGCTGAATTTGATTTATTGATGGTCTTGTCGTAAGCCGAGGCTTCTTTTTCTAAGGATTTCACGCGCTTGAGTTCGTTCTCGTAAGCAGTTGCTTCTGCCTTTGCTGTTTCCGTAGCCATTTTATCAGATGCTGCGGAAACCAGAGAAGCTCTTTCTGCTTCCGGCATTCCATTTAGCTTAGCTTTCAGATTATCGAGTTCTCCAATTTTTTCCGATTTCTGCCCTGCGGCGATGGATGATGTTGTTTGCTCATCGCTCAATTTAGATTTCAAGTTATCACCAGTCTTCTGATATTTCGATAAACTCTTGTCAGCTAATTTGTACTCCTTCTGCATGCTTTTAAGGGCAGCAGCTTTTTCGTCATACTTGAAAGCTTCGAAATCAGATTTCACCTGGTCGCGTCTCGATCGTATATTTTCCGCATCTCGCTTGGCTTGTTCAGCTTCTGGTCGCACTTTCACAATGGATTTCTCCAGCTTTTCAATCTCCGAATACTGGTCTTTAATATTGCTCTCCAAGTCCTTGATCTGTTTTCTCAACACGCTTGGATCCGTTTCAGACTGCGCGTACACAGCGCTCGATGTCATTATGAAGATAGCGCAGGAAAGTAAAATGTTAGCTCTCATGGTACAGGCTTAATTCGTTAGCGATTGAAAGGTAAGCAATAGTTCATTCTCCAAATCGATGTTCGCATTAACTTGATACCACTTGTGGAGTTTTTCAGAAAATTCCGCAAAAGGCTCGCCTTCTGGACCTTTCGCTTTGTAAGCGTCTACCATCCTTTGCGCGGCGGCAGGGCGAGGACCCCAATTGGCTATTTCGCTCAAATTATCAGCTCGGTAGATGATAAGTTTTGGAATCGAACGTCCGCCACGTGTTAGGTAAGCGTCCATATAAGCCAGGTGTTCATCGCGGTACACAAAGCCCAATTCTACCGTGACGCACGCCTGAGCTAATCTCGCGACGTAAGGAATGTTCTGAGCCGCATCGCCACACCAGGCTTCTGTTATGATGATCCACTTCTGAGCAATTTTGCTCCTGTCAATTAGATCAATTAAATCCTTACTCGGTCGCACTTGCTTGTTTAATCTGCGCATTCGGCTGGCATTCAGCTTTGTGTAATGGCTCAAGCTTTCCGACTGGGTAGGCCCACTCGTAGTATTTGTTGCTGCATAAGTTTGAACTTGCTCAAAATAAGCATCGTAAGGAATTGCTGCTGCCGAGATATGCTCTGGTAGTGATTTCATAGTTTCTCTAATACCAAATATCCAATATTGTTCGTTCTTTGTTTGAGTAAATGGGTCAACAAATCACGTATATTTTAATCACATTAGTCATCATTTATGGCTTGGTTTGCGCATTTTATTATTTCTTCCAGAGCAGCTTAATATTCGCACCGTGCGGAAAACTCGCTGAAGATGCACCGATTATATTGGCGTCGCCAATCGAAGAAGTTTTTTTCGATACGCCTCAGCAAGGACGAATCCACGCCATTTTGATTAAGGCGAAAGTATCCCGCGGTTGTATTCTTTATTTTCATGGCAATACGGGTGGCGTGCTTCGTTGGGGGCCGATAGCCGAAGAACTTACCAGTTTTGGCTTCGACGTGTTCTTACCAGATTATCGCGGATATGGCAAAAGTAGGGGTAAGCGCAGTGAGCAGGCACTCTTTAGCGATGCCCAAGCATGCTATCAAGAAGTGCTTCTGAGATATCCCGCGGAAAAAGTTTGCATTTACGGCCGTTCCCTTGGTTCTGGTATGGCATCCTGGCTTGCATCGCACAGCACACCGGCCGCGGTGGTGCTCGAAACACCTTATGACAGCTTGACCAATGTTGCACTTTTTCACTCTAAGGTGATTCCGGTGAATCTGTTTCTGCGCTATTCCTTTCGCAATGATATTTATCTACGTGCAGCCAAATCGCCGATACTTATTGCCCATGGCACCAAGGATACCATAGTTCCATACAAATTAGGTCTCAACCTTTATAAAATTATTGGCGATAGACCTGATTGTGAAATGCTCACCATACCTGGCGGTAAGCATGGCAATTTAAATGGTTACCCAGTGATGCGGGTTTCCCTGCAACGATTCTTTGATCGGTGGTTTGGACCTATGGAGAAATTCTAAACTTCTCTCTTGATTAACTTGATAAACCATTCGCCATTTGAATGCTTTCCGATCACAAGTTCGATTTAGACTCGTCTTTTCAATTAAAACTCACTGTCTTCACGTTGTCCTTTATCACGCGCTCTACCAGCATTCGGCGTGGATCGATAGCCGCTTTCGCTGGAATGGTATCGACTACCATTATTTCAGTCGATTTGCCGCTTTGGATTTTTACCCGTTTCCATGCCAGAAGCTTTTCTTCCTGGCTATCGGCGTATAATCCAATATCGACCCAATCGTTTAAAGGGGTTTCTTTCTCGTTGCCCAAAGTATCGGCGTAGAGTTTCCGGTTGTCCATTTCAAAGGAAACGGCGTATTTCCCATCGCTTCGCTTTTCAACTTTTGCATCGGTAAGCCGAAGATCATACAGGGTAATTTCCTTTATCCAATCGCGCACGAGGTATTTAAGGCTATCCGGCACGCGGGGCTCCAAATGATTTAAAAATTCAAGCGAAGTTGGATAAGGCGGTTCAGCATAGGCTGTAGCTTCTAGGAAGCTCCGGAGCGCCGCGTTCATGGAATCTACACCTATATAATCTTGCAAGGCATACAAAATCACACTTCCTTTTCCATAATGAATGTATTGTTGGTTCTCCACTTTGTAAAGCGGAAGTTCCTTTTCCGCTTCCTGTGTGCGCCCGCGCAGGTAGCGATCGAAATCGTACTTCAAGAACTGCTTCATTTTCATGTCGTCGCTTCCTTCTTTCATCACCATCAGGCTGGAGTATTCGGCAAAGCTTTCTGTTAGCATCGTGGCTCCCTGCATTAAGGCTGGTATCTCTTGATGGGCCCACCACTGATGCGCCATTTCGTGGGCAATTACTGCATCCACTACATTGTTTTCGGTTTCATCTTCGAGATTTACTATGAACCCAAAACCTTCTGAATACGGCATTGTACCCGGGAAAGCTTGGGCAAAGGTGCTGTAACGGGGGAACTCTAATATACGCGCCTGTTTGTGGTAGTAAGGCCCGAAGTGTTTCTCATAATAAGCCAAAGAGCGCTTCACAGCATCAAGCATTTTGGGAACATTCACCCCATGTTTGGCATCGTAATAAATTTCGACGTCAATATCATTATATTTCTCGCGGGCCACCTCGTAGCGGGCTGACATGAAATTGTAAAAGTTCTGGGAAGGCTTATCGAGTTCATATTGAAAATAAGCACGGCCATCTTTTTCCCATTGCTTGACTAATGACCCTGGAGCCACAGCAATTTGGTCGTTAGAAGTTGAAATAACGCTTCGTACCGTTACCCAATCGGCCAAACCATCCGTGAGGTAATTCGACATGCAAACCTCGCTGCAATCGTGTTTCAACTCAGGCATCCGCAATTTCATAGGAAGTCCATACTTTTTTCGATCATTTCTATCGCTCATTTCGCCTTGCTCCGAGTACGCCATTATGGGTAGAATACTGAAATTATTTAAGAAAGTACCATTCGAAAGAATGTCGGTATTGCCCAAGCCATTGCTAAAGCCTTTGGTTAAATAACTCGTCACCATACGTACCTCTAAGGATTCATTTGGATTAAGCGTCTTGCCAAGCTTATAAATTCTTACATCGAGGATTGTATCATTTAAGGCGAGAACCGCACCCGAAATATCGATTTCCGTATCCCAACCGCTTTGAATATTAAAGAATAAACTATCAATTCCTTTATCCGTCTTATTTAAAAGCTGGCCTTTGGCGCGTACATATACATCGCGCTTTTCGGGAAAAATGTCAATTTCATAGGAAATATCAGTCAAACTGGGGTGGGGGAGCGCAGCATATTTTTTGTAAGTTTCTTCGTATGCTACTTGAGCCAGTTCTTGTTGCTTGTTATTTTTATAAGGATTGAGAATCTGCGTATTGTAGTAAACAAATGCTGCTACCCCAATCCAGGCAAACGTTAGCGCCAGAGTTGCTATGCGAAGCGAACCTTTGAAATTTTGGCGAG
The DNA here is from genome assembly GCA_038321615.1 of Flavobacteriales bacterium. GTDB lineage: Bacteria > Bacteroidota > Bacteroidia > Flavobacteriales_D > Cryomorphaceae > JBBQFC01. Next base: position 8,966 of record JBBQFC010000041.1, on the reverse strand, counting down.
CTGCGCTTAACTTATCTTTCAAGCGCGCTGAAATTCCGCGTTCCATAAATAGCGCAGCCAAACACATCAGCAGTAAACCAAAAAGCACCCAGTAAAGATCAAACCATAGCGTTGCTATTACTCCTGGTCCAAAACCACTCATATCGCTGAAAAATATCCCGGGCGATTCTCCGGGCACGAGCATACTGCTACTCCAGTGAAATACGCCAATAATAATGGCTAAGGCAAAATTGATGATAATCCCCAAAAAATAGCCCAAATAGCGATTATTTACTAAGGTTTGAATCAGAACGAAAAGCGCTGAATAGACAACGTAATTAGGTAGGGTTTCGAGTAAGAAATCAACGAGATATAGATCGAAGTCGATGGCTGTGTAGCCGCGAAATAGTTGTGCGCATATTCCTAAAACAACGAAGCTAAAATGCAAAAGGGAAGCGACAAATATCAGGCTTGCCCATTTCGCGAAAAGTGAAACAGCTGTGCCATGGGGCGTAGAGTTGATCACTTCATCTATACGTGATATACGGTCGCGCCAAACCAATTCTCCGCTGAAAAAAACGATAATAATGATCATGAACGTGCTGGTGGAGCCCGTTATATCGTCGAGTATCATATAGGTTACGGGGTAAGATTGTAGCCCAAAATATTCATAGCCTTGTGCCAGTGATGTGACCAGTAGAATAATGCCAAAAAGAGCCAATATTTTGAACACCACACTCTTGGTAATGCTAAGTGTGTTCATTCTAAAAATACTTCGGAATTGCGTCCAAACGAGGCTTGCGCCAAATGTTTGGTGCGCCCGCGGCCAAGCGATGGATGCTGCTATTACCGGCGTTGGTTTTTCTTTCTTAGCTTTTTTAAATCGAAGTTTTTCTTTGAAGCTGAAGCTGCGGTAGGAAAGGAACGAAATCAGGAGGGCCACCCCAATCCAGATGAACCGATTTTGAAGCACCAATCCGGTAAATGAAGGGCTAAGCGTATTTCGCTCAGCCGGCGTGAAGTAGCGGGTTTCTACGCTATAGGTGCGTATTCCAAAAATATCGGCCAAAGCTGCGGTGCTCTCATTGTCGATGTCCGACAGGAGCGTTCCCGAAATAATATAAGTCACGATAATCGCCATAGCTCCAACAAATGAAATGATGGTGCTTTTGGAGCGATGCGCCAGGAAGAAGATTATCGAACCCGCCACAAACATGTTGGGTAAAACGAAGATGAAGTAATTCGTGTAAATCGTTTCAAAGAAAAACGGACCAATCCGATCGGCTTCTACCCAACCAGCCAATGGGCCGATTAGGGCTCCAAGCCAGGCTCCAATAAATACTCCCAGCATAGGAATGGTAGATAGGATTAAGGCGCCAATGAACCGCCCCCAGAAATAGCCAGCTTTGGAAATCGGCAGGTGAAAAAGAATCTCGTTAAACTGATTATTATGATCGCGGAGCGCAGCATTGTTGAAAAAAGCCGCGGCAAAGAGCAAACCGAAAATCCCCAAAATAAGCGTGAAAGTGGTGAGAATTTGCGGTGCGTTTTTATAAACATTACCCACCGCCCCACCAATGCTGACCGTATCGCTTGCCACAGCCCCAAAAGAAAGAAGTGTTACTATAAAAAGGAAAATATAGAGCATGGGGCTTGTAAAAGCCGATCGAAGCTCCTGATTTAAGAAAGCTGTAAACATTGCTTAAACGGTTGTTAAGGGGTTGATATGGATAAAAAATGCATCTTCGAGATTGGGCTCCACTGCTTTGAATCCAACTCCTGGATTAGTCTCACTCCATACATGTATTTGCGGATTGCCGGCTATCATTTTGTCTGAAATAACGTGGTACATATCCTTGTGCGCAGCTAGTTCTTCGCGACTTACTGTTTTCGACCAAACTTTTCCTTCCAATTCACTCAACACATCGGCCGGTTGACCCTTATAAACAATTTCTCCCAAATTCATGATTGCCATTTCGGAGCAGAGTTCGCGCACATCATCTACAATATGGGTTGAAAGGATCACAATGACTTTTTCGCCCACGTCGGCGAGTAAATTATGAAAGCGGTTGCGCTCACCTGGATCGAGTCCTGCGGTTGGCTCGTCAACAATTATGAGCGAAGGGTTGCCAATAAGTGCTTGGGCGATACCAACACGTTGCTTCATCCCTCCCGAAAATCCCTTCACAGCTTTATTGCGCTGGCTGTAAAGATTGACCTTTTGAAGCAAAAAATGAACAAGCTCCTTTCGCTCCTTGGCGTTCTTGAGCCCTTTGAGAATGGCTATGTGATCGAGCAATTGTTCCGCTGTTATTCGCGGATACACTCCAAATTCTTGCGGGAGGTAGCCTAAGTGCTTTCGCAGCTCTTGCGGATTGTTCAGAATATCGAGATCATCGAGAAATGCACTTCCAGAGTCGGCTTCTTGCAAGGTGGCGAGGGTACGCATTAAGCTCGACTTGCCGGCTCCATTGGGGCCTAACAGGCCAAACATCCCGTTGGATATTTCGATACTCACATCGTTCAATGCCTTTACGCCATTGGGGTAAGTCTTCGAAAGATTGTTGATTTTTAGGGTCGCCATATCGGTTATTTTTGGCCAAGATACCCATTGACCTTATTCGGACGCTGTGAAATTGATCAGTTAAGAAATGCGCAGTTTAAACGGTGCAATCGGTTTATGGTAGGCAATTGGGCAATTTTCCAAACGGAAGGTTTTATCTTTGTGGCCGAATAAGAAGGCTATGAAGATCGGAATTGTATTGTACCCAACCTTTGGTGGGAGCGGGGTGGTGGCAACAGAATTGGGCAAAGCATTAGCCGAGCGAGGGCATCAGGTGCATTTCATCACCTATAATCAACCGGTAAGACTTGGCTCTTTTACCAAAAACATCCGCTATCACGAAGTAGTCGTTTCCGACTATCCACTCTTCGATTACCCCCCGTACGAAACGGTTCTGGCGAGTAAACTGGTGGACGTAGTAAAATTTGAAAAGCTCGACTTACTACATGTTCATTACGCCATTCCCCATGCCTCGGCGGCTTATATGGCAAAGCAAATTTTAGCGTCGCAAGGCATCCATATACCATTTATCACCACGCTCCACGGCACCGACATTACCCTAGTAGGTCGCGATCCATCTTTTGCCCCGGCCATTACGTTTGCAATAAACAACAGCGATGCCGTAACTGCCGTTTCTTCCAGTCTGCGAGACGATACCTATCGCCACTTCGACATTTTACGCGAAGTGGAAGTGATTCCGAATTTTATCAAACTGGAACATTATGAACCTCAACCAGAGAAAAATTTTAGGTTGGCTTATGCGCCAAATGGCGAGCGCATTATCACCCACATCAGCAATTTCAGGCCGGTGAAAAGGGTGGAAGACGTGATTTATACCTTCCAGAAAATACGTGAAGCCATCCCGGCCAAGCTTATTTTGGTAGGCGATGGCCCCGAACGATACCGGGTGGAACACTTATGCCGCGAATTGGGCACGTGTGATGATACCCATATTCTGGGGAAACTTAAAAAACCGGAAGAGGTTCTCTGGATTTCAGATCTATTTATGCTTCCTTCCGAGTCGGAGAGTTTTGGTTTAGCAGCTTTGGAAGCTATGGCATGTGGGGTGCCGGTAATCAGCACTAATACGGGTGGTTTGTCGGAGCTTAATCCAAATGGTTTTTCAGGATTTACCAGCGATGTGGGCAATATCGAAGAGATGGCCGCTAATGCCTTGAAGATTCTTTCTTCCGACGATGCACTGGCAACTTTTCGAATAAACGCAAAGAAAAGAGCCGAAGAATTTTCGCTCGACCGAGTGCTACCGATTTACGTAGAGCTTTACGAACGTGTATTGACCGCAGCTCATGTCATCGGCTAATAAGATTGGTTACATAGGCGAACGGGTAAGCTTTTCGCGCGATGGCGGAAATTTCCGGTTGGTAATATTAGGAAAGGTTGAGCGCTGGAAGGAAAGTTTGCTTTTAGCATGGCTTCTCGCATGGCTGTTTTGCGGCATAGTGGTAATGAGGGAATACTACATCAATCCCGACCGCGAAATGCGTATGATATTAGCAATATTCTTAGCCTTCTGGGCCTACTACCTTTGGAAAATAGGTCGCACGTGGGCTTTTCGAAAATCGGGCAATGAGCTGATTACTGTTGACGACACCAACCTTTATGTCAAGCGCAGTATTTTTACGTTTGGTAAGAGCAAGCCGTACTTTTTAGCTAATATCAAAGATTTGAGCCTTATTGAGCTTTCCAAGCGCAGCTTCGCCTATCAATATGAGAATGCTTGGTGGGTGCTTGGTGGCGAGCGACTCACCTTTGATTATCAGGGTAAATGGGTACGATTTGCTATGCAGCTCAGCGATAGGGACGCAACGGAATTAGCGAAATTGCTAAAGAAAGAAATCAGTCAGCGTCCAAAAAATCTGCTGTAAAAGCATTTCCGCTCAAGCGGATGGTCCTGCGCTCTTCTTGGATCTCTTCTCTTTGCAAGTCAATGGCTGTGTTTGATTTTAGCACTTCGTCGAGCTGCTTTACCATGCCGAACGGAATTTTAGCACCATCGAGCTTTTCAGCTATTTCGGAGATCGAAAACTCTGCAAACGATTTTTGAAGAACAGCTACCAAACTATGTCGGTTCTTTAAGCGATCGGTGTTCGTTGCGAAATCAACATCATTGTGCAATTCGAGCCCCAAAGCCGCACAGCACTTTGCGAATTGCTCGTCGCTACCGATGGCAAGTAAAAACTTTTTGCCTTCTGCGCTTTGAAATAGATCTCCATAAGGCGCAATATTCGGGTGAGCTGTACCCATGGGTTGCGGGATAGCTTCGCACATCAAATAATTGCTGGCTTGATTGGCTAAGGCCGACAGCGAAGCGCTTTCCAGGCTGCAGCGCACCACTGCGCCTTCGTCCGTTCGCTCGCGGTGGATAAGAGCCAAAAGGCATGCTTGCTTCAGTTGATGAGCGGCCAATTCGTCGATTAACGCCACCGGGAGTTTGGCCAATTGATCTACGGTTCCATTCATTGATATCCAACCTGTTTCGGCCTGAAGCACCGCATCATAAGCGGGTTTATCGGAATCGGCATATCCTTCAATCACCGCTATTATCAATTTTGGATGACGCTTTCGCAAAGTTTCAGGGAGTAAATCAAGCTTGGCCGCAACGCGCGGTTGGAAATTAGAAATTACCAAGTCGGCATCATCGAGTTCTGCAGTCAAAGCCGCTCGATCGCCTGATTTTGAAAGGTCTATTAATCGCACTTCTTTCTTAAAGTTTACGGAAGCGTAGTAAGCCGATGGACCGAGTTCCGTTTCTCCGGGTAAACGCCATTTACGCGTTACGTCGCCACCAGAGAGTGCATTTTCATATTTTACCACCTTAGCTCCGAGCTCGGCAAAGAACATTCCCACGGCTGGACCGGCTAATACGCTCGCCAATTCGACTACCTTTAAATTCTCAAAAAATTGAACCATTATGCGAAGGTCGAAAGTTTTTCCGGTTGTGCTTCTCATCTTTTTCTGCTTCATTTCCGCTTTTGCGAAAGCCTATAATTCCGAACTTATCTTGAAACAGGGAGATGATATTCCCGCCAAGTTCGACGAATTGAAAGACAACAAAGCAATATGCCGCATACTTTTTGAACCTGGAGATTATCTTATCAGCCGGAGCTTAGAATTGCCGCGGCCAGGCCGATTGGTAATAATTGATGGGCAAGGAGCCAATATCAAAGTGAAGGGTTCAATCGAAGTATTCAAGAGTATTCCACCCGATCAATCTACTGCGATGATTTGGAATAAAACACGATTCCGGATTCAAAATTTTGGCAAGATTGAGGGCGGGACGAAGGGTATTTTTATCGGATCGAGTTTTAATACCGTCATAAGCAATATTGAATTCATCAGTCAGTCGGTTGCTGCAATCGATTTGGTTTTCTGCTTGATGACGACCATCGAGAACATCTTGGTCACCAATGTTGGCCACGACGGCATCGTATTGCGCACGGCTGAGGAAGGTGAAACGAAGCAGGGAATTTGGAAAGGCGTGAGTTATAACAATTCCCAATGCAACCACAGCGTTGTTCGTAGTTGTAGGGTTTACAACAAAAAAGGATGCACTGGCTCATCTTTCAAAATATTGCAAACCACCGGGGTTCGCCTGGAAGATTGTATCAGTGAAGGCTGGGACAACGAGCACGCCGTCTATTTCGATGCCAATGGCTGTACCACTGCCAAACTATTTACCATCAAGAACTTCCACTTAGAGCACCTTCCGCGAAATGGAGCGTTTGCATTTTGGAGTTTTGGAACATTAATCGAAATCGATGGACTATTTCTACAACATGGCAGTTCCGAAACTCCAGCTATTTGGCTGATGAATAATGGCAATTATGTTTTTAAGAACATACCGTGGTGGCCCGAAAAAGCTTGGGTGAAGTCGAGCAATAGCCCTTACGTGGTAGTCGAGCAGTGCCGCCCGGAGTTTTCCAACTTCAAGGCTACCTGGGTAAATGACGAAAAGAAAGGGCAGGAGATATTTATGGGCTACATCAGCGTAAAAGACAAGTTGACGCGGTGATAGCCTTCAACTGAAAATTCACTGTGCAACAAACTATAACCCTAAAAAAAAGGCGGCTTCGAAGGAAGCCGCCTCAGGTAATTTTTGAGATTTCAACTTATTGTAAGTCGAATCGATCCAGATTCATAACCTTGGACCAAGCTTTTACAAAGTCGTGCACAAACTTTTTGGCCGAGTCGTTGGAGCCGTAAAGCTCGGCAATTGCCCGAAGCTCTGAGTTGGAGCCAAAGATCAAGTCGGCACGCGTGCCCGTCCATTTTGGTGTTCCTGTTACTCTATCAGTTCCCATAAAGGCATGGCTTCCGCTGTCGAGCGCTTTCCAGGTAGTGTTCATATCAAGAACATTCACGAAGAAGTCGTTGGTCAGCACGCCTGGTTTGTCCGTAAAAACGCCGTGTTTTGAGTCGTCATAATTTGCGCCCAATACGCGCAATCCGCCAACCAATACCGTCATCTCAGGTGATGTAAGGGATAAGAGATGGGCTTTATCCACCAGCATCTCTTCTGCCTTGGATTTATGCTTTGGTTTGAAATAGTTCCTGAACCCATCGGCCGCTGGCTCGAGTGCTTCAAAAGATTCGGCATCGGTGAGCTTCTGTGTGGTATCGCCACGACCTGGACTAAATGGTACATCGATCGCAACGCCACCTTCTTTAGCGGCTTTTTCAATTGCAGCGCACCCGCCTAGAACAATCAGGTCGGCCATAGAGACTTTTTTCCCGCTGTACTGAGAGCTGTGGAATATTGATTGAATTTCTTCGAGTTTAGACAGTACTATGCTCAATTGGGCTGGCTTGTTAACTTCCCAATACCTTTGTGGCGACAATCTAATTCGAGCACCATTGGCTCCTCCACGTTTATCGCTTCCGCGAAATGTGGAAGCAGATGCCCAAGCTGTTGAGACCAATTCGGAAATTGATAAACCAGAATCCAAAATTTCCCCTTTCAGTCGTGCTACATCTTCGTTGTCAATACTTACATATTCGACTTCAGGAATAGGGTCCTGCCAGATTAATACTTCGTCGGGTACTTCCTTACCAAGGTATCTCACTCGTGGACCCATATCTCTATGCGTCAATTTGAACCATGCTCTTGCAAAAGCATCGGCAAATTCATCCGGGTTTTCAAAGAAACGTTGCGATATTTTAGCGTATGCAGGGTCTTCACGTAGGGCAAGATCGGATGTAAGCATATAGGGAGCATGCTTAATATTAGGGTTGTGTGCATCGGGCACAGTTCCTGCTCCTCCCATATTCTTCGGTGTCCATTGAAAAGCGCCTGCCGGGCTTTTGGTGAGTTCCCAATCGAATCCAAATAGATTTTCGAAATAATTATTGCTCCACTTAGTTGGTGTGGCCGACCATGCACCTTCCAAGCCGCTGCTTATGGTGTGTTCGCCATGACCACTGCCAAATTTATTGCGCCAGCCCATACCCATTTCTTCGATCGATGCACCTGCAGGCTCAAATCCTACATTAACTTCTGGATCGGCAGCGCCATGCGCTTTTCCAAAGGTATGCCCACCTGCGATAAGTGCAACAGTTTCTTCATCGTTCATTGCCATACGACCAAAGGTTTCGCGAATATCGCGAGCTGACTTGAGAGGATCAGGATTACCATTTGGCCCTTGCGGATTAACATATATCAGACCCATTTGTACTGCGGCAAGTGGATTTTCGAGTTCACGATCTCCGCTATATCTTTTATCGTCGAGCCATTCGCCTTCTGGTCCCCAATAAATGTCTTCCTGAGGTTCCCATACATCGGCTCGTCCACCTGCAAATCCAAAAGTTTTTAAGCCCATTGATTCCAGAGCACAGTTGCCGGTTAAAATCATGAGGTCGGCCCATGAAATTTTATTGCCATATTTTTTCTTCAATGGCCACAGAAGTAGGCGTGCTTTATCGAGGTTTACATTGTCGGGCCAGCTATTGAGAGGGGCGAATCGTTGCGTTCCAGAACCGGCACCTCCGCGTCCATCTGCTATACGGTAGGTGCCTGCACTATGCCAGGCCATGCGTATGAAGAATGGGCCGTAATGACCATAATCGGCCGGCCACCAAGCTTGTGAATCTGTCATTAAATCGAAAAGATCGTTTTTCAAAGCATCATAATCGAGCGACTCAAACTCCTTTCCATAGTCAAAAGAGTCGTCCATTGGGTTGGAAAGGCTTGAATGCTGACGGAGAATATTTAGCCGAAGCGCGTTAGGCCACCAATCGAGATTGCTCCTTCCGCTTCCAGCTGTTTGGTGCACTGCACCACCTGTAAAGGGGCATTTACTGGAGTTATTAACTTCGAAACTTTCTGTATGTGATCCATTCGTGGGAGGTGAAGTATTTTCCATGGGTAGCTAATCAATCTTGATATGAGTTACAAAAGTGCGAAAGA
>JBBQFC010000040.1:0-28669 GCA_038321615.1 Flavobacteriales bacterium | reverse complement strand
GGAGAAAATAAACAAACCAGGAAGAAAGTACTTCGACATATTGAGATGCAGATTAAGGAATAATGCGCAGCAAATTTAGAGAATTCTAAGTTGCGGTTTGCTGAATGAACTATCACTAATAGGCTCGCCGATATAATTCTTACAATGATGGATGAACTCGATAACTTTTCCAAAACTAGCAAGTGGATCCAGGGACTCACAGCTCACTTCCTTTCTTATGGCGGTCGGCCGATAGCAATTAATAGTGGGCTGCACGGTTTATCCGTTCTTAGCGACTACAAGCGAAATTCAATATCAGTTATCCAACGCGCCGCTCGTATGCCAGTTTATGCCGATACGCGGATTTGGCCTTCGTTGGAAAATTGGCTTCGAATATTCAGAAAATCAGTGTTCCTGAATATTGGAAAGGATTATGTTTGAATTCGTTCTCTGGCTTGGAATGGCGCCTTCGCTACGGAAAAGATGCGCGTGTGGTATAGATTCAAGCCTGAACAGCAAAATGAACGAAATAAGTTAGCCATTAGATTTAAATTACAAAGGAAGATTGATATGAAAAAATTGACTTTAATTTTAACAACCACGTTACTTTTTGCAGCCGCAAGTAGCTATGCCCAAGAAATAGAAACCGGCAAGAAAGGCCAAATGGCTATTTTAAAATTAGAATTTATTGTTGGCAACTGGGTTGGAACAGGCTCAATGATGGGGAGTGATGGACAAAAACACTCGTTTAAGCAGAGAAGATCAGCTTCAAGCTTGATACCACAGCCGTCCTTATAAAAGGGCGCGGGGAAGACGACGGAAAAACGATACACAATGCTATGACCATTGTTAACTAAAACAAAACGGACAGAAACTACAATTTTCGCTCGTACTTGTCAACCGGACGTGGTGGCGACTTCTTGGCCGAACGCATTGATGAAAAGCTTTGCTGGTAACCGAACGAGAATATGCGGTATATCATTTACCTGAACGACAAAGAACAATGGTATGAAACCGGAGAAATGAAAAAAGGAAATGACTGGTTCCAATTCTTTGAAATGACTTTAGACAGAGAATAACATAAGCCAAACACCCAGCCGCCAACACCATAAAAGAAAACACATGGTCAAAATTAGTTGCTAACCGATTAACCTTCGTGACTTACGGTGGGCCAGGAAAACGATCTGAAATGCAGAACGTTCCTGATTTACAGAACCCATAAAATTGGGAAAGGAGTGTATTTGAATGCAAACCGTTGTGCCGATATGGGATATATACGCAATAGGCAAAGGTACTGTGGCGTGTATACCGACGTTGGTGTAATTTGAGAAAATCAGAAAATTTTCTACGTGTTACCAGTTTTTGGTACATTAGAAAAAAGACTTAAAAATGGTTAAAAACACATCCATACCACTTGGGAATTATTTCGACCAATTTGTCCAGGCCCAAATTTCTGCCGGACGATACAAAAATGTTAGTGAGATAATCAGAGCTGGACTTCGACTCTTGGAAGACGAAGAAAACAAGGTAATTGCCCTTAAAAATGTAATTTAAGATGGTCTCAATAGTCCCAGAATAGAAAATTTCGATTTTGACCAGCAACTCGCGAAGCTCAAATCCGAAAAAAGAAAGAATGGCTAAACTCATATTGAGGCAAGAAGCCATTGATGACCTTACGGATATTTGGGATTATACTGCGCAAACTTGGTCGGAAAATCAAGCTGACAATTACTATGGAATGATTAAAATAGCCAGTAGAGAAATTTTAGAGGATTCGATAATTGGAAAAAACTAAGACAAAATCGAGAGTAATCTATTGGGTTATAGGGTTGGTAAACATATTATCTTTTATCAGCTGGTTCCGGATGACGAAATTGAAGTCATTAGAATATTGCACGAGCGAATGGATTTAAAAAATAAATTAACCGAATAGAAAACCTACACACAGCTTTTCTGTATAGCCCATACCCTTCGGGATACGCACCATACGGTTGTCGTTGTGACAATTAGAATGAGATGAAATCATGAACTGTTATGATTTCAATTGTATTTATATTGAGCTCGTGTGCAGCTACTGAAGAATGAACAGCTGCCCCGCTATGAGAGCCATATCAGACAATTCTCAAATCGTAGAAGCGAAGTTCTGAGAGATTGACAAGGGTTTCCTGCTTTAGAATTGATGTGGGACTGCGCCAACGGTGACCTACTTCCCCCCCAAAAATTCCACCACCGCTAAAACCTGCGGAAGCAACGCCTGTTGTCCATCGTTTATGATCGCCCTATCGGCCAGGGAAAGCTTTTGTTCATCTGTCCATTGCGCGGCCATTCGTCGGCTCACGTCGGCTGCGGTCGAACCATCGCGCTGCATTACCCTTTGGAGTCTTAATTCCACAGGCGCAGTTACCAGAATATTGAAATCCATAAGCTTGTAACCACCCGTTTCAAAAAGGATAGCCGCTTCCTGAAGCACGTAAGGTGCGCCGGAATGCTCCACTAAAAATTGCTCAAAAGCTTCGCGAACTTTTGGGTGAATGAGTGCATTCAACTTTAGGCGCAATTCATCGTTTCCAAAAACCCGTTTGGCTATAAAAGCCCGGTTCAACCGACCTTCCGCAATGGCACCATCGCCTAAAAGGCTGGCTATTGCCGATTGGAGCCCACCATCCAGTTCCATGAGGTGCTTGGCTACAAGGTCGGCGGAAAAGATAGGGATACCCAGCGTGGCAAAAATACGGGCTACGGTGCTTTTTCCGGCACCAATGCCGCCCGTGAGGCCAATGGCCAGTGGTTTCCTATTTTTTGGCGATGGCTTGCTCATTGACCGTACCATCGGGCGATATAGCCGATTTTTCAACCGTCAGTTTGGTGGCACCGGTGTCCATAATTACCGTGGTTTCATTTATTTCTACCACCTTACCGTGAATGCCGCCTATGGTTACCACCTTCGTTCCCTTGGTAAGGCCTTCGCGAAACTTCCGGGCATCTTTGGCCTTCTTTGCCTGCGGGCGAATCATGAAAAAATAGAAGATGGCGATAATGGCCACCCAAAAAAGCAATTGGATTACGTTGCTACCGCCAAATTCCTGGAGCAGAATACTGTTAATTGTCATGTTTAATTGTTGGTTTGCATATTGTCGGGCACCAATATTTGCGCCCGAATAAGGAGTTGAGTGAGATTTGGAATACTGTTGGTTACCACCGAAACGGTCATAACCTGTTCGCCCGATTTTCCCGCGCTGTCGAATTGAACTTCAATAATACCGCCCTCGCCAGGAGCTACGGGTTGACGCGGGTAAGTACGCGGCACGGTGCAGCCGCAAGAGCCTTTTACCGAAGAAATAACGAGGGGTTCACTACCTTCATTCACAAAGGCAAATTCGTGCGTGGTAACTTCTCCTTGCACAATGTCGCCGGCCAATACTTCCTTCTTTTCGAAAGCAATAAATGCCCCCGATTCAATCTCGCCCGCATCATCGGCAGAAGCCGGAATATCGATATACTTCGTACCTACTTTCTTTTCGGTTTCGCTATTGACACAGCTCATCAGGCCAAGCACGGCAAGCGAGAGACCGATTGATTTACGTAATAAGCCCACGACCTACTTTTTTGATGGTTCCTTCTGCTGTCATTTCTTCAAATATTTTGTCGAGCAGCCCATTTATAAACACGCTGCTCTTGGGTGTACTGTAATATTTCGCCAGCTCAATGTATTCATTTAGGGAAACCTTAACCGGTATTTGTCGAAATTCCCGCGCCTCTGTTAAAGCCATTCGCATAAGCAGCGTGTCCATAAGTGCGATGCGGTCAATCTCCCAATTATCGGCGTGCTTCTTAATGAGCCCTAAGTGTTCTTCACTTTGAACGATGCTTTTTCTGAAAAGCACTTTTACAAATTCCTGCTCGTCTTCATCGGCTTTCCAAAGCGGCAGCAAGGCGTGTGCAGCGCTGGAATCTTCCTGAAAAGTTTTAAAGGTTTTAATAGCCATAGAAGCCACGATGTCGAGATCATCGACCCAAAAAATACTGTGCTCTTCAAAGAAATACTGGAGCGATTCGTGGTTGATGATGTGTCGCTTAAACAGGCGGATAACTACTTCTTTGTCGGAAGCCCAATCGGTTTCGGGCAAATTCATAAATGCCAGGTACTCCTCCGTTTCGATCATATCGCGGTAGATCCTGCGCAAGAGTTCGCCTTCTCCTACCCAATTTACCTTGTGGCGCTCGCTAAGTGCTTTGATGGTAATATTGTCATCGAGCATAAGCAAGAGTCGGTTCTCTGCAAATCGACGATTGGGATTAAGGTCGGCCGTTGAGGGGAGTCGTTTCTTCAGGCCTTCCTCGATACGCTGCTCGGCGATGCTTCTAAACTCCGTCATAATAAGCATTAGGAAAATGTACATTTCATACATTTTCTGGATGCTGTGAAACAGGTCTTTCTCTCCTTTTGCGATTTGCGCGTCTTGCGATTGCTCAAAAGCGTAAAGAGCCTGAAGAATTTTTATTCGTAAGTGCCTTCTGTTGAGCATTCTGTGTTAATATTTAGATTGGATACGTGCAATAAAATCTATACTGCTCTGAGCCATTTCGCGTGCTCCAGTTTGCGCGGGCTTCTGCCCGTAGGGCATGACGTCGCAGATGCGCTTTGTTTTCCGGCAGGCACCGTCGCGGTAGTTGTATACTACTTCGGAATCGCACTTAACAAGCCCAGCGTCATTGATTAAGATGGCTGGGGCATACACCGTGTTTATATCGGCCAGCGGAGCCGAATGTAACTCTTCGTCTTCGAGCTGATTGTTGGCCCCACCGGCAATGATGCCGCGGAGGCCTACGGGCGCAACATTGCAGAATTCCACCTGCTCGTGACTCATAACGCTTATATGCTCGAGCGGGCCGTATGAGCGGGTTGATGCTTGGAGTTGATCGGTTTCAAACAATGCCATCCTTGCTGTGTTTTTTAGAGGGATAAATAAACGTAGATTTGCGTTCGAATCTTGCTTTAAAGCGCGACAAAAGTACATTTTTCTTAACAGCTCACGTTCGGCTATTCTCTTTCTAATCTATGCGGGCGCTTTCCCATCTCAATAAATACTTCTGGCATTACAAGTGGCAATTTGTCCTTGGTTTCATTTTCATTGTAGCTTCCAATCTCTTCGGAATTTATGCTCCGAAGTTGGTTCGCGAAGCATTTGATCTCCTCAAAGAGAGCTTGGTGGCGTATGAATCAGGAAATTTTGAGGGGTATGAAATGCGCCTTCCGGAATCGATCAAAATTATCTTCGATGCCTTTGGCCTTTCGGAAGAAAGATTTCAAAATATTTCAACCAAAGAGCGGCTCGCGCAGGCCGCAAGCACCGTGGCCTTAATTCTCGCAGGGCTCTACCTGGCGGTTTCCATTGTGAAGGGCATTTTCTTGTTTTTTATGCGGCAGACCATTATTATCACATCGCGGTTGATAGAATTTGATCTTAAAAACGAAGTTTACGGGCATTATCAGCAGCTTAGCCTTGCTTTTTACAGGCGAAACAACACGGGCGATCTAATGAATCGCATCAGCGAAGATGTGAGTAAGGTGCGGATGTATGTCGGTCCAGCTATAATGTACACCATCAATTTGGTGGTGCTCATGGTGCTCGCTATCTGGGCAATGCTCGCAGTAAATGTGGAGCTTACCTTATATGTATTAATACCGCTCCCTATTTTATCGATCTCCGTGTACTACGTGAGTAAATTGATTAATGAGCGCAGCGAAAAGGTACAGCGACAGCAGTCGCGGCTCAGCACCATGGTGCAGGAAGCATTTTCGGGAATACGGGTAATAAAAGCTTACAACCGTCAAAAATCTACCCAGGCAGAATTTGCTACGGCCTGCAATAATTACAAGGTTCAGCAACTTCGCTTGGTAAAAGTCGATGCACTCTTCATGCCGGCTATTATCCTATTGATTGGTCTCAGCACAATCATCACCATCTATGTAGGAGGCTTGAAAGCGATATCGGGCGAAATTACTTTTGGAAATATTGCGGAATTCGTGATTTATGTGAATATGCTCACTTGGCCATTCGCATCGGTGGGCTGGGTTACTTCTCTTGTGCAGCAGGCTTCGGCTTCGCAAAAGCGGATCAATGAGTTTATAGAAACCCGTCCCGAGATTGTTGGCGGAAACCACACCCCCGATAAAATTTCAGGTAAAATTGTATTCGACCATGTATATTTCACCTATCCCGATAGTGGAATTGAAGCATTAAGGGGCATTTCGTTTGAAGTTGACAGGGGCCAAACCTTAGCCATCATAGGGCGTACAGGCAGCGGTAAAAGCACCATAGCCAATCTCATCGTTCGGAATTACGATGCAGTGGCAGGTCAAATTTTGATCGACGATCATGGAATTGAGACTTTTAATCTCAACCTCCTTCGCGATTATATGGGATACGTACCCCAGGATGTTTTTCTTTTCAGCGATACTATCGGAAACAATATTGGCTTCAGCTTGGATCGACCTGATATGCAAGCCGAAAAGATTCGCGATGCGGCCAAAAACGCCCATGTGCTTTCAAATATCGATGAATTTCCAAAAGGCTTTGAAACCATGCTCGGTGAAAGAGGCATCAATCTCAGCGGTGGGCAAAAGCAACGGGTGAGCATAGCGCGTGCCTTGGCTTCCGATCCAGCCATTTACATTTTCGACGATTGCCTTTCGGCGGTGGATACCCAAACGGAAGAAGTAATCTTAGACAACTTGAAACAGATTACACGCAATTCCACAACGGTGCTGATTAGTCACCGCGTATCGACCGTGAAATTGGCCGACCTGATTATCGTCCTCGACCACGGCCAAATAATAGAGCGTGGCACCCACCGTGAGCTTTTGAAGCAGCAGGGCGCTTACGCCGAGCTCCACGAAAAGCAATTGCTCGAAGAGAAAAAAGAAGTGCTCAAATAGCCTTCGTGTAGTCTTAGCGCGAGAATTGTATATTTGCGACGCTACTTTATTATTTTCTACCTACAATTCCATTCAGCACATGTCAGACGATCACGGAGACTCTGTAAGAGATGATGTTTATTCAAAAGCGGTTAGAGCTGGAAAACGAACCTATTTCTTCGATGTAAAAGCCACACGCGGCAACGATCTTTACCTCACCATCACCGAAAGCAAGAAGCGATTCGACAATGATGGAGGCCATAGCTACGAGAAGCATAAACTCTTCTTGTACAAGGAAGATTTCGAAAAATTTACCGAAGGGCTGCAAGAAACGTTAGAACGCATCAAGCAGATGGCCGACGTAGAATCAACCGACCGATTGGAAGACGATTTCAATACGTCTGATAATATTGACACCTATACGGATGTCAAGTTTGAAGATCTGGATCGATAAACTACTTAGAATCGGAGAAATCCGGTTAAAAAGTTTTCGAGTAGAGCCCGGTATTCGGGGTTTATTAAATCGCCTGTTTCTGCGTCAAATTGTTTATGTATGGCCGAAAGCACCGGTTTTTGGCTATAAACTTCCATTTGAAGGTAGTGGCATACAGCTGTGAGATGGTCAAGCCCGCGCAGATTCCCTGCTCGGCCCGATGCCAGACCGATCAGCGCACAGCGTTTAAATTTCCACAAAGAAGGAGGCAGTACGTCCATAAAATGTTTCAGCACGCCGGGATAGCTACCATTGTACTCTGGCACCACTATTATAAACCTATCGGACTGAACAATAACCTGTTGGGCAATAGACTCAAAATCGGCCGGCGTTGCGCCATACACCCTGTTCTGAAAAAAAGATGCAGGAAGTGCTTCCAATCCGAAGCCTTGATGGTCGAGTCCGTGGCTTTCCAAATGAGTTGTGCAAAACTTTGCTACCCGGAGGGTATAACTATCGGGGCGGTCGGTACCGGAAAGCACTGAAATCATGGCATTTGGAATTAACAGAAAAATGTGAACAATAAGTCCTCAAAACTAAGTAGAATAGCCTTGCTAAAAGATACTTTTAAAAAGTTAAAACCACGAACTTTGCAAAGCAATGGAAAAACCGAGTCCGATTTATTTTTTGCTTCGGACAGCACCTTGACCATTCGCCAGAACAGAGAAAAATAGACAAGCCAATTATGGGAAAAATCATCAGTATTGCCAACCAGAAAGGAGGCGTTGGAAAAACGACATCGGCCATCAATATCGCCGCTTGCCTGGGCGTGTTGGAGTATAAAACGTTACTCGTAGATGCCGATCCGCAGGCCAATGCCACCAGTGGTGTAGGTGTGGATCCGAAAACCGTGAAGACCAGCATTTACGAATGTTTAGTTGGCGAGACGGAAGCCCGCGATATTATTATCCATACCGAGAATCCCAATCTCGATCTAATCCCTGCCCATATTGATTTGGTAGGTGCCGAAATCGAACTCATCAACCTTCCAAATCGCGAACAAATGATGCGACGCGCTTTGAAGCCCCTTCGCGATGAATATGATTTCATCATTATCGATTGCTCGCCTTCACTAGGCTTGATCACTGTAAATGCACTTGCCGCGTCAGATTCGGTAGTGGTGCCCGTGCAGTGCGAGTATTTCGCCCTCGAAGGTTTGGGCAAGCTGCTGAACACCATCAAAATTGTGCAGTCGCGACTCAATACCGATCTAATCATAGAAGGCATACTTCTTACCATGTTTGATAGCCGCCTGCGCTTAGCCAACCAAGTGGTAGAAGAGGTAAAAATGCACTTCCAACAAATGGTTTTCGACACGATCATTCACCGTAATACCCGCCTGGGCGAAGCACCGAGCCATGGCGAAAGCATCATCATGCACGACGCCGCTTGCAAAGGTTCGATCAACTATCTCAACCTTACCCGCGAGCTCCTGCAAAAAAATGATTTGACAAAAATCCGAATGGCGGATAAACTGATTGAAGTTGGAGATGAGTAAAAAAAGAGGTCTGGGTCGCGGATTAAGCGCATTACTCGAAAATGCTGAAACCGATATTACAAGTGGTATAAGGACTGAAGGCACCACCAAGGTGCTGGGCTCTGTTGCTATGATCGAGATTACCCAAATTGAGACCAACCCTTTTCAACCCCGCAGTCATTTCGATCAGGAAGCCCTTGAAGAACTGGCTGAAAGCATTAAGCAACTCGGTATCATTCAGCCCATCACCGTAAGGAAAATGGGCTACGATCGCTTCCAACTTATCAGCGGGGAGCGGAGGTATAGAGCATCGCAAATGGCTGGGCTCACCGAAATTCCCGCCTACATCCGAATAGCAAACGATCAGGCCATGCTCGAAATGGCGCTGGTGGAAAACATACAGCGTCGCGATCTCGACGCTATCGAAGTTGCACTCTCCTACCAACGCTTGATCGAAGAGTGCAAACTCACCCAAGAGGCTATGAGCGAGCGTGTAGGTAAGAAGCGCAGCACCATTACCAATCACTTGCGTTTATTGCGGCTTCCGCCGCAAGTTCAATCGGCATTGCGCAACCAAGAGATCACTATGGGGCATGCCCGTGCCCTGCTCGCCATTGAAAACGAAGCCGATATGCTCGAAGCATTTGAGCGTATTCGCAGCGAAGGTTGGTCGGTGAGGCAAGTAGAAAGCATTGCGAAAGAAGAGAAACAGCGCGCTGCTCCGGCAAATAAAACTCTGCTTAAACCGTTATCTTTTGCCCAACAGAAGATCAAATCCGACCTGATGGATTGGTTTGGTACAAAAGTTGACCTGAAATTTGATCAGAAAGGAAAGGGTAAAATTGAAATCACGGTACAGTCTGAGTCTGATTTGCAGCGCATTATTGAGAAGCTTGAAGCATAAATTCATCTGGCTTGCCTGCTGCTTTTGCTGTATCGGGCTTATTTCGAACGCTCAAATAGATAGTATTCCACAAAGAGATCTACCCGAATTGAAGGATGGACTCGTAGAAGGCGAAATCGTAGAAACAACCGATGAAGAACCCGAGCCCTTTCACAGCCCTAGAAAAGCGGCACTTCTTTCAACCTTTTTGCCCGGAGCAGGCCAAATTTATAACAAGAAATACTGGAAACTCCCCATTCTCTATGGCGGTTTCGGACTGGCGGCTTATTACCTTTCGGACAATCTCAAACGGATTGACCGCTATAAAACGGCGTACGGAGCTACGATTGACGGTGACCCGAATACCACAAATGACACAGGGTTTAGTCCCACCCAACTTTTAACACTCATCGATCAGTACAAAACCTGGCGCGATTGGTCGTACATAGCCATAGGTGCTATATACGTGCTGCAAATAGTGGATGCCAGCGTTGATGCGCATCTCTTTTATTTCGACGTGAACGATGATATTTCCTTAGAAGTCAATCCTTATTTTCAACCTTTTGGGATGGCATCGGGTGGGGTATTGCTTACCTTTCGCCTCTAAATTTTATTCCAGCATGCGGATCGCTATTATCGGACATGGTAAAATGGGCAAGGGTATAGAAGCATTGGCTCATCAAAAAGGGTATGAAATAAAAGCCATTTTGGGTCGAAAAGATAAGATTGCAGATCTCGACCCGAACGAAATCGATATCGCTTTTGAGTTCACCATCCCCGGTATTGTCTCGCAGAACCTACTGGATCTAAGCAAGTTGGGGATAGCCACGGTGTGCGGTACTACTGCTTGGGGCGAGCGAGCGCCTGAAGTGCGCGAAGCTTTCGAAGCGAGCGGGGGAAAGCTTTTCTTCAGCACCAATTTTTCTGTGGGCATGTACCTTACGCAAATCGCAATACGCGACCTCGCGAAGCAGCTCAATCGAGTGGGTGGATATAGGCCAAACCTTATTGAGTGCCATCACACCGAGAAACAAGATATGCCAAGCGGCACGGCACTTCGAATTGGTGAAATAATCCTGGAAGAATTTCCGAAATTGACTAAGATAGCAGAAGCCAATAAAATGCCCGCGCAGACGGAAATAGGGGTACTTTGCTTTCGCGAAGACGATACGCCCGGCACACACACCGTTATTTTTCGTTCAGACCTCGACGACATTTCTGTAACTCATGCCGCCCATAACCGCAAGTCTTTCTTCGCTGGAGCGATGAGCGCCGCCGAGTTTTTACATAAACAACCTTCCGGAATTTACCGGATGGAAGACCTAATTAACGACCTATCATGACCGGAGCTCTTATCGCTCAAGCTATTTTTTGGCTTACCATTCTCTCCTATTTTGCTTGTCTCTGGAAAATTTTCGAAAAGGCAGGTCAGCCCAAATGGGCTGGTTTCGTGCCCATCTATCAAATACTCCCTTGGCTCAAACTGATGCGAAAGCCTTGGTGGTGGCTACTTCTACTTATCATTCCCGGGGTAAATATACTTCTGCTCTCGGTGATGCACGTAGAGCTTACCCGGGCATTTGGCCAGCGAAAAAGCACGGATTATGCCTTGGCCATCTTCCTGCCTTTTGTGATGATGGCTCGTCTGGCTTTCGTAAAAGAAATAAGCTACGTGGGCCTGCCCAATTATAAAGAAGAGAAGAAGTCCATGGGCCGTGAATGGGGCGAAGCGATTGTGTTTGCGATAATTGCCGCGACTATTATTCGCACATTTTTTATGGAGGCTTTTACCATACCCACCCCTTCGATGGAAAAATCGCTGTTGGTAGGCGATTACCTTTTTGTAAGCAAGATAAGCTATGGCGCACGGTTGCCTATGACGCCTATTGCAGTGCCGCTTACGCATCATACCATTCCTGTTTTCAATACCAAATCGTATGTAGAGTGGCAGAAACTGCCGTACATGCGGCTTCCCGGATTGGGTAAAGTGAACCGATTCGATGCCACGGTTTTCAATTTTCCGGAAGGAGATACCGTAGTGGTAAATGCACAAGATCAGAGCTATTATCAATTACTCCGCACCCCTGGGTTTACCCGCGAGAAGTTACAAAACGATCAGTATCGATTCCCAAACCGCCAGCCGGCGGGAGGTATTACCGTGCGTCCTATCGACAAGAAAGAGAATTATATCAAGCGCACAATCGGCCTTCCCGGCGAAACTATCGAAGTGATTAATCGGAAAGTGCATATTAATAATGAGCCCATTCAAGATCCGGAAGGTTTACAATACACATACAATATCTATACAAGGTCGGTGCTCTCTTCGGAAGTGCTCAAGGAGAAGTACAATTTGGACATTACCAATCGCGATAAGCAGATGGCGCGAGAGTATGGATTCTTTCGCATGGCCCTGCGCCCCGACCAGGTTGAAGTATTCCAAACCATGGCTTCGGTGGACTCTATAAAGCTCGAAATGAACCGGCCGCAAAGCACTTACCACATATTCCCAAACACACCAGGGTATAGTTGGACGGAAGATAATTTTGGCCCGCTTTGGATCCCGAAAGCCGGCGAAACCGTCGACTTAACAGTCGAAAACCTTCCACTTTACCGCCGTGTAATCGACGTGTACGAATACAATGATTTGGAAGTGAAAGGCGATGCTATTTACATAAATGGTGCATTGGCCAAAAGCTATACCTTCCAGCAAAATTATTATTTCATGATGGGCGATAATCGCCATAACTCCGCCGACTCGCGGTTTTGGGGCTTCGTGCCTTATGACCATATTGTGGGCAAGGCCGTGTTTATCTGGTTCAGCAAGGAAGATGGTGGCCCAATCCGCTGGTCGCGGTTGTTTAGTTTTGTAGATTAGCGGCGCACACCACGCTTCTGCACTGACCGCCTCACTTAAATATAGCCTGCAATGGATAGGAGCCTTGCTCATTGCAGCGGCCATTCCATTTTTTATTATTGGTCAGTATGGCCTTCCGTTTCAGGTACAAGGCTCTTTATATTTAACAGGCGTGGAAGAAGGCGACGTGGTGTGGCTGCACCATTCTAATCTTTGGGGAAAACGAGGGAAAGCCCTTTTGTCTATGCCCGACTACGACGAGCCTATCGATCCAGCCATTGCCTTGAACCTGAAAAGGGGCGACGTAGTGGCATTTGCAAATCCTGTAGCCGACGATACCCTTAATGGACGCATTTGCCTCGGTCGCATTGCCGGCTTACCGGGCGATACCCTAAAAGTGCACAACGGCAATCTTTTTATAAATGGCGTAAGGTTGAAGCAGGTTTACGCCATTCACTTATTTAATGCAAGCTTTGGAGATAGTGCCGAAGCAGCAAGCATCATTGAGAAGTATAACCTACAAGCCCATACCCCACCTGTAAAACTTCGGCGGAACTATCAAATTAGCTTTTCGGCTACCGATAAGGATGCTCTCCAAGTGGCTGGTGATTCAGCAACTTTAGCCTTTTCAAAAATGGTAAAAACCGCCGATCAGCAAAGCCTTTTTCCCAACGGGCACGCCAACCAGACCGGCTATTTCTACGGCCCCGTGTATCTCCCGAGAGCGAATGATTCGCTATTGAGCAACCATTTAAGCGCTACTTATTGCCAAGAATTGCACCGCCAGTTTGAATCTTCTGCACCCGGCGATACTGCCGTTTTTCGAAGCGCTTACTATTTTCTAATTAACGATTTCCGCATGGAAAGCCACGACTCCCGGCAGTTTGGAGCCTTGCCAGCTCATTACTTTCGGGGGGTGGTGTCTGGCTTGGCCTGGAAACCTTCAAGCGCCGAATGACTACAGCCCCTGTAACGCCTTTTCCTCCGGTGGGATTATTTGCAGAGGCTGCGAAAGAGGGAATTATTCAGATTGATTTTTCCGAGCATTTCGTCAAGCAGAGCTTTCGAAATAGGTACTACCTTCTTACTGCAAGCGGCCCTTTAGCTTTGACTATTCCGGTAAAGTCGATCGGCTTGGCGAAACGCCCAACTGCGGAAATGGAAATAGCCTATGAAAAACCCTGGAAACAGCAACACGTGCGGGCCATATCGGCTGCCTATGGCAACTCACCGTTCTTCGCTTTTTACTTTCCGCCTTTACAGGCTTTGATCGAAGCCGATCACGGCACCGTGGGCGAATTGTTTGAAAATGCATGGCTGCTCTGGCTCAAACTTCTAAAAATCGAGATTCAAACGGTGAGATTGGATACTTATTTCGGCGCATCTCAGAGCCACGATTGGCGGATTCGTGGAAAGTTTCCCACCGATTTTGCCGCGCTGCACGAACCACAAAAATACCTTCAGGTATTCAGCGATCGGTTTCCCTTTTATGGCAATCTCTGCATCATTGATTTATTGATGAACTTGGGGCCTCAAGCCAGCCATCATCTCTTGAAACATTCGGAATAGCTATATTTGAGCGTTGGCGCAAAGACCAAATTTAATATGACAAAACAAGAGATCGATCACAATAAGAACGAAGATGCCTTAAAGCTAAAACTCGGAAAAATAAGGCGCGATCTGGAAAAAATATACGAGGGTGGCGGGAAAGCCAAAATTGCAAAAGAGCATGAAAAAGGAAAGCTCACAGCTCGGGAGCGAGTAGACCTTTTGCTCGACCCCGGGAAGCCACGTGTTGAGATTGGGGCATTTGCAGGATACGATCTTTATAAGGAATACGGCGGCTGTCCGGCAGGCGGAGTGATAGTGGTAATGGGCTATGTTTCCAAAAAGCTCTGTATGGTTGTGGCCAATGATGCCACCGTGAAAGCGGGAGCCTGGTTCCCGATCACGGGTAAGAAAAACTTGCGGGCTCAGGAGATCGCCATGGAAAACCGAATTCCGATAATCTACTTAGTCGATAGCGCTGGCGTCTTTCTGCCTATGCAAGATGAGATTTTTCCCGATAAGGAACACTTCGGGCGGATTTTTAGAAATAACGCCGTGATGTCTTCGCGCGGTATTCCGCAAATTTCGGCTATCATGGGAAGTTGTGTGGCTGGCGGGGCATATTTGCCCATTATGAGCGACGAAGCTCTAATTGTGGAAGGCACCGGAACGATCTTTTTGGCGGGAAGCTACTTGGTAAAAGCAGCCATCGGCGAAGATATTGATAATGAAACACTGGGCGGAGCGACAACCCATTCTGAAATAAGTGGTGTGACCGATTATAAAATGGCCAATGACGAAGAATGTCTAAAAACCATCCGCGACCTGGTGGGCAAAATCGGCAGCCAAGGTCCGAAAGCCGGGTTCGATCGAATCGAGTCGGTAGAGCCAAAAATGGAATTAGAACATATTTATGGCGTAATGCCCGAAGATCATTCAAAGCCCTATGATATGCGGCATCTTTTGGAATGCGTAATCGATGCCGACTCTTACACCGAATACAAAAAAGGCTACGGTCAATCGATTCTTTGCGGATACGCGCGTATTGAAGGTTGGTCGGTGGGTATTGTAGCAAATCAACGAACCCTTGTAAAATCAAAAAAAGGAGAAATGCAATTCGGCGGGGTGATCTACAGCGACTCGGCCGATAAGGCAGCGCGATTTATCATGAATTGCAATCAGAAAAATATACCATTGCTCTTCGTTCAAGACGTTACCGGGTTTATGGTAGGTAGTCGCAGCGAACAAGGGGGAATAATAAAAGATGGAGCTAAAATGGTGAATGCCATGAGCAATAGCGTAGTTCCGAAATTTACCATGATCGTGGGTAATAGTTACGGTGCAGGCAACTATGCCATGTGTGGAAAAGCGTACGATCCACGCTTGATCTTTGCCTGGCCGGGAGCGCAAATAGCCGTGATGGGCGGGGAACAAGCCGCCAAAGTATTGTTGCAAATCGAAGTGGCTTCGCTTAAATCGCGGGGCCAGAAAATAACGCCCGAAAAAGAAGCCGAGATTTTTAATAAGATTAAGCAGCGGTACGACGATCAATCGAGCCCTTACTATGCCGCTGCACGGCTTTGGGTAGATGGAATTATCGATCCCGCTGCTACGCGAAAACATATAGCAATGGGCATTGAAGCCGCAAATAATGCACCCGCCGAAAAACCTTACAATGTTGGCGTTTTACAAACCTAGTTTTATGCTCTACCTGGTGCTCGGCATGCTCACGGGCTGCGATTCGGACGATGAACAAGTGGCTCCAATTGTTCCGCCCACAGAAGCGGCGGATACCTTGCGTTTTAATTATCTGGCATTGGGCGATAGCTGTACCATTGGTACTGGACTCCCCGACCCTGCAGGAACCTATTCGGCTCAATTGGTGGCGCGGCTCAATCAGGAAGATTCGATTGAAGGCGACGCTCCGCGCATAATAGCCCGCAACGGCTGGACTACTGGAAATTTGATTTTCGCTACCGACACAGCTAGCTTCGATACTACGTATAGTCTGGTTTCTCTGTTAATTGGCGTAAATAATCAATTTCAAAATCGTCCGATCAGCGAGTACGCAGAACATTTCACCCTATTACTGGAAAGAGCCATCGGTTATGCCAACGGAGACACGAGCCGGGTTTTTGTGGTTTCCATCCCCGATTATGACGTCACGCCTTTTGGCCAAGCAAATAATCCAACCGAAATAGCCGAAGAAATTGACCAGTTGAATGCAGTAAATCAATCCGTTTCGAAAAGTTTGGGAGTTACTTACTTTTACATTACAGATATCTCGCGAACGGCATTGGGTCAACCCAACATGGTAGCCAGCGACAATCTCCACGCTTCCGCAGCTATGTATAGCCTATGGGCGGCCAGTTTTTACAACACGATTAAATTAAAACTTTATGAATAAGCACTTTATTACTTTCTTCATCTCCCTTTGTGGGGTATTTTCTCAAGTTCAGGGCCAAGTGTATAATTACGCAGATGGCGAAGGACCCGTATCGCCAGATAGTGTTAAGGGGTTTTATTTTGGATTGAATTTAGGCGTGTATTTTGCCAATAATAAAACGGCTAATTTTTACGACGGCTTTGGCTACAGCCGAGATGGTGGCAAATTGGGATTCACAAATTCATGGCTTAATCTTGCGATTCAAGGATCTCCACAAGCTCAAGATCGCACATCAGATGCTTTAGGTGGTATAACTGCCGATGAATGGCGATTCGACGAAAGCGATATGCCGCTGCAGATGACTTTTGGAGGGTCCTTTTTGTACGGAGCACATGTGCGTTATATGTTCAATTCAGATTTTGGCTTATTTTCCGAAATTTATGGGACAAACCCGGTTACGACAGGCCAATTTACTATTCAAAAGCAAACCGGTAACCCGCTTGGAAATGACAATCTTGAGAGTTTTGGAATTCGCGGCGAAGAACAGCGTTTGCTCATAACACTTGGCATCCACCGGGTATTGGGCCGAAAAGCTGCAACAGCCAGAGGTAAAACGCCTTCGATCCTCCCCTATTTCGACTTGGGTTTCAATGCCACATTCAGCAAGTTTGAAGCAAATTTTATAAACCTTGGCGATCTCGCTGGTAATGTCGATCTCACGGTGTTCTTTAATAACCAAGGACAATTTACGGATGCGGCAAATGTACTTACCGGAGCGGGAGTTGGAGGATTTGCGGCATTGGGCATGCAGATTACCATTGGAAGAAAATTCACAATCGATTTGGGCTATGTCGCCAGCTTTGAACAGATTAATTTGGGTGAGCTAAACCAGCGGGCTCTGCAAAGTCAAATAGTATTGAAAGCGATTTATATGTGATTCTAATGATTACAGCATTATCCGTTGTCCATTTCAGGGATTTTGCCTTATGCCAAGAGCTTCTTGTACCGACGTTGTGATGAAAACTTACTGATCTTTCATGCGACGAACGTAAAGGAGCCCCACAGCCTGTATACGCAAAGTCCGCAAAGTGCTCAGCCGCTGGCGACAAGGCTATTCTCCTTACTTTTCAATCGTCCAAAATCTGAACATACCTCACCGCCCAATCTTCCAGGGAACCCAAATATTCCCGCGACGGAAGTTGTTAATTGGCGCACAGAAGGCGGAAGAATTCAAAGATGCGATTGCATAAGCTGACTCGATCTATTGAGTTCAGCATTAATCACCATTTTTTAATTGCTGAATCGTCAAAACCTAAAAGTAAACCTTACACTGAGGTAAGGACTTTTGGATTCGCTCCTTTTCGGCTTCTGAGAAATGATTGCCTTTCAGAATAAGCGTTCGAAGAGTAGATAACTTAGAAATCTTTTCGGGCAAGCTCGTTAAGGCATTATTGCTCGCGACGAGTAATTCCAAATTCCGGAGTTTAGCGAGTGATTCGGGAAGATCGGTTAATTTATTGTCAGATAAGATGAGTGTTTTTAAGCTTTTAAGTTTCCCAAAATCGCCGGAAATGATTTTAAGCTGATTCTTCTCCAGATTTAAAACTACAAGCGACTCCAGCGCAGGCATTTCAAGCTCCTTGAACTGATTATCGCTGAGGGTCAAATTCTTCAAGTTCTTCAATTCGGCCATTTCCTTTGGAAGATCGCTCAGGTGGTTGTTTTCAAGCTCTAAAACTTCAAGCGATTTGCAACCCCCGATCGAAGCAGGAATTCGGGTGAGGTAATTGTTCGAGAAATAGAGGCGCTTAAGCTTTTTAAGCTCGCCTATAGATTCCGGAAATTTCGGAATGCTGTTGCCCGCAATATCCAATTCTTCTAAATTTTGAAAGTTGCCTACAGCCGCAGGAATATCTGTTAAAGCGTTCTCTCGCAAATTGATCGATGTAAGCTCCGTGAGCAACCATAAATCATTATCCCATTTTTCCATGTTATTTTTCATCAAATTGAGATAGCGCAGGTTTTGCAACCTTACAATATCGTCGTCGAGCGAAAAAACACTTTGCTGGCGCAGGTTGAGCTGAAGGGCGTTGGTGTCGGTAGCCAAGGCCTGCGCAACGCTGGTATAAATCGGCAATTTGGGGTTTTGCGAGTTCCCGATAAGGGTATTCCCAAGTAAAATAAGGAAGGATAAATAAGGCTTCATAAGAAATGGATATCTTAAATTAATAAGCAAATTGAGCCGATTTCCCACCTGCACTATTATCCGTGAGCGCATTCATAAAGGCTATGATGGCCGAAATCTCCGATGGATGCAGACCAAGCGCCTCGCCCGACAAAGTTTGATTCTTGACTTCGAGACCATAGCCGGCTCCCCCGCCCTTGTTGTAAAATTCCATCACTTCTTCCAGGGTAGTGTAGGCACCATTGTGAAAGTAAGGGGCTGTGAGCGCCACATTGCGCACGGTGGAAGTCTTAAACGAACGATCGTAAATCCATGCTTCTTCATTGCTCAGATTATTGGCATTTCGCCCCATATCCGTATCGAGTTTGCGCATCATTCCCTTCGGACTTTCTAAGACTCCGAGTATTTCACTCTCCGACTTTTGAAATTGCGGCGGCACTAGGCCTGCAAAGGTCGGGGCAAAGTGACATGTTCCGCAAGCTGCTTTTCCCATAAATAGATTAAACCCTGCCTTTACTTCTGCGGCAATTTCTTCTGTTTCCCCGCGCATGTAGCGATCGAAAGGGCTGTCGAACGATTGCAGCGAAAGCACGTAGGACGCCAACGCCTTTGAAAGCATCTCCCTGTCGAGCTTGCGATTGGGATAGGCCGCTTCAACTGCGATTTTATAACTGTGATCGGTCGAAAGGCGATCTATAATTTCAGAATAGGCAGAGTTGAACTCCAGATCGTTGAAGATAACGTGCTCTGCTTGTTGCTCCAGCGTAAAAGCGCGGAGATCGTAAAAATAACGATCGGCGTAAACGGCATTGAGCAAGGTGGGGGAGTTGCGCTCTACGGTTTTACCTTCTACGTTGCTCATCGATTTCTTTTTCCCATCGGTAAAGCCTTTCGCCGGATCGTGACAGGATTTGCAGCTCAATGAACCAGAAAGGCTGAGATCGGGCTCGTTAAAAAGTCGGGCACCCAATTCGCGCAGGGCATCGCTGTCTTCTTGCTTGGTCAGCTCGGTGTAGAAATAAGGATCGAGAAAATCGCCGGCAAAAAGATTCCGGCTCAAGGGGTTTAATGCGGTTGAACTGTTTGACTTAAACGCATGGCTTTCTGAATAAAGATCGGCGAGCCGAGCGTAAATAGGATTGAGGTAATCGCGAATAAATTGAGTCCGATCAAAACGTTCGAAATCACTGTTCTTTTCCAAGTAAGAAATCGCTGCATTTAAAGCTGCCTTCAACTCAAGATCGGCAAAATAGGCGTCGGCGAAAAGCTGAATCCCTTGCAAAGCAACGTGCGATTCTGAAATTCCCTTTGCCGATCCAGGGGTATCGAAACCGGTGATTCCCAAGCTCATGATCGAAACAATCTCTTGTCGCATGGCAAGGACTATGTCGTCAGAATCGTATTTTTTCTTGTCAAAATCTTTTTTCAAGGTGGTATAGCTGTTCACCAACGTATTTGCCAATGAAGCTATTTCTTGTTTTTCTTCTTCAGGCTCGTCACCGAATATCAACTCATCGAGCACTTGCAAGCCTTCGGGTTGAACCACTCCAGCGCGCGATCCATGACGGTTGATATGAAGCAAGGGCGCACCATTTATGCGGCTTTCCACATAATCGGGGTAGGAATAAACAATCAAAAACTCCACCCGCTTATAGCTCGCTCGCGTTTGGCTTACAGCCGATTTCAAACTGTCTAAGGGCAGGATTTGCTCGTTGTAAGCTTCAGCAACTTGTTTGAGTTTAGCAATAGATTGTGCCAATTCCTGACTCCAGGCTCGTTGATCGATTTCTACTATTTGCTCGGGAATACGGAAAGCGCTAAGGATGGAAAGCAGCGTAATGATCAATCCAATAACGGCTATGCAGACGAGTGTTTTCATGCAAAGATGTGGAAATAAAAGGTGGAATAAAGAATGACTTTAAAACCCAAGGCCCCAGCACCTTTCGGCTGCTGGGGCTGGATTTGGTTAAAGCTATTGGTTAAGATATTATCTCGCTATCACGAATTTCTCAGTAGTCGTTTGGTTCGTAGTAACAAGTCGGTAGATATAAATGCCGTTTGGTAAGGCGCTTCCGTTAAAGTCGAAACGGTATTTTATATCTTGTTTAGATACACCATTGAAAAGGGTTTCGACCAATCGGCCATTTAGATCGTACACTTCAAGAAGCGTTTGGTCTGTATTGGCTGTTGAGAAAATAATCTGCAATTCACCTTCCGTTGGATTTGGTAGAGCATAAAGCGTATTAGAAGTTACCATTTCGTCTACACCTACTGATGAGAAGTTATTCCCAGTTAATCCATCGCCTTCGCCGTTTCCATCTTCTACCGAAACACAACCGGCACCAAAGTCTCCGTTGAAAGTGGTGAAAGGTTCGCCATTGAGAGTAAGGTTAAACACTTGCCCGGGGTTTGAACCATCTGTAGCCCGCACTACCAATTGGCTGGCGTCTTTTGCAGAAATAAGTAGATTACCGTTTGGCATAGTAGCCATACCCGTTACAGTACCTGGAAGGGTTCCGATCATTTCATTTTCGCCGAGAACCACGTTTACAGTATAAAGAATACCGCCGCCAATACGCGACGCAAGGTAAAGTTGACCGTCGAGACCGAAAGAAAGGTCACCGCCCGATACATTGGCCATACCAAATGGGAAACGCTCGCCTGTGGCAGCATCTACCGAGGTAATAATGCCTGAGTCGGTGTCGCCAATTAAGAGTTTACCATCTACGTTGAATACGGCAGCGGTAACTTTTGTGAGCGGATCGCTCAATTCGATCACTGCCCCAAGTTCACCATCTGCCACAGAAACGTCGAGCGTACGGTAAGAACCGCCTTGTGAACGCACCATATAAAGGAGATTATCGGTGTTGTTGTACGCTACGTGTACTTCGTAATCTACTGTTTTTAGCGGAGTAAGGGCAGCGGTAGAAGCGGCCATGTCGAGCTCTACACCGTAAATAGTAGAAATGCTATCGGCATCAACATCAGCAAGGAAGTAACTGTAATCGCCGGTGCACTCCTCTACTACATTGCTTGTACCGAGTTCATCGCGCAGAGCGAAAATTACCACGGCCGAAGCGTCAAATACCACTTCATTTCCGGTAGCATCAACTTGCGGCTGATTGCTTGATGCAGGGTGTTGAATCGAGTAGAATCCAAACCGGTAGTCTGGACTGAAGGTCAAACCTGTTGGTTCTGAACCAACTGGCGACGAAGAGAAAATTTCAACTTGCGGGCTCGCTTGGGTGTGCGTAGTACGAACTACCCAAATGTAGTTGCGACCACCATCTTGAAGAACCCAAAGGTTACCCAAATCGTCGAATGTAAGGTTGTCGTTTCCGTCGCCCCAAGGCTCAATAAATACACCTTCGGCGGTATTGATAGCATAGGAAGTACCACCTACGAACGTCTCAAAGTTCGAAATAGTTGTACCATTATCCGTAAAGCGATAAACGCGGTCTTTGCCTTTTGATGTGAAGTAAATTTTACCGGTGATCGGGTTAATTTCCACGTCTTCTACACCATTGAAATTGGTACCACCAAGCGCTGCGGCAGTAAAGCGAATGTTGTTGCGTTCTTCCTGGGTAGTGTTTGGCACTTCGATCCAAGTCGCTGTTGTACCGGAAGGATCGTCATTCACCAGGGGTAGGTCTAAGCTTAGAACATAAACTGTACCTGTACTCAGGTTGCCCGGTGCGTCGGCTATAAATTTGTAAACACATTGGGTGCCACCATCTTCACCATAATAAGCCGTAATCATATCGTTCGAAACCACTACGTTCTCATGGCTCATGCGGCCCATAGCCCAAAGTTTATCTTGAACGCCATCGTTTTCATAGTCGACCACCGCGGCTGTGGCAGGGTCAATTTCTACTAACCAGCCACGGTCTTGGTAACCATCGCCATTGTCGTCGGCTCCACCGGTGTTTTCTTCCGCTGTGATTACAGTGCCCCAAGGAGTAATTCCACCAGAACAGTTGCGGTTGGTAGTTACCAAATCGGAGTTGAAGAAATCTACAGCACGTGAATTATCCAATACCCACAATTTGGTGGTTGGATCGAAATGAATGTTGCCAATGGTAACCCCACCTGGAGACGTCTCATGATTTACCGAAAGGTAACCGAGCTCGCTACTGCCAGCAATAGGAACATAGCCGGTGAAATCGTGATTTCCAGGAAGGCTTCCTTCGCCGGTAATGTAGGCATCACCTTGCTTAAGTATTTGCTGGAAATTATGCTCGGTAGCAATAAGCATAGTTGGTGTTTCCGAAGTGGGGACTATAGACGTGAAGCAACTAATATGCTCGCCAGCGCATTCGAAAGGTGGGTTGATAACGGGCGCATCTTCGATGAACATATCGAAGCCAAGATCGGAGCTAAACACATCGCGGTTATGAATCGTAACGGCGATTTGATTAAGGCCATCCACAAACATGTCGGTGCTCACCAGAAACTGGAAATAGGTAGTTTCAGCAGATCCGGCAATAGTTGCAGGCGCTTCAGATAGGTAGGTAATTTGACCTTCGGGCATATTATCGCGGAAAGCTTCTACGCCATTTACATAAACCACGGCACCATCATCGCGACGAAGACCAAATACTACTTGTTCTCCCAGCTCGGCAAGGTTTACCATTAAACCGCGACGGAAATAGGTGGTTACATATTTGTTGTTTGCGTCCGGACCGAAAGAAACAACGGTATTCATCGGGTCACCATAACCAAGCGGTCCTTGACCATAAACCCAATCTGAGTCGTCAAACGCAGTTGTAGCCCAATTCGTTCCAAAAAGATCGGCGCCATTGTCGAGGTAATTCCATTGTGAGTTTTGAGCGAGCGGGTAAGTGGCTGCTTCAAGTGGAAGCAGATCACCCGTTACGCTCATGTCAAAACCAAGGTCTGAACTGCTTACGGCCGATTGGTGAAGTTCCACTGCGATAATATTCTCACCTGTAACCAGAAGATTTTCAGTGATGATCTGGAAGAAATTCGTCTCAGCGGCGCCCGCTACAGCCGAGCTGGCCAACGTATTAAAACCGATCTCGCCTTCCGGCATATTCATGCGGAAAGCTTCGGTACCATTCACGTACACTACCGCTCCGTCGTCGCGGCGTACGTTAAATACAAGCGATTCGAAAGTTCCAGCATCTTCCACATTGAATTTGTGGCGTAGGTAGTAAGTAGGGTATTTGTTGGAAGCATCTGGTCCGAAATCCAAAACGGTGACTTCATCGCCATCGCCGTAACCTAATTTCGCATCGCCCCAGTACCACTCTTCATCATTGTATCCCAGTGTAGTCCAAGCTTCGGCAGTAAGATCAACGCCAAGGTCATTGTACAACCAAGAGCTGCCAGCTTCCACTGGGAAATTTCCGTTTGCATAAGCATCAGCAGCCGTGTAAGTCACTACGAGTTTAGCAGCAAAAGTTGGGTTGTTATTGTACGTTTTGAAGACACGCTTAAAGGCTCCATTTCCGGTAAAACCAGGGACGTCGAGTACAAATGGGTCTACCATAAGGAATGAAACAGGATTGCCTGCTGCCCAACCTGGTTCGTTTATTAAGTAGGTCAAAAAGTGACTCAAATCGGGCGTACGCTGATCGAGACCAGCGTCGTTTACCGCGGCAAATGAGCCTGGCTGCCAGATTGTTGGAACATCGCCAACATAGCTCGAACGGCTCGATAAGTTGCCGATGGCTGAACTGTAAGTCGCAGCATTTACAGCATCTTCGAGCAGTATCAACACGTTTACAACGCCGTCGGTATTTACTTCGTCAACCGTTACTTGAATGTAAGCTTCGGTAATGGTAGCTCCTGCAGGAATAGTTATATTCGAAAAGCGAAGGCCAATACCTTGTTCGGTAGAGCCATCGCGGGTAAGCTCAATGTCTGAGCTCCCAAGATCCATTTCGCCCGTGAGCACATTCATCTCGGCATCGTCTGTGCCAGACGTAATTAGAAATTCGGTCGTTAGCGTAACCTCGTCGCCGGGAGGAAGCATTTCCACAACTGGAGCGGCTGCAGAAGCAGTGGGTGCGGTGGGTTTCTCTACCACAACCTTCTCAGCAACTTTGCTGGCGGCTGACGATCTTAAGAAACTGAAACTTCTTCCAGACGGACTTCCCGTCAAGGAAATGGAAAGGAGCGCCACACCGAAGATGAGTCCGAGCGACACGAAAGCGTTTAATTTTTTCATCTGATTAAGTATTTGGTTTAATATTTAGTCCGACAAAGTTGAACTTGATCTATGCGCTTAGCGGCAGAAAAGACTTTACCGTTTTGTTATGTTCAACCGAGCGACCCCCAACCTTAACTAAATGTTAAATAATTATATATCAATTAATTAACTGTAATTATTGCTCTATTTAGATTCATTTCAGACAAAAATTTCAGATAATCATAACGTTTGGGTAACACGCGAAAATGCAAGTCTCTAACGATCAGAATGAAATAGTGATTTAACAATTTTAACATCGGCTAAGGATAAATCGCCTGGCGCTCTTTTCGGACAAATTTTTTCTTTGAACGAACATTAGATCAAAAAAGGTTAATTGACTCGAAATAGAGAACCTTTCGCTGGCATTGAGGTTAGATTTGTCCAAAACACAATTCTATTATGAAACTCTTTACACCTATTAAATTGGGCGATTTACAACTTGCAAATAGAGTAGTTATGGCGCCAATGACGCGCTCGCGGGCGATCGACAATATTCCAAACGATCTGATGGCAGATTATTACGCGCAGCGCGCCGAAGCTGGATTAATAATTACAGAAGGAACTTCACCTTCTCCTAATGGTCTTGGCTATCCCCGTATTCCAGGCGCTTTTAGCGATGCGCAGATGGAAGGCTGGAAAAAAGTGACTTCTGCCGTTCATTCCAAAGGGGGTAAAATATTCCTACAATTGATGCATACCGGCAGGGTATCGCACCCGTTAAATATGGCTTCGGGAGCCGAAATACTGGCTCCTTCGGCAGTAGAACTGAGCGGCAAAATGTACACCGACCAGGAAGGCGAGCAGAGTTATCCGCTGGCTAAAGAGATGACTTTTGGCGATATCGCCCATGCCATCGATGAGTACGTCAAAGCATCTAAAAATGCCGTAGAAGCCGGATTCGACGGGGTTGAACTCCATGGAGCAAATGGCTATTTAATCGAGCAATTCTTAAATCCGGCTAGCAATAAGCGCACAGACCAATATGGTGGCACAGCCGAAAACCGCAATCGATTCGCCATTGAAGTTGCTACCAAAGTAGTGGCGGCAACCGGTGGAGAGCGCACAGGCATCCGACTTTCTCCAGGTGGCGTTTTCAACGATATGGATCCAAATTTCGAAGGAATGCAAGCCCAGTACAAGGAATTGGCTGCCACTTTCGCAAAATTAGGTTTGATCTACATTCATTTGGTTGATCACGGCACCATGGGTGCTCCGGCAGTACCTTCCGGAATAAAGGAAACCATATCAAAGGCTTTTGGTGGCGCAATGATCGCAAGCGGAGGGTTGGATAAAAAGTCGGCCAACGAAGCTATTGACACAGGCTACGGTACACTGGCTGCATTTGGACGTCCCTATTTGGCAAATCCCGATTTGGTCTACCGCATGGAGCACGATTTGGAGTTAAATCAGCCCGATTTTGATACATTCTACACGCCGGGAGAGAAAGGGTACACCGATTATCCAAAAGCCAAAGGAGAGAAAGCCTATTTCTAATTAGAATTGCGCTTTTATTGAAAGTCGAAAGTTGATTTGCCAAATATGTTGCTGCTGTGGGTGCATTCGATATATTTGGCAAAATCTTCTTTTTTGTACTTATGACAGAAACCCTGAAAGTGCCGTCGGACGGCGGAGCGCGAACGCGTAGCGCCAAAGTCTACATTCTCGCTATTACCTTCGTCGCCGCCCTTGGCGGGCTACTTTTCGGATATGATACAGGAGTAATTGGCGGTTCTCAACTTTACTTTACCGAGTATTTTGGGTTTAGCGCCAGCGAGCAAGGTTGGGCCGTGGGAAGCGCATTATTCGGGTGTCTGTTTGGCGCAGCTATAGCCGGATTTCTTATCAGCCGACTCAGTCAGAAGTACGCGCTGCTCCTATCAGCGCTGTTATTTACTATTTCGGCTTGGGGCTCGGGTATTCCCGAAACGCTCAATACGCTCGTAATTTTTAGAATAATTGGCGGTATAGGCCTGGGCATTGCGAGCATGACCGCTCCGATGTACATCGCCGAAATAGCGCCTCCTAAATTGCGTGGCCGCTTAGTGAGCTATTATCAACTGGCTATTGTGGTAGGTTTTTTCGTGGTTTTTTTGGCCACTTATTTTATTGGAGGGGGCGACACCACCAATCTTTCGCCCGAAGCCTTGAGTGCCATACACGATTACAACGTAGATCGCGGCTGGCGAATAATGTTCTGGTCCGAACTGGTTCCCTCTTCCCTTTTCTTCATTCTGTTGCTATTTGTACCAAACTCGCCACGTTGGCTCATGCTCAAAGGCCGCAATGAAGAAGCTCGGGTTATTCTCCACAAAATGAACGACTCCGACGAAGTAGCCGAGCAAGAGTATCGCGAAATTCAGCGCTCGCTTACGGCCGGCGAGAGCGTAGAAAAGGCATCGCCCTTGGCACCCAAGTACCGCACCGTCTTATTTATTGGGGTCACCCTTTCCATACTTCAGCAAGTTACAGGCATCAACGCCATTCTGTATTACGGTGCCGAAATATTCAGCAATGCCTTGGGTTACGGACCGGAAGATGCGTTGAAGCAGCAAATTCTATTGGGGCTGGTTAATTTGGTCTTCACGTTCGTGGCCATTTACTCCGTAGATAAATGGGGTCGAAGGCCGTTGCTTATGGTTGGTGCCACGGGCATGTTCGTTGGTTTGCTTACTGTAGGTTTATCACTCTACACCGGCCAGCTTGGCATCGTTTCCCTGATCGGAATTTTGATTTTCATTGCCTCTTTTGCGCTCTCCATGGGGCCGGTTACGTGGGTGCTTCTTTCCGAAATGTTTCCCAATAAGATTCGCGGTATCGCGATGTCGATCGCCGTTGCAGCGCAATGGCTTTTCAATGGAATTGTTGCCAGCGTATTCCCAATATTGGTAAAGACCAATGTGAATGAAACGATTTTCAACGGCTCACTCCCCTACTTCATTTTTGGGTTTTTCTGCGTGGTTACCATCGTTTTCGTCTACCGAATGATTCCCGAAACGAAGGGTAAATCGCTCGAAGAATTGGAGCAGATTTGGGAGTAGATTCCAGGCTGTTACATCAAAAGACCCGTTTAACTTCGTAAGGATTATCGCTTTGGTAGTCCTTTGATATTTAGCGTCTTAAGCAAGGGTTTTTAATTTCGATACCGATAGCATCAACGGCAATTGGTTAGTGCGTAGCCCGGAGGGTATGCACTTTAGAGAATGCTGTGGTGTGTTATTTTTTCAGGGAGCTATTGGGTTTACCTGGATTTGCCCTTCTGTTGCTTTCAAAACTTTCATAATTGTGGCAAACTGAGGTTTTGCTCCGTCCGACAGTGCTTTGTACAAACTCGGTCTGCTCAATCCCGGCACTTCCGCTATTTTGGTCATTCCTATCGCTTTTGCAATGCGTCCAATTGCCTTAATTACGTCTTCCTTATCTCTCTCTTCAAGAACAGTATTGAGATATTCAGCAATCATTTCTTTGCTGTCAAAATAATCAGCTACATCAAATTTTGAAGCTTTCATTTTTCTAGTTGTTTAATTCTTTCCAGATTTCTTTCGCTTTCGCAAGGTCTTGTTGTTGAGTCGATTTGTTCCCGCCAATCAGCAGAACAATGACTCTTCCGTCCTTTTCTTTATAATAGATTCGATAGCCTTGTGCAAAATTTACGCGTGGCTCGCTAATTCCGTCGCAGTCTTGTTTGCAGTCGGCAAAATGTTCATCGTTTTCTATTTTTCGAATTCTGAAGA